>CAZSSJ010000001.1:0-19431 GCA_964609775.1 uncultured Gammaproteobacteria bacterium
GAAGAGACTGACAACCTAGTCTTCAAGTGTTGCACTTCCACTGCGAATCTACCAACGGGACTTAGCGTGCACCAGACCAAGAAAGTCAGGAGGTTTCGGAGGCGGTTGTGACGGCTGCGGGAGCTTGGGACAAAAAAGCCTTTTGGCAGGTTGAAAATCTAGTTTCGGTTGGGGAGAAGACTTTTGAGTTTGTTAGTAGGGCTTTTGATAATAACCTGAATCACGATGGGCTTGGGGCTGAGGTTATGGCGATGGATTATAGCCTGTTGAGGAAAGATCGAGGTTAGACAGTTATCCCTTTCCAAAGATTGCCTCCACTGTTTTTCCGGAGATAGTGGGAGAGTACGGTGGGTGTGCTAAGCTGAATGAGTGGCAATTGATCCAGATTGGTTTGCGATTTTTGAGGCTGTTTGTATTAATGTGGCGAGCACATTGTTGGGCGCCGTGATTGTGGGTCCAAATTTACCAGGGGCTAGTTTTGAAACGCAAATTGTTATATTGACTGGAGATGTTTTTATGGGTATAGTGTTGTTGTTAATAGCTTTTAGGCTAAGAAAACTTTCCAAAGGGAGGAAAAAATGATTAATTTTTGGGACTTGAATGCAAAGGCTTTGATTGCACTTTCTCTCGTGCTTATTTCTGCGCTTTTGACTTATATTGCCTTTTTTAAGGACGAGAAAAGACTTTCCAAAAAATCTTCGAGATAGCCTTCTACTTGTTCTGCGGCTACCTCTTTCCAAAGATAATGTCTACAGTACTTCCAGAGACAGTGGCGCAGGCGAGGGTCCAGTTGGGGTTGAGCTGATTGCTTCGATGTTCGTCGTCGGCGCTAAAGACCCACTCGATGAGATGGGTGCCGGAGAGAGTGTAACCTTGCGAGGCGTTCTCGCCGGCGCCGGTGATGCCCAGCTCCTGCCAGTTATTTTTATCTTCAAAGTATTTGGTGAAACCGGCGTGAGAGTCGAGGTTGCCGAGCCTCGCCTGCTCGTCAGCCCGCAGCTGGGCAAACGCGCAAAGTTTGTCGTCCTTGTGCAAGGTTCCCTGCCCGTGATTCTGGCGGTAGGTGTTGAGGGCTTGAAGAATTTCGTCGGGAGTGGCCATTTTTTCGTCCTGGCCCACATAGGTGCGATAGAGATGGTCGCCGATTTTTTCGGTCGAACCCCAAGGCGTCTTGGGTTGACTAGGAGACTGGTAAGCTGGTGAAGTGGTGAATTTTGTAGGAAGGGCGGAGGTGGAGGCGGAGATGGTAGTTTGGGGGGTCACGGTTTTTATGTAGGCGGCAAGTTGTTGGTTGACGAGGAGAGTAATGGGCCGGTTGGCCACGGCGAGAAAGTTAGTGACGGCAATTAGAGATAGAGCAAAGAGAGAAAGAAGATTCATGAGGGGGATTGTAAAGGAATTTCTTGAATGTGCAAGCGGCCTGAAGTTTCATCGGCTTTTTTGGGAAGGGTTGCCATTGGTTTCCGATCGCTTGACTTTGGCAAAGATTGGTGGCAGAGTAGTTTCATGGATATGGATTTGGAGAGAGTTGACTGGGATAGAGTGCAGGGGATTTTCGCTCCGGAGAAAGAGGCTTTTCTGGAAAGAGTTAAGAAGGGAATTGAAAAATACCCGGTGGCTAAGGAGAGCTTATTGATTGCGGCGGGGTTTGGGTTGGTGGGGATGGCCATTTTGATGCCAGGGCTGGCGAAAGTGATTGCCTCTGGGGCAAGAGGATGGGAGAAGGGGAGGTATAAGCGGATGTGGAGGAGATTTGAAAGCAAGAAGTGGGTGACGGTTAAAGAAACGGTTGATGGGCCGGTGGTGGAGATCACGCAAGATGGCATTAAAAGGGCTCTGAAATATAAATTAGAGTCGATGAAAGTGAAAAGTCCAGCTAAGTGGGATGGTAAGTGGCGAATTGTTATTTTCGACGTTAAGGAAGAGAAACGATATGGCCGGGATCGATTTCGAAATCACTTGCAAAACCTGGGTTTCTATATGTTGAACAGGAGTGTTTTTGTGCATCCTTATCCTTGTTTTGATGAGGTGGAATTCCTGAGACAGATAAGCAGTGTTGGCCGGGAAGTGACTTATATAGTGGCTGAGTCAGTGGAGTCTGCGACTAGCTTGAAGTCATATTTTGGTTTGAGAGGCTCAAATGCTTAGGTTGAAAAAGGAATTTTTGCCATGATGTTACGATCGTATGTTGTTGGCAAATGTTAATGGATGTGTCGGGTTAGAGATAGAGAATGAGGATGAAGGGGGTGAAAAGAGTGAAATTAGATAGTAATTTTATAACTTTTTCCTTGGTGGGGGTTGTTGTTTTAGTGTCTGGGATGGGGTTTCTGCTGTGGCTTTTCCCGACGTATAACATCTGGGCAAGCGAACAAAACGGAAGGGCGGAACTGGCTCAGGCGGAGTGGAGCAAGAGGGTAGCGGTGGAGAGTGCAAGGGCGAAGAAAGATAGCGCAGCTCTGGAGGCTCAAGCTGAGGTGGAGAAGGCAAAAGGTGTTGCCGCCTCAAATCAAATAATCGGAGATGGTTTGAGGGGGAAAGAGGAGTATCTGCGATACCTGTACATCACGAACTTAGAAGAAGGGCAAAACCGGGAAGTGATCTATATTCCGACTGAAGCTGGTTTGCCAATTCTTGAGGCGCAAAGGCTGGGCACTGTTGGGAGGTAGCAAGGTATAATATCTGTGTGGCAAAAAGAGAAACGAATTATGTCTGTCAGCAGTGTGGTTACCAGAGCCCGAGCTTTTTGGGCAAGTGTCCGAATTGTGGGGCGTGGAATTCTTTGGTGGAGGAAGTGACCCTTCGGCCTGGCTCAGGGCAGGCGTCGTATAATGTGGGTGGCAAAAAGGGGAAACAATTAACGACCCCACTTCGCTCTTCCCGCTTCGTCCTTCGGACTCCGGACGAATTGAGCTTCGCGGGGCGGGCCCCACAAGTAGTTAATCTTAAGGATATTGAGGCAGCGGCGATTCAGAGAATCTCCACGGGGATTTCTGAATTGGATCGGGTGCTGGGCGGTGGGATTGTCCCTGGGATGGCGGTTCTTCTGGCCGGGGAGCCGGGAATTGGGAAGTCGACATTGCTTTTGGAGCTGGCCAGGAATTTTGGAGTGCCTCCAGTCTCTGAGACAAAATCCCATTTGACCAATTTGTCTAATTTGACAAATTTGGTTCTTTACGTGGCGGGTGAAGAATCGGCTTCACAAATCAGACTGCGGGCGGAGCGACTCAATGTAGTGACCGAGAAGGCCATCGTTTTAGAAGCGACGGATGTGGATGTGGTTGTGGGGGTGATTGAACAAATGAGCAATGGGCAATCCTCAATGAGCAAAAAATTAGCAATGAGGAATGAAAAGAATAATGAAAACGAAGAACAGACAGGATTAGGATTAGTAATTGTTGATTCAATTCAGACACTGACGACTGATGACCTTGAAGGGCCGGCGGGATCGGTGGGGCAAGTTCGGGAGTGCGCGGCCCGACTCATCCGGACAACAAAACAATTGGGGCTGCCCCTCTTCCTGGTTGGGCATGTGACCAAAGAAGGCGCGATTGCCGGGCCGAAGGTATTAGAACATATAGTAGATACTATATTAAGTGTGGAAGGAGACCGGTTCGAGGGGTTGCGGATTATTCGGACAAGTAAAAACCGGTTTGGGCCAACAGATGAAGTGGGAGTTTTTCAGATGACTGATGCCGGGCTGGTGACTGCAGATATGGCTGATTTGACCAATTTGTCTAATTTGTCCAGTTTGCCCGGATCATGTTTGACAGTGATGATGGAAGGGACCAGGCCAATGATTGTCGAGATTCAGGCTCTGGTGACGAGCACTCCTCTGCCAAGTCCCAGGCGGGTGGCAACGGGAGTTGACTATAACCGGCTCCTGACCGTGATTGCCATCTTGCAAAAGCGGCTGAATCTGCCACTATATAAGGAGGACGTTTACGTTTCTGTTTCTTGTGGGCTGAAAATTTCGGAGCCGGCGGCGGATGTGGCGATGGCTCTCTCAATCCTCTCCTCTTTTCGCAACAGGGCCCTGCCGGCGAGGTCGGTGGCCATTGGAGAGCTGGATCTGTTGGGAAACGTGCGGCGGGTGAGCAATCTGGAGCGGCGGATTAAGGAAGCAAAGGCAATGAAACTAACGAATATTCTTGAGCCTTCGACTCTGCCGCGGCTGGCAGACTTTAAGCTGTAAGCTCTCTTATCCCCATCTTATCCCCACGTCTCTTTTTGGCCCCTTAAAAGAAAAAATGGTTGATTTGGCAGCTTCTCCTTTTCATAATAACTATGGGCATAACTTATAACTATGATGAAAATAACTATCGGTCTTGACAGAGTGGGGAAGCGGTGTTATATAAATTACTACTATGGCATACCGAGCAAGGTTCTGGAAAAAAATTAGACGATGGATTGTGAAGCGATTGGAGACGGATCGGATGACCTACCGGCGAAGTGAAATGTCAAAGCAGGTGGGGAAGCTGTTGGGAAATCGCGAGAGCGAGATTATTACCATGACGACACTTTAAGTTTTTAAATTGAAAGGAATGCTAATAACAAACGGAAGTCTTGTAAGAAAAGCAGTTGAATCATATGGACTGAGAACCAACAAGTTTTGGCAATCAATCTCTGCTTGCGTGATGAGCGGCAAAGATGTTTCTGTTCCGGTGGTGCATATGAGTGAAGGGGTTCGAACAGAAGGCGTTTTTGAAGTGGGTGATTATGGCTATGATGCTAGGGGTGCGGTGAGCAGTGCGGATGCTTGGTTTATTGTTGATTGCTCCGGGAGAAGAAACTCTAGTGGTGGCCGTCAAACATTAAGCTGCATTAGAGAGTGGGCAACAGGCCCGAGATTGGATTTACCAAATGGTAATCGTTAATGAAAAGTAGTAACAGGTATTGAAAAAAGCAAAAAGCATCACTTCCGCAGCCTGAGTGTCTCGAAAAGTGATGCTCAACGGTTTTTGGCCCCTAGGCAGTAGAGGTCAAAATGGCCTGGGAATATTTGTAGCCGATTAGGAGGAAGTTTGTCAAATATTTTTTCACGGTCAAAAAAACCGGTTTGGATTGTGATGAGACCCAGAAAGCACAATTAGATTTTGAGGTTAAAAAGGAAAGAAAGAGAGAGATTTTTGACGATTATATGTACTCAAAAAAGATTAGCTAAGCTGAAATGACTTACGGAAAAGGACAGGCAATTAAAGAGAGGCCAACAAAAATAGCTTCGATTAGCTTCGGAGGGAAGACTCTCGAAAACGGTCAGGGCCCCATTTTGGAGAAAGTTCTGGCAGGCGGTATCGGGCTTCGGGAGTAGGGCCCGCCTTCGCTCAGAGGCGGTTTTGTGGGATTCCGAGAGTAGGGCAGGCTTTCGGGATCCCACTGAGCTGCTTTCCGCTGCGGGGGGTAAAGTCCGGCTTCCGGAACCCCACAGTGCCGTGAATCCTGGTGCGGGGTAAAGGCAGGCGTCCGGAGTCGGAAAGTTCTGGCCAGGAGTTTGGTGGGGCAAGCAGGTTGGTGGGCTTTTCTTGGTTGGGGGGCTTGACAGAGAGAAAAAAGGAGGGATAATGGAGAGGAAGATTTCCTCAGGAGCTTTTTCTTTTGATTTTCACTTGTTTTTCTTGATGACCTCACGTCTTAGGTTGTATTTAGAAATTTGACTCTCGTGGCTTCATCGAATTTTCGCCCGACTCTTGGAGTGAGACGAACACGACGGCCGGTCTTTCGGACCGGGGATTTGCCGCGGCCGACACCGCCGGGGCTAGGGAGTGAGCTAAGGAGCGGAGGCGGGCAGTTTGACGTGCGGGATTTGGTGGGAGGGCCGGGGAGTGGGGTCGGGACGAGTAATCAGGGACAAGAGCAGGGCTTTCCGGTGGGGGCGAATACCTATTTTGCTGGAAACTATCCCCACGATTTGAACGACGCCTCAATTCAGACGATGGAACTGTCGGGGGTGTTGGACGTTTGGCCCGAGGGGCATGGCTATCTGCGACCGAAGTTTGTCCCGTCAGACAAAGATGTTTATATTTCTTCGTCGCAAATTAGAAGATTTAATTTGCGGGCCGGGGACTGGGTGACGGGGGTGGGCCGGGCGCCGAAGGAGACGGAAAGATATTACGGACTGTTGAGAGTGGATAAGGTTAATGGGAAGGCGGCCGAAGAGGCTTTGAACCGGCCGATGTTTGATGATTTGACGCCGATTTACCCGGATAGGCAACTGGTTTTGGAGACGGGGCAGACGCCGCTGTCGACGAGAATCATTGATCTGGTGGCCCCAATTGGTCGAGGACAACGGGGGCTGATTGTTTCGCCGCCAAAGGCGGGCAAGACATGGCTTTTAAAGGAGATTGCCAATGCGGTGACGACAAATTATCCCGATTACCACTTGATGATTGCTCTCGTTGGCGAGCGGCCGGAGGAAGTGACGGATATAACCCGAAACACTAAGGCGGAAGTGATTGCGAGCAACTTTGACCAGACGCCGGCGGAACAGGTGCGGGTGGCGGAGGTGACTTTGGAGCGGGCAAAGCGGCTCGTCGAGATTGGCGGGAATGTGGTGGTGCTTCTCGATTCAATTACGAGACTGGCCCGGGCGTATAACCTGTCAATCCCGCCGTCGGGGCGAACGCTGTCGGGCGGGTTTGATCCGGCGGCCCTTTTTCCACCAAAGCAATTTTTGGGAGCAGCCCGGTGCGTCGAAGATGGCGGCAGTCTGACAATTATCGGAACAGCGCTTGTTGACACAGACTCCCGGATGGACGACCTCATCTACGAAGAGTTTAAGGGGACGGGGAATATGGAGCTGCATCTGGACCGGAAGCTGGCAGAGAAGCGCATTTATCCAGCGATTGACGCTGGCCGAAGCGGGACGAGGAATTTTGAAAGACTGGTCTCGCCAGAGAGATTGAGACAGTTAGATACACTTATCAAGATGCTGCATCTTCTCTCTGACTATGAGAGGACGGAAATGCTCATTGAGAGGCTGTCGAAGACTAAAAGCAATGAGGAGTTTCTGCAATCTCTGAGCGCAGGAGCGTAACGAAAAATTTAGAATGATGAATTTAGAATTTAGAATAAATTTCTGAATTTTAAATTAGAACTACTCTTTGATCCGCTTTGAACATCTTCTGATTGGGTTGACTTCTTTTTATTACTAATGTATTCTTCCAGCCGCAAAGGGTCTGACCACTGTTTTTTGTGCCTGAGTGGGACAGTGAGAGGTATGATTTGGCGACAGCTCATCAGTGACGCGAGTGAATATAGCCGAACACTGGTCTGGTATGCGGGCCGAAAGGTGGGCGTGGCGGGGTCGCATTTTGAAGGGGCAAAGGGAATTGTTGTGGGGGTTCTCAAGGCGAGACGGGGAACCTATCAGAAGCCGTTCCTGCATGTGGGGATGGTTTTTTTGGTGGTCCTGGCCGTTTCTGGCGGGTCGGTTTTAGTTAACCGCTATCCGTCGAAGGCTCTGGCACAGAGCGGGACGGGAGAAGAAGGGCAAACGGCGGCGCCGGAATCGGTCGACATTACGAACATTGACACCGTGACTCAGGAGTCGGACAAGCCCAGGAGGGATGTAATCACTTACACCGTCGAAGGAGGGGACACCTTGTCGTCAATTGCCAGGAAATTCAGTAATGAGAAGCTAGGGATTAATCTGGATGCGGCCTCGATTGCTTATCTGAACGGATTTTCCGTCGGGAAAGTGCTGGCCGTCGGGGACAAGATTAAGATCCCGCCGGTTTCCGGAGTAATTATTAAAGTCAAAAGTGGCGACACGATTTATTCTTTGGCTAAGAAGTATGGTCTTCCGTCTCCCCAGCCGATTGTGGACTGGCCATATAACAATTTTGTTGATGATGAGAAGTTTAGCTTGGCGGCCGGGCAGGAATTGGTGATTCCGGGCGGGAAGCCGCCAGAGGAACGGCCGGCGCCGGTTCAGAACACGCCGAAGTCGTCGCTTTTCGGAGCGCCGGCCGGCGGAGGAAGCGGCCAGTTTGCTTGGCCGATTGGGGGAGCAATTACCCAGTATTTTGCCTGGTATCACACGGGCGTCGACATTGCCGGACCGGGCGGGTCAGCGGTGACGGTGGCTGATGGGGGAAGGGTCGTGTCGGTTCTTTATCAGAACTACGGCTACGGTTATCACGTCATTGTCGATCATGGCAATTCCTATACGACCTTGTATGGCCACTTGTCACGGATTGATGTTGCGGTTGGGGAGAATGTTTCCCGAGGGCAACAGTTGGGGCTGCGGGGGTCGACAGGGAGGTCGACGGGGCCGCATTTGCATTTTGAGATTCGGAAAAATGGGGCGTTCCAGAATCCGCTTTCCTATCTTCGGTAGGCTTCGGTTTTGACGAATTAGACTAATGTGTGCTTCGCGCAGAAATTTCGCGAAGCGCGAAATTTTCGGTCAAATTTGTTAAAATTGAGTTGGTTTGGGCCATTAGCACAGTGGTAGTGCGCCGCATTCGCATTGCGGAAACGGGAGTTCGATTCTCCCATGGTCCACTTTTGTTCCGTCAACAGACTGATATCTCCAATCAGTTTGGTGTTTTTCTTTCTCTACATGGCGTCCTATAATAGGATATGGGACTTGGAGAGAAATTAGTTTCTTGGTGGCAGCGAAGGGGATCCGGAGCAAGAGTGGTTGTCAGAGAGGGCGGAGAGGTTTTAACAGAAAGTCGGGCTGTCACTGATCCTGAGCCCAGCCTGGAGCAGTTATTGATTGAGCTTGTTCCCCCTAACAGATTGCAAGCAAGGGGATTTGTGAGGGAAATGCTCCGAGGGCGGGATTATCCTGATCTTGAGATAGACCAATGGGTGAATGATTGTGTGGGGAAAATTGCGGGGGCAGGGTATTTGAAAAAGCCAGAGGGACAGGGCGGTTTAGAATTGTCCTTGAGAAGCGTTGTCGCGAGAGCAGACCGTGAGACATTAAATGAGTTAATTGAACACTTGAATCTGAAAGAAATTGAGAGGAGCATTTCGGTAGCAAATAGATCGGTGGAGGAGCCCCGGGAGAGAGTGAAATTTGAGGGTCCTGGTTCTGGGGATAAAGGAAATAGGAACGGGCGGGGCAATTTCAAGACAGGGGCAGAAGGAGGTCAAATTGGGCGGGGGGCGGAGGCGGCGATGGCTGTGGAAATTATCTGGGCGGATAGTGGTGAGGTTGTTGTCGATGATGAAAGGCTGGAGCAATTAATAGCGGCAAATCATATTCCTGATGCGCAAGAGACGGTTGAGACAATTCACCAAATGCTCGCTATGGATCCGGTAAGGTTGATGGGCGAGAGGGCATACAGTAGTGAAGGAAAGATAAAAAGTCAGCCAAATTCACCCGGCGGTCGGGCTTACGAAGGAATGTTTAAGTTTACGATGGGGGGAGATCGGAGGATGCTTTGGCATTTGAGTACCGATAAAAGAAGAGGGGTTAGGGTCTTTCGGGTCGTAGTTAAGAGGAGGGATGACTTTCACTTTCATCGAAGGAAAGAGAAAACACGGAGTCTATAGCTTTGGGTGTCAGTTGGAAAAGATTTCCTTGTTTTGCCTAGTGTCTAATTAAGGCAATTTTAGGGAAGACCAAAGTAGTCGCGGAATTTGTCGTCGTTTTCGATCTTTTCCGCGATGACAATCCGGACTTCAGCTCCGATTCCCAGGAAATTTTTCAGAAAGTCGATTTCCGGCTCGCAGGGATAGGCGTGAAGGTAGACGCTTTCCTGAAGAGGGTAAAATCCGGCATTAACCAGATATGAGCGAAATTTGTCTCTTGTCTTTCGCTTGCCATCGAGAACGTCATAAAAGACTATCCGCCATTTCCCATCCCAATGGGCGGGTTTGCCGATTGCCAAGGTTTCTAGACCGAATTTAAGAATTTTCTGCTTGCCTTTTTCTGCTAAGACGATAACAGCGTGGTCACCCATGTCTTTGACTTCAACCATTTTCTGTTTTTCCAATTTCCGGAGAGTCCGTTTTAAATAGTCTTTGTTAAAAATTTTCCACGCATTCCAATCTGATTTGTCAATGCTGATGTCTTTGAATAGCCGGGCGGAATTTGGCATTAAGATTGTGGTGGCAAGGGCGGTGCCTTTGCCAAGAAGCAGGAGAATTTGGCGTATCTTTTCGTGCCTTTGCCGAAGTTCTTTATCTTTGTTCTCTCTCGAGATTAGCTCAACAAGCTTGTTAAGTGACTTGTTAAGTGGATTCTGAATTTGATCTTCCATTTAAATTGCCTTAATTACACACTAGCATAGATAAGGTAATTTTGAAAACAAGAAGATTGCCGTGGGAATAAATTTCATTAGATTCTGTATCTGAGGCGGAGAACGGCTTGGGCGAGGGCTCCTTCGGCGGCTTGGAGGAGTCGAGGGCGTTGGTTTGTAAAGGCGAACCAGACCGAATCGATCGAATACCATCTAGGCGGGTGTTCTTCCTGGTGCACATTAGATTCATCCCTATCTATTTTTCCTCCAGAGGCGGTGACAGCCAGTCTAAATGGTCTTATTGCTTTCCTTGTCGCCTCGATTCCTGCCTGATCGTGTCGGTTGGTGAGGGCTTTCATCACAAAGGCATAACCAGTGATTTCTTACCAGGCGGCAATTTCTCTATCGGTCTCTTCGCTTTGTCTGGTTAGGAATTCTTGCATTTGTGGGGTTCGCAGGGATTCAGGAAGGCCATTTTTGCTTGGGTCGCGGTCCTCGAGATCAGTATGCACATAATAGGAAAAACCTTCGAGTCTGAGTGATAGACGGTTTGCTCGTCCCAGAAATGCGTTAGCGCGTTTTTCGGAGAGTGAAGTCAGAGATTTCTCGGAAAAATCCATAGGCATGATTATACGATAAGCTTTTGATAAGTAAAGCCTTTCAAAGTGCTTGTACCTCTTACCTTTCTCTTGCCAAATTGCGGGAATTAGTTAGTAATTTATGGATAGATTTTTGGCATGAATAATGCGACGGCGGGAATTGTTGGAATAGTTGCCGGGTTTATCATTGGAGTTGTGGGGGTGGTGGCCTATCAACTGGCAGGAAGGACGGTGTTTTTGCTGAGTCGGGCGCAGGTGACGCAGACGGCAAATGAGGTGGCCGAGAAAACGCAGGAGGCCGTGGGAACGGCGGCCGATGTGGTGACAGCGGAGTGGAAGGTTCCGCTTGGGGAACAGAATGACTCCGGTTTAGCAGGCTTTGCGACTTTGAACGACAAAGACGGTCAAGTCCAAGTTCTCATCGCTCTAGCTTCAGCGCCGGGGGCAACACCGGCTGCCCATCCGGCGCACATCCATGTGGGAGCATGCCCAAAACCTGGGGCTATCAAATTTCCATTGATGGATGTGGTTGATGGGACATCGACCACTATCATTAGCACGACTATTGCTGACCTTAAGGCTTCGTTGCCACTGGCGATTAACGTTCACCAATCGGCTTCTCAGATAGGCAAATATATTGCCTGTGGGGATGTGAGGTGAGGATGACAAATTAGACTAATTTGTCTAATTGGTCAAATTGGTTTAAAATCAATTTTGCACTTCGGGCCCGTGGTGAACTGGCATCACACGATCATGGCATGATTGGGTAAGGGGTTCGATTCCCCTCGGGTCCACTTCGATCAAATTTTCCAAATTGGACAAATTGGACTAATTGGACTAATTTGGTTAAAATCACATTGATGACCAAAAGTCCCCTGAAAGTGTTGTTCCTGTCTGCCGAAGTTTCCCCGTTTTCTTCTGTCGGGGGGCTGTCCCAAGTGGCCCATTTTTTGCCCAGCGAACTGCTGCGAAGGGGGTATGATGTGCGCATTTTTACTCCCAAGTACGGAACCATTAACGAAGGCCAATTCCCGATGAAGATGGTGGCGTCGGGAATGAAGGTGCCGACGGGAGAGGTGGAAGATTCAGGACAACCAACGGAGCTCATCTGCAACATCAAAAGTTTTGCGGAAGCAAAGAAGGGGCGGCCGACGACGTATTTTCTCGAGAATATGGAATATTTCGAGAAGCGGGCGAACGTTTACGGCTACAGCGATGATCACATCCGATTTGCCCTGCTGTCGCGGGGGGCGCTGGAATTTATCAAACAGGGTTATTTCATGCCGGATGTAGTGCACGTTAACGACTGGCACACGAGCTATTTTGCGAATTATTTAAGAGAGGACGCGGAGACGGACAAGACGTTGGGGGAAGTGGCCACGCTTTTGTCACTTCATAATCTGCATCAGGGGGTATTTGATTTTGAACATGCGACGGAGATGGATTTTGATGACGGCAAGAGCCGGCTGCAGCCGTTTTTTTCGGACAGGTTTATTAAACAGAATCCGCTCAAGAGAGGAATTATCTATGCCGACGTGGTGAATACGGTTTCGGAAAATTACGCCCATGAAATTCTGACCGAGGAATACGGCCGAGGACTGCAAAATTTACTCAAGGAACTGCGGGGAAAATTGTTTGGCGTTCTGAACGGCTTGGATTACACCGATTTTAATCCCCTGACAGACAAAGCGATTAAGAAGAATTTCAGTTCGAAAAAGATGGAACTTCGAGCAGAGAATAAACTGGATTTGCAAAGACAATTTGGCCTGGAAGAGAAGCCAGAGAAACCGCTGCTGTGCTTCTGGGGACGGGTGGATTTACAAAAAGGCGCAAATTTGATCTCCGAAACGATTCTGTTTATTTTGGACGAGCTGGATGTCCAGTTTGTCATCGTCGGACCGCCGGAGGATTACTTCCGGGATTTTTTCTCAAAACTGGAGAAGGGTTATCCCGGTCAGGTGGGAACGCATTTGATGTTTGATCGGCAGATGGTCCGGAGGCTAGCGGCTGGGGGGGACATGCTTGTCATGCCGTCAAAGTATGAGCCCGGGGGGATTGTGGCCTTGGAGGCCATGCATTATGGTTGTGTGCCAGTGGTGCGGGCGACGGGGGGGCTGGCTGACAGTGTGGTGGATTATGATGCAGGAAGGAACGTCGGAACAGGATTTACGTTTAAGAAATTTACCCGGGAAGGGTTTTTGGTGGCCATTGTTCGGGCAATGGAAACGTATCGGAATAAGGCGGAATGGAATAAAATTATCAGGAGGGCCATGGAAACTGACTTTTCCTGGAGCCACACGGCGGAAAAATATATGGATTTGTATAACCGGGCGGTGGAATTTAGAAAAGAAGCTCTCTCGGGTAAACTGGATGGCGGAAGAAATCGGTAGGCTTTTCTTGTATGGCCAAAGTTTTGGGAACGCTGCTGCCTTTTAACAGCCTTCGGAGCGAAAAGTATGGTCAGGATCTTTTCTCCAGCGCGAAACTTTTTATTGATTGGCTAGGGCAAAGCGGACAGAATGTCTGGCAAATGTTGCCGGTTTCGGCAAACACTTGGCACGGTCGGGAGAAGATTTTTTTGTCGCCGTATTATGGTTATGGAATTGGACTTAATCCTCGGTTTTTGCCGACTTTTGAACGAGAGAAGAAATATCCCGAGGTGAGTCGGGAGTTTAGGGAGGCGAATGAGTTTTGGCTGCCGGATTATGGCTTGTTTTTAGCTCTGAGTGAGAAGTTTGGGACTGACTGCTGGCCTAGGTGGCCGGGGGAGTGGCGGGATTTTGAGGAAAAATCAGTGGCAAAAGCGAGAAAAGAACTCTCACAGAGGATAGATTTCCACGAGCGCGAACAAGAATATATTTATCGAAAGTTTGTTGAACTTCGGAGTTATGCCTCCGAGAAAGGGGTGGAGATTTGGGGAGACGTGCCCTTTTTTCTGCCGATCAATTCCCCTCTTGTCTGGAGATTTCGGGAGTGTTTTTTGGTGTCGGCCGAGGGAGCGATGGACTTTGTTTCCGGGGTGCCGAAAGATGAGTATTTTCGGCGGCAGGTTTGGGGGCATCCACTTTACCGGTGGAGTCAGGGGGATTTTCCGGAGGCCATTTTGGATGTTTGGAAAGAGCGGCTGAAATTTGTGGCCGGGCTTTTTGACCAGGTTCGATTGGATTCGGTAATTCGGTTTTATGTTTATCACAAACTGAAAGTTGCCAGGAGTGGGGGAGATGAAATTGGTGTGGGTCCGGGGGATCTTGTTTTTGAGCTGTTAGTGCGTTTTGCGAGAGGTTTAGGGTTGGAAGTGTTTGGGGAGGACGTCAGCAGTTTTGATATGACTAAACTGCGCCTCACAATGCGACGGCTGAACATTGCTGGGGTGTCGGTCTTTACGATGGGGCTGAGGCGCGGGGAAAGGGAGTTGAATAAAAAGCATTTTAACCTGGATTTGCTGAAGACGAACCACGTTTTTTATACGTCGACGCATGATGTTAAGCCGATGGTGAGCTTTTTGGAGGATTTGTCTCCAGAGCAAAAACGGGTGGTCAGGAAGAGTCTGAATTTGAATTGCCCGCTTGAGCCTCGGGCTCTAGCCGGGGCCGTCAGGGAGAAATTGCGGGCGGAGAGCGAGTATTTACTGGTTCCTTTGCCAGATTGGCTGTTGACAAGAGCGCGGATTAATGTTCCGGGGACGAGCCGAGCGGATAATTGGAACTATGTGATGGAAGAGCCGGTAGAAAGGCTCACGATTAGATGAATCTTTGAGCCAGGCGGGCAAACGACGTGTCCGAATTCTTAATGTCTTGTTCGGTGAGGGTTTTTAGATAACGGTCATAGGAAGCGTTGGCCCAGAGGTGGTGGCAATAAGCTCCTTCGAACAGTTCGGGATGGGAGTCTTCAAAAAAGGGGATCAGTTCTTCGTCGGTGTAGCCGGGATTAAAAAAGCTTTCGCGCTCTTCCACATGGATTTCCTCGGGGTAGTTTTGGGCCAGGAAACGGGGATATTTAATGGATATTTCGGAATAGTAGCGATCCTGGGGGCCGGTCGAGCGAAAGCCACGCCAAAGGCTTTTTGTTGGATCAAAGCCTTCCAGCCAGCGGGAGAGGAAGGGGCTGTTTGGTTGGGCCAGAACGACAGCGCTGCAAAGGCAAACCCAGGCATTTTCGGCATAAATTTTGAGGCGGGTGCCGTTCCAGATTTCTTTGCCTAGAACCAGGGGGTATTTATAGAGCGGGGCAAAGGGCTTGGCACAAATAACATCATTGTCGAGATAGACGCCGCCCAGAGGAAGAAGCTTTTGCAGGCGGACAATGTCAGCTTTGTGCGCCGGATGGGGAACGGGGACACCGGCAAAGGTGGCCGGAGGGAAGGTGGAAACAATTTCCAGGTAGGGTTTGGCCTTTTGCCAATAGGGCCCTGTGGGCTCATGGTCAACATACATGTACATTTTTTCCGGATGGTTAACATCAAAGGCGGATTTAACAGCAAGATAGTCAACCAGGCTGTAGGGGCGGCCGCCGAAGTAGCAAAAATGGAAGATGTTAGGAATCAACGGATTTGAGATTTGAGAATTGAGAATTGAGAACTCGTTACATTCTCATTTCTTATCTCTCATTTCTTCTTTTATTCAAGTTTAGGCAGAGAATTTAGGAATTGAACTCTTGTAGAATCGTATAGGCGGTATTGATTTTCAACTTCTCCGGACCAGTGGCGGTTCCAGACTTCGAGCATGAAACGGTGATAGAAACGCTCGGCGGCCAGTTTTTGGGAAGGAGCGACGGGGAGGGTGCGGATCGTCTTGACGAGGTTTCTGGCTCCCAGTTCAGCAAGGTCGGGGTGCCACCAGGGCGAATTAGACAGCCAGTAGGTGTGGCACGAGGAGATGCCCTGGTCGAAATAGTGTTCGGCGGAATGGATCGTGTGGGAGCTAGACTCCTCCTGGGAACATTTTTTGAGAAATTTGTAGGCCATTTGGGCAAGACGATGGTATTTTTTTTGCAGAGGGTTGTGGGGATTGTTCCAGAAAATGAAGGGCACACCCGCTTTAATATCCTCACGGGCGGTTTGCCAAGAAGAAGCGACAAGGGAAGATTTGAGACTTGAGACTTGAGATTTGAGATTTTCAAGGGCGGTGGTGGCCTTGATGAAGCGAAATCCCCCGCTTTCAAAAAGGCCGCGGAGAAGATTAGTGCGTTCTGAATAGTGGTGGCCGAAGACCTCGGCGTCGGAGACGGAGACGAGTGGAGATTTGAGATTGGCTCCGCGCTCCTTCGGAACTGAGATTTGAGAATTAATGAAGGTGATTAATTTATCGGCGTGGAGGACGGTTGGGTAGCCGCGGATGAGTTCGGTGAGGGAACGGGACGACACCAAAAATTTGAAATTTGAAATTTGAAATTTGAAAATGGACGATTTGGGAATTTCCTTTAAATCAAAGTTGGGGTTGAGGGAGCTTTCGTCGATGATGGTGAAGTCCATTTGTTTGGAAATGAGACGGAGAACCTTTTCATCCACGGCAAGTTCGGGAGGGAAAAAGCCGGGGACAGGTTTAGAGTGACAAAATTTTTCGACGATTTCGGCGTTTTCCTTAATTTGCCGAGTGATGACGGGGAGGGGGGTGAGGGGGAGGATGGGGTGAAAGATGGCGGAGTTTAAAAATTCAATTTGGCCACGATTGCCCAGGGCCTTGATTTTTTCAAAGAAGTCGTGATCTTTGATCTGTTCGAGCTGGAGCAGGAGGGAGGCGCTGATGTTGAGGGTCATCTGGATTTCTGGGTGAGTGAGAAGAAGGTCGAGAAAGGGGAGATAGGAGGAGCGGAGAATGAGCTCAGTGAGGGTCAAAGACTGACTCGGCGGTTGATAGAAGTGGAGGATGAGGGCCCAGGAAGGCATGGTTAGACTAAATATTAGTCTAATTTGACTAATTGGTCAAATTTGGTCAAATGAGGTAGAGTTTCTTGCGGTAGTTCTCAAGAAGGCGGGCGGTGGTGAAATTTTGTTCCACCAGGGAGATGGTCTGGCGCATTTTGGTGAGCCACTCTTCAGGAAGACCATCTTGATTGATTTTGTAATATATAGGAATAATTTGTTGTTCTAAGATTGCGTAGAGTCGAGTGCCGATATTTTCTTCGGGGAGAATCCAGCCGAAGCTGTCCCAGTTGACCTCCTGTGCCCAGCCATCGTTGGTGGTGAACTGAAGGGCGCCGTTTAAGGCGGACTTCATGCCGGAGGTGCCGGAAGCTTCCAGGCCGGGGATGGGGGTGTTGAGCCAAATATCGGCGCCGGAGACGAGTTTTTGAGCCAGAGTGAGATTGTAGGTGGTGAGAAAGAGGATCCGGGGCTGGAGCTGTTTTTCTTCGAGATTTCGTTTGATGCGCTCGGCCAGTTCATTACCTTCGGCGTCGGCAGGATTGGTCTGGCCGGCGATGACAAACTGGACGGCGGGCAGGAGTTTAGTCATGTTGGTGAGTTCGTCGAGGTTGTTAAAGAGAAGGTCGGGGCGTTTGTATGAGGTAAAGCGACGGGCCCAGACGACAGTTAAGATTGTCGGGTCGAGGGACTGACCGCTCTGCCCTTGAAGGTAGTCGATCATGAGCTGTTTATTTTTTTTGTGAGCGGCCCAGAGGTCGGAATCATTGAGGGCACTCATGTGGGGGACGGCTTGCCATCGGCTTTGATTGACGCCGTTGGTGATGGGGATGAGCTCACTGTGAGGGTGGATCTTTTTTTCGGACAGAGCGTGGGCCAGGCTGACGCCGCTGGTGCGGGTCGAGAAGCGAAGGAGAAAGTTGGTGGTGGAAAAGGTTGTTGGGTGACTTGGGTGAGTTCCCTGGGCAAAGAGGTCGTCGAGGGAAATATGGGTGGAAGAGAGGAAGGAGCCAAGAACTGATTGGAGTTTGTCCTTTTCAAGATGCAGACCACCACCAGTGAGAATGGTGTGTTTGGTGGCCACGATGGATGAGGAAACGGACTCAAGGGCAGTTGTTAGAGAAGACGTCGGGTTTTTGGTGAGATAGTCTTGGGCCAGAGCGAGAATGGTGAAGGCGGTGTGGCCCTCGTTTAAATGATAGACGGCGGGGCTCAGGTTCTGAGAGCGGAGAATCTTGATGGAACCAAAGCCGAGCAGAACTTGTTGTTTGAGCATGGTTTGCGGGTCGGAATCATAGAGGTCTTCTGTTATTTTTTGATCGACTTCGGAGTTGTCTGATAGATTTGTATCGAGTAGAAAAAGACGGGTCGACGGATAGTCTTTGAACCAAACTTGGAACCAGACTTCATGATCATCAAGGGGACAGGAAAACTTTGCCGGGCGACGGCCATCAAGACTGAGGGGCTGAAAGCCGAAGGTCGCGGGACTTAGACAGGAAGTGCTGGCGTCAATGTGGGCGTGGAAGCCGTGGCAGTAGAAGAGGCCAAAGGCAGCCAGGTTTGTGCCAAGATGGGAAGCGTCGAGGACGATGTCCCCAGCCAGGACTCCCAGGCCGCCAGCGTAGATCGGGAAGTCGTTTTCCACGGCGTACTCTAAGGAAAAGAAGGCGACGATTTTTTGGTTGGGATCGGGCCAGGGTTTTGACGCCACCAGGCTGGATTTGGGCAGACTTTCCGGCATTTGTCTAATTTGACTAATTAGTCTAATTAGAATACAATGTTCGTTACCAGTTTGGAAACCCTTTGCCCGCCGAATCCGCCAGCTGGCGGAGAAAGTGGGTCGCAATCTCTGCTAATCCTGGATGACCAGTGTAGAAGAGAATGGAAGTACACTGGAATTTCAGGTCTTCAAAGCTTTTCCCGAAGGTCGCCTTCGCAGAGCTTCGGCGACCAATGGAGGTGAATTCTTAAAATGGACCAATTTCAAGATCAGACATTAACTTGCCGCGACTGCGGCAATTCTTTTGTGTGGACGGCTTCAGAACAGAAGTTTTATGCCGACAAAGGTTTTTCTAATGCGCCAGTGCGCTGTCCGTCCTGCCGAGCAGCTAAAAAGGCTCAAGGCGGGGGCGGCTTTGGCGGGGGAATGCGCGCAGGGGCGAGCTATGGCCCGAGGCAAATGTATGATGCGGTGTGCAGCGTTTGCGGCAAACCTTGTCAGGTGCCCTTTCAGCCAAGATTGGACGAGAGTGGCAATCCCGTCAAGCCGATTTATTGCAACGAACACTATCGATCGCAGCGAACGGCTTAAGAAACTTAAGATTCTTAAGGAACTTAAGTTTTTGGAAGGAGACCCTTTTAAAAAAAGGGTCTTTTTCTTTTTAGAGAGAGATTTCGCCGCTGGGGGAACTTATTTGGGCAGGGGGAGTGGTTTTGGCTTTAGGCAGGTTGGATTTTTGGCCGGGGGGGGGGGGGGGGGGGGGGGGGGGGGTGGCTGGCGGTTGGCTTTGCAAGTCGGTGATTTCCTTATTCACTTTTTGGCAATCGGCGGAGGAGTTGGTGGCCGGGGAACAGATGAGCGAGGCTGTCAATTGGAGTTCCTGGAGGGCCTGAGCGTCGAGTTTGAGCTGTTTTAAAGCTTGGGCTAAGTTGTAGTGGGCGTTAGCATAGTCGTTTTTCAAATTGACGGCGGCAGCGAAGGCTTGGGCGGCGGTCTGGAAGTCGCCTTTGGCGTAGTAGATGCCGCCGAGGTCAAGGCGGAGGCGGGGATTAGTTGGCT
>CAZSSJ010000001.1:19441-100526 GCA_964609775.1 uncultured Gammaproteobacteria bacterium
GCCCTGGGCGAAGTTGATGAGATTGCGATAGATGAGAGAGAGGTTTTCCCAGTTGGCGACACGGCGGGGCTGCTGGGCGGCGGCGAGGCGGCCCTCGCGGAGAGATTGCTGGACGAGGGCGACGACCGTTTGTTTTTGTTCTTCAGAGAGGTTGGGCTGGCCGGCGAGGGAATTGGCCAGGGCGAGGTTGGTTTGCGAATAGGTCAGACGGTAGAGGGAGTTGAAGGGATTTAGGGTGAGAGCTTGGATCTGGAGGTTGTAGGTGTCGCTGCCGCGATTTTCACCGGCGGCTCTCAGAGAGGCGGCAAAGAGATAGTCAGCGGCGAGGAAGCGGACGAGGAAATAGCCGGAAAGAAGGATCAAAGCCAGGACGGCGAGAGTTGAGCCGTAAAGAAGGGCGATGTTGTTGTTAATTTCGACTTCCTTGGCATAGAGACTAACGCCGCTAGCACTTAGGTGGCGGGCCAGGAGGCCAAGAAGGACGAAAAGAGTGAAGAGGGAGACGGATGGGGTGGGGAGAAAGAGGGCTAAAGTGAAGGTGACGGCGAGGGCGGCGAAGAGGCCTTTTTCCAAGGGTGGGGCATTTTGACTTTCAAGGCGGGCTGGAACTAGGCGAAGAAAACGGACCACAAGAAAAACAAAAGAGGCCAGACCGGCGATGCCCAGGGTGGTTAAGAGATAGAAATAGAGATTGGAACTTGTCCCGAAGCGGAGATTCCAATTGGGGCTAGGGTTGAAGCTGGCCGGGCGGCCGGCGGTGAAAGCGTCGACGAAGTGGCCGGGGCCGACGCCGAAGATGGCCGAAGCGGGGGAGTTGCCCAGGGTGTTGGTGGCGATCTTCCAAGCAGTTTCGTGGTCAAGAAGGATGGGGCGATTTTGATAGAGAAAGTAGAAGTTGAGACACAGCCCGAGAGCCAGGAGGCTCGTGAAAATGACAGGTGTGAGGGGGGATTTTTTCTCTTCCCGAGCAGTTTGGACGGCGGCGAGACTTAGGGGAAGGAGGATGAGAAGGAAGAGGGTAGCGGAGAGGGGGGAGCCGGTGGGGTTGAAGGTGGGGCTTAAGAAAGGGGAGTTGATGGTGAGGTCAAAGACCGGACTGACGAGGGAATAGACGAACTCGGCAAGGGTCAAGAGCGAGAGGAGGCTGCCGGAAAGGAGGAGGAAGGTGACAGCGTTTTGGGTGAAGGATTTGTTTTTGAGGTCGTGGGAGGAAAGGGTGAAGAAGAGAGCGGACATGGCGCAGAGGAGGAGAGTGTCGGCGGTGAGAGCGATGACGCGGTTGTCAGAGAGGAAGCTGGAGACGATGGCGATGAGAGTGAGCAGGGCGATGGGCCAGGTGAAGAGGGAGACGGGCAAAAAGAGTTTGCCGGAGAGGAGGTTTTTGGCCAGGAGAAGGAGGGTGGCTAGGGAAACGAGGATGAAGATGATGAGAGATTTAGGAAAGTCAAAATAGTCGGACAGGACCGGGGCGAAGGTTAGAGGGACGAGGAGGAAGAGGGCAGAGAAGAGAAAGCTTCCGAGGCGGTGAATTTTTCCGTCGAGCTGGTGTTTTTCTTTGATGGTGAGATTGTCCAGCGGACTGGCGGGAGGGATTTGGGAAGTGAGGTTTTCAAGAATGTCAGACATATGACGAAAATTTAAAATTCAAAATTTAGAATTTAGAATTCATGAGTTAATTATTAATTAGGTTATTGATGTCAGTTTTACCTATTTTATAGAAGTTTTGGTTGGGGAGGGCGAGGAGATAGATGGGGCCGGAGTCTGCGGAGGGCGGGGAGGAAACGGTGAGCGGCTCACGGGGAAGGTTGACCGCGGGGGAAGTGTCAGTTGGAGAGGGGTGGCCACTTGAGGCCAGCAGGTAGCCAAGAATTAGACCGATGAGAAGGAAGGAAAAGCTGTTTGAGGCCGGGAGAGAGGCGGAGGAAAGAAATGGCCGGCGAGGGGGGGTTGACGGCGGGGGGAAAATGGGAGGAAGAGCGGTGGGGGTGAGCTCCTGGGACTCTGGTAAGCGGAAACGGATTTGAGAATAGGTTAGGCCTTCGGTGCGGAGCTGGTTGATTTTTTTTAGGGTCGAGATGACAGACTCGGGATAGCAGCCGACGATCTGGCCGGCAACCTTACGACGGATGGTTTGGGGAAGAAGATGGAGTTTGGTCAGGTAGGCCAAGCGGGATTTTGGGTCGCCGGGGCCAAAGGAGATGCCCAGGGCGCGGGCGGTTTTTATTATTTGGTCAATGGGTAATAGGGTGACCATCGCTTTTAGATACAGATTGTTAAATTGGTAATTATCTGACAATTTCTTTCGGAAAGAATTAATCCTTTTCAGGATAACCAATTGAAAATTGGTTTGTCAAGGGGGTGTTTGGTGATCGTTGGTGGATTTTCCCGCGGATTTGATTTATTCTGAAACGAAGAATGAAAAAATCTTTGAGAATTTGGCTAATTGGGCTAATTGGACTAATTTGGCTGGCCGGCTCCACTTCGCTCTTCGAGCTTCGTGTGGTGAAAGCGGATTTTTCGGCAATTGAAGTGGCCAACTCGTACAAATTGGCCGATGGTGAGGCAAAAGATGGGGACATTGTTTCCTCGACACCTGAAGGCCTAGCGAGAGCGAAGGTGGCGAATGATCCGCATCTTTATGGGGTCGTGACGCTGACGCCAATGGCGGCTTTTCGAACGGGCGAGCCGGATGAGGTGCCAGTGTCAAGAAATGGGGTGGCGATGGTTAACGTGACGGTTTTGGGCGGAGAGATTCATAAGGGGGATTTTATTACCTCATCGGAGATTGCCGGGGTGGGGCAGAAGGCTGCTTCCTCCGGTTATGTTTTGGGGATTGCGCTCCAGGACTTCCCCCCTTCGCCTTCGGCTTCGGAGGGGCAGGCCCCACAAACAGTTTCTTACCAGGGAAAAAATTATAAAGTGGGCCAGGTCCGAGTGGGAATGAGGATTGAATACGCAGACATTAACTCACCAAAGACGTTTAAGCGGCTCTTTGATGCTTTGGGGGGGACGTTTTTCAGCAGTGTGTCCGATCCGAACAAATTTGGAATGATGGTGCGATATATTGCGGCGGGGTTGGCAATTTTGGCGGCAATTTTGTTTGCCTTTCTGACGTTTTCAAGGTCAATTCCCAGGGCGCTTGAGGCAATCGGACGAAATCCGTTGGCCCGGCGGTCGATCTATTTATCACTGCTTTTTTCGGTTTTAGTCATGCTCGTTGTCATTGCTTTGGGCGTCATTGGGGCTTTTGTGATGTTAAAAATTTGACAAATTAGACTAATTAGACAAATTTGGTTAGACTGGAGATATGGAGAGTCTGCCCGTTTTGTTTACGGCTTTTTTCATTCTGGCGCTGGCGCAGTTGGGGCTTCTGGCCTATCTCTGGTGGTTAGATCGGAGATTTGGGGAAGTTAGGGAAAGGCAACTCGGGCGGGTGGGGGAGAAAGGCTGGGATGTGTTGCACTCGGCCATTAAGAAGTCGCAGGCGATGGTCGGGCAGGCGGAACTTGAGAGTCTAGAGCAAAGAGCAAAGAGTGATTTGGAGATTAAGAAGTTTGAGGAAAAATACCAGGAGGAGATTCAATTGACGGCGAGTGAAGTCCAGCAGGCGTTTCTTTCGGAAGTGGCGAAGGCGTCGGGGGTGTTTAAAGACTATTTAGGAGAGCTTAAGAAAACGTCAGAAGACGAAAGCAAGGCGCTTCGGGAAGAGATGGCGGCGAGGGTGGCCAAGGTGAGTGCGGCGGTTGAGGAGCAGGTGAAATTGGAGTTAAAGACGGTGGAAGAACGGTCGGTGCTGGCGATGGAAGCGGAAGTGGGGGCTATGAGAACGGCTGTTGAAGAGTATAGGAAGAAGCGTTTGGAACAAATCGACAGGGATATTGTGGAGGTGGTGGAAAAGGTGGCTAAGGAGTATTTGCGCAGGGAAATTCCGGTGAAAAATCAGATGGAACTGGTTTATGAAAGCCTCGAGAGAGCTAAAGAGGAAAAGTTTTTTTAGAAAGGTGAGATGTGACTGATATTGTTAGTTCCATTTTGAGGGATTGTTACACTCGGACCGAAGCCTTGGCGAAATTGCGGGAATTGCGGGAAGCGGCTATGGATGAGGGACGGGCGGAGGCGAGGCGAAAAGACGGGGAAGGAAACATTGAGGAAGAGCTGGAAACGGCGAGAGAGGAAATTGAGAAACAGGATGTCCTGACAATTTACCTCCCGGTGGAGCTGTCTTTTGCCCAGATAGAGGAGCTGGGCCAAAAGGTCCGGCAGATTGTTCAGGAGGACATCCTTTTAGATCTCAGGCGGGATGAAAGACTCATTGGAGGGTGCGCGCTGGCATTTAGAGGAAAATACCGGGATTTTTCCTTACGGGTGCAATTTGAGCAAGGGAGAGAATTTCTGAGGGGATTAGTTTTGAAGGAGTGAGGGGAGAAGACTATGGCCGGAAGTAAAAAAAAAGTTAGTGGCGAGAGCGGGGAAATTGGCTTCGTTCGGGCGGCGAAGGGTTTTTTGATTCGACTCGACGGGTTGCCCAGTGTCAAGATTAATGACGTGATTGTGGCGGAAAGTGGAGCTTTGGCGTATGTTTCTTCGATCCTGCCGAGCTTTGTGGAAGCCTTTGTTCTTGGGGGGCAAACGGTTTCTGTGGGCGAGGCGTTTCGGCCAACGGGGCGGAGTTTGGGCCTGGCCGTCGGAGACTTTCTTCTGGGTCGAGTGGTTGGGCCGATGGGGGAAGTGCTGGACGGCTTGGGGAAGATGGATGCGGCGGGGGCGAAGGAATTTCCCCTGGAGAAGCTGGCCGTCGGAGTGGCTTACCGGGAGTTTATTACCCGGCCCCTTCTGACAGGCATTACGGTTGTGGACACCCTGTTTCCGCTGGGGATGGGCCAGAGGGAACTGGTTATTGGGGATCCGCGGTCGGGGAAGAGTTCGTTTCTGATGGAGGTGATTTTAAACCAAGCAAAGAGTGGAGTGATTTGTGTTTATGGAGCGATCGGCCGGCCGGTGACTTTCGTGCGGGGGTTTATGGATTTGATTTTGGGAAGCGGAGAGACGGCGAAAAACACGGTTATGGTGGCGAGGTTTTCGACGGACAGTGCGCCACTTGTCTCTCTGACGCCAAAGGCGGCGATGGCCGTGGGGGAATATTTTTCGGGCATGGGAAAGGACGTCCTGGTGGTTTTGGATGACATGGGGACTCACGCCAAGGCCTATCGGGAAATGGCCCTCCTTTCGGAACGGTTTCCCGGAAGGGAGGCCTATCCAGGAGACATTTTTCATGAGCAGGCGGCGATTTTGGAGCGGGCAGGAAACTTTAATGACCAGGGGGGAGGAGGATCGATTACGGCCTTGCCAGTGATTGAGTTGCCGACCGATGACTTTGTCAATTATATTCCGACTAATCTCATGGGGATGACCGATGGACATCTGCTGTTTAATACCAGTTTACGGGCCCAGGGGCGGCGGCCGGCGATTGACGTTTCGCTGTCTGTGTCCCGGGTGGGGGCCCAGACGCAGAACCAGACGCAAAACCGGCTGGGAATCAAAGTCAAGGAAACCCTAGCCCGGGCGGATGAGTTGTCAACTCTTGTGGGTTTTGGCGGAGAACTGCCGCCGTCGACCCAGCTGGTTATTAACCAAGGGAGTTTACTGCGCGAGTTTTTTAGTCAGCCGGGAGGGGTCAGTTTGAGTGTGGCCGAACAGATCATCCTTTTGTCTTTGCCATTTATCAGATATCTGGGAGACAAGGACCGAACCTTTGTCGGGCGAAACAAGGCGATTTTGCTCCAGGCTTTTCGGGAAGACCCGGAGCTTGTGAAATTTAGCCAAGAGGTAACTAAGCTGGCTTTTGGTGACGTCCAGGCCGGTTTAGAGAAAATTTCCGGTCGGATCAAGGAGTGGGTGGAGAAACGGTCGGGGGTTGACAGGGAGAAAGTGGAAGTGGTCGATCGGGAGACGTGGTTACCTGACATCTAATCATCAATCATCAATCATCAATGATCAATCATCAATCATCAATCATCAATGATCAATCATCAATCATCAATCATCAATGATCAATCTCAAGAGTAATTTTAGCGAGGGACTTAAGCAGTCTGGGGCGGGGATTGCTGAGGAAGTGACAGGTGTTTAGAACAATTAGATCAATTATTGCCCAGCGACAGCAGAGTGAGGCTTTGAGGGATTTGGCCTGGTCGTATAGTGAGCTGGCTGGAGCTAAGCTTCTGGCAATTAGAGCCGGAATTGAGCGCAACCGGACGTATGTTTCGGAGATGGCGACAGTGTTTCATATTATTCGCTTGGCGGCCGAGAAGCAGAAATTGAAAATGCCGGCCAAGAAAAAGGGGACGGTGAGTTTGCTTTTGACTTCAAACCATCGTTTTTATGGGGGATTGGAGAGCAGGTTGACGCAGTTTTTCTTGGCCCGAACATCCATTTCCTATGGCGAGCTTTTTGTTGTTGGCCGGAGCGGAGAGATCTATGTTAAAGGTTTGGTGGCTCGGCCGGAGTTTCGGTCGTTTATTTTTGATGATGATTTGCCAACGGCGCGGGAACTTCAGGATCTGGCTGATCAGATCGAACCGTATAGTCGGGTGTTTGTTTATTATTCAAAGCTCGCGACAGTTCTTTTGCAGCGGCCGGTGGTCGTCGAACTTGGGGGCTTGGTGGACATCCCGATTGTGGCTGACCCCCGGAGCAATTACTACATTTTTGAGCCGGAACTGACGGAGATGGTGAATTTTTTTGAGGGGGAGATTACTCGGGTTCTGCTGCAGCAAACGTTTCTGGAGTCGGAACTGGCGCGAACGGCGGCCAGGCTGGTGTCGATGGAACAAGTCCAAGGGAATGTGAATTCCGAATTGAGGAAGATTCAAAGCGAGATCTACCGGGCAAACCAAGCCGCCGCCAGCAGCAAAACGTTGGAGATGGAAGGAGCATACTTAGCCCACCATCGGGCTTATGGGAGGGCACATGTTTAAGGGTGTCATGCGGAGCGTTTCGGGACAAGTTGGGACGGTGGAAGTGGTTGCCGGTCAGGCCCAAGGGCTGGATTTGTTGGGGGGTGGAGAAGATAAGACAATTTTGCTCGAAGTGAGGTCACAAGCCGAAGATGTCTTAACGTGTCTTATTCTAACAGATGCAAACAAAATATATCGAGGAATGCCGGTGGTGGGACTTCAAAAACAGTTTGAAATCCCGGTTGGAGACGAATTGTTAGGCAGGATTGTAAATATTTTTGGGGAAGAGCAGGACGGCCAGGGGCCGATTAAATATCGAAAGATGGCGCCGGTTCACGGGCGGGCGGCGACGGTTATGGCGATCAAAGGGCAATATGAAGTCTTGCCGACGGGGATTAAGGCGATTGACTTTTTGACGCCGTTTCTTAGGGGCGGGAAGATTGGCTTTATTGGCGGGGCGGGAGTGGGAAAGACGGTGCTGATGACAGAAATCATTCATAATATTACAAACCACACTGAAAGTGTGTCAATTTTTGCTGGAGTGGGCGAGCGGATTCGGGAAGGCCAGGAATTGTTTAAAAGGTTAGCCGAGGCCAACGTCTTGCCGCGGGTGGCCCTCATTTTGGGCCAGATGAACGAAAATGCGGTGGTGCGGCAACGGGCAGCGCTGTCGGCGGTGGCGGTGGCGGAAGATTTTCGGGATCGGGGAAAGGACGTTCTGGTTTTTATTGACAATATGTTTCGCTTTGTCCAAGCAGGAAGTGAGGTGGCGACACTTCTGGGTAATTTGCCGTCGGAGCTAGCCTATCAGGCAACCCTCCAGACGGAAGTGAGCACGCTGCATGACCGATTGGTTTCGACGGACAAGGCGTCGATAACTGCTGTGCAGACGGTCTACGTTCCGTCGGATGAGATTTCCGATCCTGGGGTGGCGGCGATCCTGCCCTTTCTAGACACGGCGGTGTTTCTTTCCCGAGGAGCGACGCAGCTGGGGTTATATCCGCCAATTGATGTTTCCAACTCCACTTCGGTCGCAGTGACGCCAAATTTAATTGGTAATGACCATTATTCGTTGCTCACGAACTTTAAACAGCTGCTGGAGAGATATAACAGAATATCTCACATTGTAGCAATTGTCGGGGAATCGGAGCTTTCCAGTCAGGATCAGATTTTGTTTGACCGGGTCCGGCGGGTGATTAACTATTTGACCCAGCCGTTCTACTCGATGGAGATTCAGACCGGGCGGAAGGGCGTTTATGTCCCGCGGGAGACGACAATTGCGGACATTAAGACCATTTTGTCGGGAAAAGTTGACAGCGTGCCCGTTGAGAAGTTTTTGTATATTGGATCGCTGGCGGACATTAAACGGTAATTTGAAATTTGAAATTTGAAATTTGAATTGAATTTTTAATTTTCTAATGGCTCAAGGTTTAAAGCATTGAAAATTGAATCATTTGATATTGATTTCAAATTGAAAATTGTAAATTTCAAATTGAACAGTGGATACTTTACAAGTTCGGATAGTCTCGCCGAAAGGTGAAGTTTTTAAGGGTGAGGCGACGGCGGTGTCGTCGAGAAATTCGGTGGGAAATTTTGACATTCTTCCCCAACATGCTAATTTTGTGACTTTGGTGAGGAGCGAGAAGATTGTGGTCAGGCTAATTTCCGGAAAGGCAGTGGAATTTAAATATGACCTGGCAATTGTGCACGCGGGTTTGGGAAAGGTGGACATTTATACCGACGTTCCGGAGGAAATGACGGCGAAGTAGGTTTTGACTTCAGACGGCAAAGAGACAAGATTTTGGCTACAGGCTTCTAGGGTGGCCGGGTGAGGAGAATTGGAGACGAGGCGAGATTCTTATGACGAGATGAAAAGACGGTTCGAAAGGTAAGTTGGCTGATGCAAATTGAGATGGTTTGATAGATGTGATATGAGCGGTTAATTTACCTTTTGTTTGAGAATTTGAAGATCAATCTTGGCAGGGGTTGGGGTTTAGGCAAAAGAGATTGGGAAAAAGTGGTAAGAGGTCAAAGGGCCTCATGTTTGGGCAAATTTTGGGCCAGAAAGAAGGTGTTTCTCCGAAGGATTTCTTCACTATAACTTATTCTCCAGGTTTAGGAGATGACATTAAAAATTGCCGAGGCCCGAGGGGTTTTGAGAAAAAAGGAAAGCGGATCGCATAAATTTTCATCAGTAAAGTTGGATAGGAAATGAGTTCTAAGTGAATCTAGTATCTTGACAAATCTGGGTAAATCTCTTTATTCTGATTATGTGAAAAGTTTTATTAGTATGTGTCACGAATTAAATTATTTAATTTGCAGCCCCACGACGCTCATGTTTGCGCCATGCACTACGTGTATGCTCGCAAGCAATCGCTTTGCGGGGCAAGGCCTGAGAAACTGCCAGAGTGGATAGGAACAAAGCAAAGGGAAAGTACAAGAAGCTTTTAAAGATCGGCGAGGCTGCGGCTGTTCTTGGCGTTTCCATTGACACGCTGCGCCGGTGGGACCAGGAAGGCAAGTTGAGTTCAATTAAGACCCCCGGGGGGACGAGATATTACTCCCTGGGCGATTTGCGCAAGATTAACCCTGAAGTCGGGGAGATTATCAAAACAGAAAAGCAGGAAAGGGCGTTTGACCTGACAGCTCTTTCTGAGGAGGCGAGGCGGGAATATTTGGAAAGCCCGATTGGAAGCCGGGGTGGCCAGCTTGCTCGACCAGGTCAGTCAAAGCGCATCAGTGGGGTCAGTTACCCGAGTCAGGTGGCGAAAGAAGCAGAGGCTGGGCTTCGAGCGAGAAAGCTGGCCTTGGGGGCGGCTTTGGCTGCAGTTGTTATAGGGTTGGTAGCGACTGGGGTTGTGGCGCTTCGAGGGACAGGATTGTTTAGGGGGGATTTGGTGAAGACCGGGAGTGAGAGGGAAGGTGCGGGTGAGGTTCTAGCTATTACCGCAGGGAAGAGCTTTTTGGAGATCGGGGCGGAGACGGTGTTTAAGGATCGGGTCGACTTTGGCGGTTCGGCCGACGGCTTTTCCGTTTTTGGGGGAGACACGGTGTCGCGGCG
This sequence comes from uncultured Gammaproteobacteria bacterium, assembly GCA_964609775.1. Lineage (GTDB taxonomy): Bacteria > Patescibacteriota > Microgenomatia > JAMCZE01 > JAMCZE01 > CAZNUP01. The sequence goes on from CAZSSJ010000001.1 coordinate 29,456, forward strand.
GCTGACGGTGACGGGGGCGGATGTGGCCTTAGACCAATCTCTGACGGCATCGTCTTCGCCGACGTTTGCTTCTTTGAAGCTTAGCGGGACGAGTGATCAGATTGTGGTTGGGGGAAACGGAACGCTGACTTGGACACCAACGGCGGCGCGGACGGTGACATTTCCCGACGCGACTGGAACGGTTGTTCTGGACACGGCCACTCAAACCCTGTCAAACAAGTCACTTTCCGGATCAAGTAACACCTTCACGAACATTCCGAATTCGGCGCTGTCGAACTCGAAGATTACCATCAATGCGGGAACAAATCTGGGAGGCGGAGGGGATGTGTCCTTGGGATCGAGTGTAACCATTGACCTGGATGACGCTATTTCCCTGACGTCGGCGACTTTTTCCGGGACGCTGGGGGTCGGGGGAACGGCTTCGGTCGGCGGGCAGATCATTCTTGACGGAGCGACCGCGGAGATTAACGCCACGAATAACCGGCCGCTGGACTTGGGGTTTGAGAACACCGGGGCGGTGCGGTTTTTGAACTCGACCAACTATGTTGACAGCAATAATAACTTGTATATCAACGGAGTGTTGGTCGCGGGGCCGACGACACAAGGTTATTGGCAGAGGAATTCCGGGGCTTTGGCCCCGACGAATATTACGGACTCTTTGGTCGTCGGGGGGACGGCGACGGCGTCGGGAAAGTTTCAAGTCTACGGACTGTCGGCTCTTAATCCGGTGGCGAGCATTTCGGGGAGTTCATCGAAGGCCGCGTTCATCGTAGATAACACTGTTGGGGATTTGTTTACCGCTTCCTCCTCCGGCCTCAACCGTTTTGTGATTACCCAGAATGGAAATGTGGGGATTGGGACAAGCGCTCCGGCCTATAAGCTCGATGTCAACGGGTCGACGAATATTGCTAATGGGTTGACGATTGCGGCCGGGAACTTGACTTTGACCGGGTCGCAGTCAATTGACGCGACGGGGATTTTGTCCATCGGGACTTCTAACCAAACATCGCTTCTTATCGGCCGGGTTGGGGCGCCGACGACGATCTACGGCTCGTCGGTGACGATCAGCTCGAGCACGTTTAGCTCCAATGCGGCGACGATTTCCGGGACGCTCGGCGTCGGGGGCGAAGCTTCGTTTTCGGCCAAAATTATTCTGGATTCGCCAACCTCGGAGATTAATGCCACGAACAGGCGCTATTTGGATCTGGGGTTCATGAACACCGGCGGCGTGCGCTTTCTTAATGACACAAACTACATCACTCCGAGCGGGGATCTGTATTTAGCCGGCAGTTTGATCAGTTCCGGGACACAGGCGGGCTTCTGGCAGCGGCCGGCGAGCACCGGAGCCCTGGCCCCGATAAATATTACTGACTCACTGCTGATCGGCGGCACGGCGACAAGTTCAGCAAAATTTCAAGTCTATGGTCTCTCAGCGTTAAATCCGGTGGCGTCAATTTCGGCTTCGTCGGCAGTCGCCGGGCTCATGGTGGACAACACCGTCGGGGATTTGTTTACGGCAAGCTCATCGGGCTTAAACCGGTTTGTGATTACCCAGAATGGAAATGTGGGGATTGGGACGACGGCTCCAGTTGGACTGCTTGATGTCGCGGCAACGGCCCCCTTCGTTATCACTTCGGCGGGCCAGGTCGGCATCGGGACGACGAGCCCGGTGGGACTTCTTCATGTTCAGGGAGCGTGTGTCACGGGAGACACGCTGATTCGAGTCCGGCGTAGGAAGAAGAAGAAAAATGGTGACTGGGAAGATGAATGGCTTGATTTGCCAATTAAGCAGCTTAAGGCGGGGGATGAAGTGATGACACTGGATGAAAGGACGGGGGAGTTTACTACCTCAGTGGTTCGGGAACTCATGGACAAAGGGATTAAAACGACCTTTAAACTGATGACCGCTGACGGCAAATCCATCCGGACAACAGCGGAACATCCTTATTTGGTGCAGGAAAGTGGCAGCCCGGACAGTAATTTCCTCTCTGGACTGACTTTTGCTTCAGTGAAAAAGATCTCCCAAGATTACTATTTCACTGTCTTGTCGGGCCGGAAGGTGGCTGTTAAAGCATTGGACGGCGAGATTGTGCATTTCACTAGCGAAGGGTTCTCTCATATTACTCACGAGAAGAAGAGCGAATTTGAAATAATGACGAGACTTTTTGCTCTGTCTAAAGTTTTGACGGTTCTGGAAACAGGTGTCAAAGTTTCTCAGAAAGACAGAAAGATCGTTAACGGCAAAGTTAATGATTATTGGACTTTGGAGGAAGTTGTTGAGGGCGTTTTAACTAAAGTTGTTGTCAGGTCGATTGAGGACGGGCCGAAGCAATTTTTGTCAGTTGTTTGGAAGGATAAGACTCCGGAAGCCACAAAAAATGTGGGGGACGTTGCCTCTCGCATATTGCAGCGACGTGGACGAATGGTTACGTCTCAACGTAGGGCCCACGAGAAGTTTTATACCACAATTCTGGCCGATTTGTCAAGAGGGGTCTGGGGATATAGAGGGATTTCCTTAGCGCAAGACTTAGTTTCCAAAAAGAAATGGGTTAAAGTGCGGTTTTTGAAACCCGGCATGGAGATCGCTACTTTCGGGCCTGATGGCCGAATTTCCTGGCAGAAGATTGAGTCCATTGAGAAAGTGGGAGAGGAGCAGGTTTATGACATCGAAGTGGAAAACACTCACAATTTTGTGGCCGGGCACTATATAGACAACACCAACCAGAGGGCCCTAATTTCACAGGAAGGAGAGATTCTACTTCGTTATCTGTCTTTTGAACAAAAGGAAGCCGAGGAACAGGGCGATCATGACCAAAGCAAAACCAATTTGGAAACGATTGAAAAATTCTGTCAGGTCAATCATGATTTTTTGCTCCAACTGTCCAAAATAACCGCCGACAGTAGACAAATTGTAGCCGAACCAATATTGCCTGTCAACACCCAGGCGTCCTTAATGGCGAAAAGTCCCAAGAGCAGTCCGGCTGCCAAGTCGATAAATAAGGAAGAAAAAATCTTGAGAACGGAAACCCTCATCGAGGAGAGTATAGAAAAGGTGGAGAACCTTGTCAATCGTTACAGGAAAGGCGAAATTCGGTTCGGTGGCATTGTGGCGCATAACACGACGGGGAAGGCATTGGTGGATCTGAACTACACCGGGACGGATCAGGCAATTTTGACAGCTTCTGTTTCGGGGACCACGAAATTTGTCATTAACAATTCCGGTCAAGTGGGAGTGGGAACCGGAGCAAACAACAATACTTTGCTGGCGGATGTGGATTTGCGGACGCTGACGAACACGGTTCCGGTGGCTTCAATTGCCGGAAGCACGGGAGTGGCAGCCTTGGTGGTGGACAACGTTTCCGGGGATTTATTTACAGCCAGTAGTTCGGGTTTGAGTCGTTTTGTGATAGATAGGGGAGGGAATGTGGGGATTTCCTCGACGGCGCCGTCACAGAAACTGGACGTGGTTGGGGCGGTGCGGTTGGGAGCTAACGGGGGGGCCAATGACATTTTGAACACGACGGTTGGGGGAAGTGCCCCGAGCGGGGTTTTGTATTGGGGAAACAGGACGCTGTGTGACACTTCCGGCAACTGTTCGGGAGTCGGGGGGATTGTGGCCGGGAGCGGAGTCCAATATTACATTAGCAAATGGACTGATGCTTCCGGCACGACAATCGGCGATTCACTGCTGTATGACCCGGGCACGTCGGTGGGACTCAACACCACCTCGCCGGCGGCGATTTTTGACATTCGGGGCACGCAGGGAACTTCGGCTCTCTCCGGGACTTTGCCGGTGGCCAGCATTTCCGGGAAAACAAGTTTTGCGGCGGTGGTGGTGAACAACGATTCGACGGTCGGGGACCTCTTCACGGCTTCGGCGTCGGGGTTAAGCCGGTTTGTCATCACCAATACGGGCAACGTGGGCATTGGCACGGCACTTCCGGCCCAGTTGCTCTCGGTCGCCGGGGCGATCCAGTTAGGGAGCGGTTTGGGAGCAAATGATGTTCTGAATACTGCTGCTGCCGGGGGGGTGCCGTCGGGACTGCTCTATTGGGGCAGCCGGGAAGTCTGTGATGCTTCGGGCAACTGCGCCGGAGTGGGCGGGCAGGTCCAGGGGACGGGAACCCAAAACTATATTACCAAGTGGAACAATGCCGGGGGAACGGCGATCGGGGATTCGCTGCTGTATGATTCCGGCTCGGCGGTGGGTCTGGGAACAACCTCGCCTTTGGGGACACTCCATGTGGTTGGGCAGTGCGTCGTCTCTGGCACAAGGATTCGGCGGCGACGCCGTCGCCGAGGCTATGGCGCCCGAGGGGCGGAAGAGTGGGTTGAGGAGGAAGTGCCAATTGAGGAGATTGAGCCGGACGATGAAATTGTGTCATTGAACGTTGAGAAGGGGCGGTTTGAGTGGCACAAGGTGGAAAAGACCCTTAATAAGGGGCTGCTTGCCGGGATGGCCCTTTCGACTTCGACGGGGAAGAGAATCGTGACCACGGGCAAACATCCATACCTGATGATCGACAAACCGGAAATTACTCAAGGGACTTTTGAGGTTGACCAATCGATTAAAGTGGAAGATTTGGGCAAGGCGACAATTGTGGGCTTTGCTTTGGGAAAACTGGCCTTTGCGGTGAAACTTCGACAACAGGACAAAAAGTTGATCCGTAGTGGTTTTCAGAAAGCCGGTAAGGAAGATCTCTTTGCTCCTTTGACCTTTGCCAATGTAGTGGTTAATCTCTTCCGGGCGGCCCAGATCTATCCGGCTAGAATCGCGCTTGATGAAGAATACACCGGCTTTTTCGGGGAGATTAAAGATATTATTAAAAAGTCCTTCCCGGATGCAGAGGTTTTTGAGACTAATCTGAAAGATTCTTCAGCTGCTCATCAAAGGGTCTGGGCGGTCAACAAAGGGAGAGCGAAAGAGGATGTCCTCTTGGTTCTTGAGGGCGGAGAATTAAAAGAAAGGCCGGGAGTTAAATCAACTCTGAGCGGAAGACCTTTGCCCCTGAATGGTTACAGGGGGACCAGTCAACCCATCGGCCTTTACTATGGTGAATTCTATCACCGAGGGGCGAATTTGTCAACCCCTTCGACAAGCTCAGGGTTGATAGCGAGAAAGACCGAGCTATCAAGGGCTCGATGGGCCAAAGCTGGAGATATTAGGGTCGGTCAGTATGTGGCGACGGAGGATGGGTTTGAGAAAGTGACGGGGATTTCTGACGCCGGCCGGGTGCTGATGTACGACCTTTCCGTTGCTAACACCCACAACTTCCTCGCCAACGGGATTGTGGCCCATAACACCGGGACGATGGCGATCGCGACGGTTTCGGGGGCGACGTCTTTTGCGGCCCTCACCGTGGATAACTCCGGCGTCGGGGATTTGTTTACGGCCAGTTCGTCTGGCTTAAACAGGTTCGTGATTACCCAGAACGGCAACGTCGGCATCGGGACGACGGCTCCAGTTGGACTGCTTGATGTCGCGGCAACGGCCCCCTTCGTTATCACTTCGGCGGGCCAGGTCGGCATCGGGACGACCTCGCCGGTGGGACTGCTGCATGTCCAGGGGGCGTGTGTGACGGGGGACACATTGTTGAAACGACGGCGTAAGAAATGGCGGACACGCAGGTCCGCCCCTACGGAAATGGGACCGGATCCAGAAGGGGATGCTGAATCCACCAAAAAATCCGCTTACGCGGACTTGGTAAACCAGATCGGCTTGCTAAATGGCTGGCTTGATACCCTTACGGGTAATATATCAGATGGTGATGAAATTGTCAAGGATCAGATGGGCATGGACCTGCCGGGAGTTGAACCCGGTAGGCTTGGGGTATCAAGCCAGCCTAGCAAACCTGCCAGGCCCATGCCAATGAATAGTATAGCAGACGATGGTGACTATTACTGGGAAGATGTGCGGATTGATGAAATTGAGGCGGGGGATGAAGTGATGACCCTGGATGAAAAGAGCGGGGAGTTTGTAGCCAGCACGGTTAAACAATTGATGGTGATGGGGAATAAAAAGATCATTAAACTGACAACCGAGAGTGGAAAGACCATTCGGACAACGGAAAAACACCCTTATCTGGTCAAGGTCAAAGGAGAAAATCAGAAAACAGCCTTCGCTTTCATTGATGAAACAGGAATTACACTTGATCCCGGCCAACACCATCTTGGGGTGGGGGCTCTTAATAAAAAGGAGGATGGTGCCTTAAAAGACACGTTTTGTCAAGGGGGAGGGAAGGTGTTTTGGCGTCAAGTTTCAACTCTCAAACCGGGAATGTTGATCGCGACAGTTGATGGCTTTGAGAAGATTATCAGGATTGAGGAACTGCCCGAGGAGATGGTTTATGACATTGAAGTGGAAAACACCCACAATTTTGTGGCCGGGCACTATGTCGACCAGGCTTCACAGACGGCGTTAAAAGCGGAGGAGGAAAAGTTTCTCTGTCTTTATCAACAAAACACGTTAACGAGAGAGTTTTCTCTTTTCGACCTTACCGAAGAAAATCCAAGCCAGAAAAAGGGCAATAAGCCCCAATCCAACTCCTATCCAGGCAGCGATATAAAATTGATCCAAAGTGGTGATCATATGTTTTCAAATAGCCAGTCTTCTAATTTGATGGCTATCCAGCTACAGAGCGTAGCAAAGATGAGGTTTGCTGTCAAGGCCAAGATGGGGTTGGACGAAGCGAATGATGCAAAAGCACCAAATATGAACCCAGTGGATAGGTTTGAGAGTATAGATGAAACTACCTTGACTTGGCTAGGGCGAATATTAAAAGAAAACTCCATTAACTTGACTTTAGACGAAGCGCTTTGTCTTATCAATAAATATGAGTCTGGGGAAATTGTTTATGGGGGCATTGTGGCGCATAACACGACGGGGAAGGCCCTGGCGAATCTGAACTACACCGGAACCGATCAGGCAATCTTTACAGCTTCTCAGGGAGGAGTGTTGAAGTTTTCTCTTAATGGCATCGGAACAGAGCATACGGCTTCGGTGGCGGGGACAACGTCTAAGGCGGCTCTGATTGTGGACAACACAATCGGGGATTTGTTCACGGCCTCGTCATCGGGCTTGGCTCGCTTTGTGATAACACAAAGCGGCAATGTGGGGATTGGGTCCGCCGCTCCCAGCGTCGCTCTGGATGTCACCGGAGCGGGGAAGACGAGTGGGGCCTTTACGGTGGGGAATAATTTGACGGTGACGGCCGGGGGCCTCACGGTGACGGCCGGGAACATTGCCCTGACGGGGTCGCAGACGATTGACGGGACCGGGACGCTGACAATTGGCGGCACTTCGCAGACGTCGCTGGCGTTGGGGAGGAGCGGGGCGCAGACGACGATTTCCGGCGGGCCGGTGGTCGTCAACGGCGCTTCCTTTGCCTCGGCAGGGACAACGACATTCACCGGCGGGAATGTGGGGATCGGGACGACGACGGTGACGGATTTTGCTTTGGAGATGGGCGGGAGCATCGGGCCGGTGACGACCGATCAATATGATTTGGGGTCGGCCGCTCTCGAATGGAATAATTTGTATGTCAAAAACATTATTTCAACGGGGACGACGGCCGGATTTTGGCAGCGGGCGTCGGGGGTGCTGGCTCCGCAGAACATTACAGACTCGCTGATTATTGGCGGGACGGCAACATCCTCCGGGAAATTCCAAGTTTACGGCCTATCGGCTCTTAATCCAGTGGCGAGCATTTCCGGGTCTTCGGCAGTGGCCGCGCTTATGGTCGATAACACAGTGGGAGATTTATTTACGGCCTCATCGTCGGGACTAAATCGGTTTGTGATTACTCAAAATGGAAATGTGGGGATTGGGAGCACGGTTCCTGTATCACGGCTTGATACAGGAGGAGGAACAATTTCACTTAATGGTGGGTGGTTGTCGAATGATGGTGGAGCTGAAGGTGTGTTTGTTAAAACAGACGGGAATGTGGGTATCGGGACAAGTGCACCAGCCTATAGGCTTGATGTCGTCCACACCACACCGACTGCGGCAAATGGCAGTGTGTCACCAGATCAAATAGGATTGAGGGTTAACAGGGCCCACTATGTTGGGACCCCTGGACCCTACCCTAATGCTGTTTATGGCGTTTTGGGTCAAGGCCAAGCAGGTCAGGGGAGTGCCAGTGTGTCTTATTCCAATACGGTGGGTGCTAGAGGTGTGGCTGGACAAGCAATTGTCAATGTTACGGGTGGTGCCAGTGTTACGGGTGCAAGTTCATTGTATGCGTTGAATGCTACGATTACTGCTGGAACTTTATCTAATCAATATGGATTATATGTTGAGTCGTTATCCGGGGCCTCCAACAATTATGGAGTTTATGTTGCTGGTAATAATTCCTCGTATTTTGGCGGCAACGTCGGCATCGGGACGACGAGCCCGGTGGGACTGCTGCATGTCCAGGGGGCGTGCGTGACGGGGGACACCTTGTTAAAAAGACGACGGAAGCGGAAGAGCAAATATGGTGATTGGGAGGAAGACTATTGGGAAGACATTAGAATTGATGAGATCGAGGCGGGAGACGAAATATTAACTTTTGACGAAACCACTGGCGGATTTACTGCTTCTCAGGTTAGGGAGCTTATGGATATGGGTAAAAAGACCACGTTTAAGTTGGTAACGGAGGGCGGAAAGGAAATTCGGACGACAGCGAACCATCCTTACTTGGTCAAGTCAGCCAATACGAGTAATTTCTTCAATGAGACTTTTAAAGTTGTGGCAGAAATTGCCAGGGCCTATTACTTTGCCACTTTAACGTCCTGGGATCCGATTGCTCCGGCCCTGAATAATGAGAGAATAAGTATTTCTGAGGAAGGATGGCATCATCTTCATCATAAAGCCAGAAGCAGGGGAGAAATGTTGACGAGGTATTTTGCACTTCCCAAAGCGGCCGCTCTTCTTGCCAGCAAAGAAGCTCGCGTGACTTATGAACCCGGTGGGGATGGGGTCTCCGAGTTTTGGTCCCTTTATGGAACAGTTGATGATGTTCAGGTTAAGGTGGTTGTCCGATCAGTCAATAAAGGTCCGAAGTACTTTTACTCTGTCATCTGGAAGAGCGAAGTTAAAGAAGACACTAAAAAAAGAGCTGCCTCCTGCTTGTATCCGCAGTGTGGGGGAGTGATTACCCCTCAGCTCTTTAATGAGAGGATTATAGACCAGATGAGTGACTTTGTCAAGAAACGAAAGAGAGACTACCAGCTGGGCTCGTATCTCTCTGGGGAAGATTCTACTACTAAGTGGGTGAAAGTCAAACAATTAAAGCCCGGGATGGAAATTGCCACGGTGGGCGGGGATGACCAGATTTCTTGGCAGAAGATCAAATCTATTGAAAAAATCGGGGAAGAACAAGTCTTCGACATCGAAGTGGAAAACACCCACAATTTTGTGGCCAATGGGATTGTGGCGCATAACACGACGGGGAAGGCCTTGGCGAATTTGAACTATACGGGGACGGATCAGGCGATTTTCACCGCTTCGCAGGGGGGAACGTTGAAGTTTGCTTTGAATGGGACGGGGACGGATTTTACCGCCAGCGTCGCCGGGACGACTTCGAAGGCGGCTCTCATTGTGGACAACACCGTCGGGGATTTGTTTACGGCCAGCTCCAGTGGCTTAAACAGATTCGTGATTACCCAGAATGGAAATGTGGGCATTGGAATGGCGACGCCTTCTGCTACATTGGAAGTTAGAAAAGGTCCAATTCCCTCAACATTTGATTCATCTCTTGCTCTCTATTCTGCTGGTCAGTTTGTCAACACGAACACTAACTGGTATGACACGGAATTAAATTTACTTGATACTAGGGACCAAGCTGCAGGAGTTGGCGGAAGGCTTGCTTTCGGTGGCGTTTATAGACAAGTTGGGACTACCAATGTAACAACCTTTGCGGCGATTGGCGGTTATAAAGAGAATTCTACTAGTGGTGATTATGCTGGATATCTCTCGTTTGAAACCAGACCTAACGGTGGAATTTTTACTGAACAGATGAGAGTTTCTAGTGCTGGCAACGTCGGCATCGGGACGACGAGCCCGGTGGGACTGCTGCATGTTCAGGGGGCGTGCGTGACAGGGGATACTCTGATTCGAGTAAGACGGCGCAAGAAGAAGAAGAATGGCGAGTGGGAAGATGAATGGCTGGACGTTCCCATTAAAGATATTCAAGCTGGGGACGAAGTGGCCACTCTGGACGAAAAGACGGGAGAATTCATCGTCTCCAAGGTTAAACAATTAATGAACATGGGGAGAAAAGTGGTCTTTGAACTTTTGACTGAGTCAGGAAAAGTCGTTAAAACTACAGAAAATCATCCGTATTTGGTTGACCAATCAGGGAAACAAATGGTCTCTGATCTCAGTGCTATCCAGAAGGAAACTTATGAGTTTGCTGAGAAGTTAGGAAAGAAATACTATGTGAACAACTTGGCTGGCAGGAAGGTTAAGTCTAGGGCTTTGGGCGAATTTGTCGAGTTTAGTCATTCTGGCTGGAACCATTTTGTGGAGAAAAGCCATTCAATTAATGAACTTATTACTCGATTCTTTGCTTTGCCTCGGGTGGTTACAGTTATCAGATCTAGTCCCCATGTCACTTCATATAACATAGTCGAGAAAAAAGACATGACGATTGAATATTGGGAGTTGCAGGAAATTATTGACCATGTTCTTGTTAAAGTTCTAGTCTGCGCTGTTGATGGTGGACCGAAGTTTTTCTTGACGTGCACTTGGCTCGGGACAAAAGAGAATGAAGGGGTCAAACCAACTAAAAAAGAGCTGTCTCTCTCGCCTAGATCCCGCGAAATGCAGGACCAGTTGGGTCGACGTCGGGAACTGGTTATCCCTCAGCTCTTTAGTAGGGTGATTATACCAAAGAAAGTCAAGTGGGTCAAGGTCAAGGATTTGACTGTAGGTGTGACTATTGCTACCAAAGATGGCTGGGAGAAAGTAGTTTCCATTAAAAAATTGGATGAACAACAAGTTTATGACATTGAAGTGGAAAACACCCACAATTTCGTGGCCAATGGGATCGTGGCGCATAACACGACGGGCAAGGCCTTGGTGGATCTGAACACCACCGGAGATCAGGCGGTCTTTACGGCTTCAGTTTCTGGAACGACGAAATTTGTGATTAACAATTCGGGGCAGGTGGGAGTAGGGACGGGGGCAAACAACAATACCCTTTTGGCGGATGTGGATTTGCGGACGCTGACAAACACTGTACCGGTGGCTTCAATTTCCGGAAGCACCGGAGTGGCAGCATTGGTGGTGGACAATGTTTCCGGCGATGTGTTTACGGCGTCAACTTCGGGATTGAGCCGGTTTGTGATTGACAAGAACGGAAATGTGGGGATCGGGAGTTCGGCTCCAGGATACAAACTGGATGTTTCGGGAACGGCTCATGTCACCGGAGCAGTCACTTTAGATACGGCCCTGACGGTGGCCAATGGGGGGACGGGAGCCCAGACATTCACAGACAACGGCGTGCTCTTTGGCAACCTGACGGCCGCCATTGGAGCGACGGCCGAAGGAGCGACCGGGCAGTGCCTCATCGGGAACACCGGGAGCGCGCCATCATGGTCAGCATGTACCACGGCCTCAGGGCAGTTGTGGCAGGAAGCTTTGGGAGTGGTCGCGCCGCTGAACATCACGGATTCCCTGATTATTGGGAAGATCGCGACACCCAGCGGGGCCATTACCTCGGGCAGCATGCAGATTTACGGGGTGAACAACCTGACCCCGGTCGCCTCTATTTCGGGGGTCAGTGCGGTGGCGGCGCTCATCGTGGACAACACCGGCGGGGATGTCTTCACGGCCAGCACTTCGGGACTGACCAGATTTGTGATTGACAAGAACGGCAACGTCGGGATTGGGACAACGAGCCCGGATTATCCACTTGTAGTAGTAGGGACAGCTTCTGACGGAACACGGACACTTGAGGTAAAAAATTCAGTTGCTGGTAGTATATCTAATTTCCAAGTAACAGGTGATGGTGTCAACGCTCGCCTTATGGCGTTGTCTAGTTCGTATTCATCATCCGGGGCTTATGCTGCTGATACAGTTGTCTTAGACGACGATCAGGGTTACGCTGCTGGCCTTACACTACTTGCCCGTAATTCAAGTGGGTATATCCGAATGTTTACAGGCGGTTTTGATGACGGAAATGAGCGTCTGAGAATTAACAGCACTGGCAACGTCGGCATCGGGACGACGAGTCCGGTGGGACTGCTGCATGTTCAGGGACAATGCGTCATTGCCGGAACAAAAATTAAAAGAAGAAAGAAGAAAGAAAAAAGAAGAAAGCAAGACACTGCCGGAACGGGGCCGGATCCGGTCGGCGATTGGGACTATGAAGATGTTCCCATCGAACAGATCGAACCGGATGATGAGATTCTTTCCCTAAACCAGGAAAAGGGCCAGTTTGAGTGGCACAAGGTGGAACAAACCATGAATAAAGGACTCCTGCCGGCCTTGGCTCTGACAACTTCTACTGGAAAGAGAATTGTCACGACGGCAAAACATCCATATTTGGCGATCGATCGGCCGGAAACTACTCAAGGGACTTTTGAGGTGGATCAATCAATCAAGATCGAGAATTTGGGGGCGGCAAGCATTATAGGGTTTGCCCTGGGGAAACTAGCTTTTGCCGTTAAGCTGCCGCAGAAGGATAAGAAGATTATTCTCGCTCGTTATCAGAAGAAGAACCAAAAAGATGTTTTTGCCCATGAGACTTTTGCCCGATGTGTGGTTGCCGCCTTTAAGATTGCCCGGATTTATCCAGCGAGAATTGCTCTCGATGAAGAATACACCAGTTACTTCCGAAGAATCGAGAGCGTTATTAAGGAAAGTTTCCCTGACAGCGAGATTTTTCAAACCAACCTTAAGGATGGTTCCGCCGCCCACAAAAAGGTCTGGGCTGTTAATAGGGGAATTTTAAGAGAGGATGCTGTTCTAAGTTTGGAATCGGGAGAATTAAAAGAAAGGCCGGGGGTTAAATCAACCTTCAGAATGCCTTTGCCCCTGGTTGGTTACAGGGGGACCAGTCATCCACACGGCCTTTACTATGGAGAATTCTACTCCACGGAGCGGGAATTGTCAAGAGCAAAGTGGGTTAAGGCCGCGGAGGTTAGGAAAGGGATGTGTGTGGCGACGGAGGATGGTTTTGAGAAGGTCACAGGGATTTCCGATGCGGGGCAGGTGGCGATGTATGATCTGCAAATTGCCAACACTCACAATTTTGTGGCCAATGGGATTGTGGCGCATAACACGACGGGGAAGGCCCTGGTGGATCTGAACACCACCGGGGACCAGGCGGTGTTCACCGCCAGTGTTTCCGGAAACACCAAGTTTGTGATTAACAATTCAGGACAGGTGGGAGTGGGAACCGGAGCAAACAACAACACGCTGCTGGCCGATGTGGATTTGCGGACGCTGACAAACACGGTTCCGGTGGCTTCAATTGCCGGGAGCACGGGGGTGGCGGCTCTGGTTGTGGACAATACAGCCGGGGATCTTTTCACCGCCTCGTCAAGTGGGCTATCAAGATTTGTGATTGACAAGAACGGGAATGTGGGGATTGGGACGGCGGCGCCGACGGCTCTGGTGTCTTTAGCTAACTCGAACTATACGACGCAAAACATGTTGAACGTGGCGGGGACGTCGACAGGGTTGACGACCGGGTCACTGGCGAGTTTTGACTGGAGTCCGACGGACTGGTCGACCTCGAGCGGGAATTTGGTGAATATTAATCTTGGCAGTTTGGCCGACACGACGGGAAACATCTTTAATATTTCCGATGACGGCAGCTCGATCTTCTCGGTTTCGCCGCAGCAGATTGTCAACTCGTTGCCAACGTCATTTAATGCCGCCGGAGATGTGGCGATTGCCTATGACATTAATTTCACCAATCCGACGGCATCATACATTAAATCTGCTGCACCCATGTATTTGCAGGCAGGGGAGCTATTTAATTCCTCGGATTTGACGTTGAAGACCTTTAACAAAGGCTTGATTGTTCTGGATCCAGATGAAGCGGTCACAATTGATGGGGCGGCTTCTGTGTCGGGGCAGCTCATGGTCGGCAGTACGACAGCGGCGCCGGCGCAGTTTGGCAAGTTCTATGTGACGGACTCTAACACGGCCACTTCTTCAGCCTTCATTGAAAACACTAACACAGCTGCAGCAATTTCGGGTTTGGTCATTAAGCTGGGGAGTACGACCCTGGACACCACCTCGCATTTTGTTAATTTTCTTGATTTGAACGGCAAGATGATTGGCAACATTCGGGCAGCTAACACGACAACGGTTGCTTATCAGACAAGCGGAATTGCGGATTTTGGGGAATGGATGAAAGTTTCTTCGGATTTGACTAATTTGTCTAATTGGACCAATTTGGTTTCTCCGGGGACGATTGTTTGTCAAAGCGCGGATGGGGTGGAGCCCTGCGAGGCGAGTGAGTCGGCGAGGATGGCGGGGGTGACTTCTGACACGACGGCGTTTTTGGGAGGAGAGGAGAAAGACGGAAGCGTGGTTGTCGGAATGTTGGGACAAATTCGAGTGAAGATCGCAACGGACTCAGCGCAAATTGAGCCGGGTGACGCGATTGGGGTGGCGATCGCCGGTTTGGGAAAGAAAATTACGTCACGGGGATATGTGGTCGGCCGGGCGATGGAATCATGGTCCTCCGGACAAGAGAAAGTCTTAGTTTATGTCAACCCCGGTTACTTTGAGGGCCCCGAGTCGCAGCTGGCGTCGAAACTCTCGGTGGATGAGATTCAGGAACAGGTGGCGTCGATCAGTGCAAATTTGACTAATTTGTCTAATTGGTCCAATTTGAACAGCGACGAATTTGCGACGGTTTCGGGAAACCTGAAAGTTTTGGGAATGACGGAGCTTTCCAACACGACGATTGGCGGGTCGCTCACTGTGGGACTGGTCCATGTTGATGATTTGCTGGGCGATGTTTCCGGTTTGAATGGGAGTTTGAGTTTGCAAAACGGGATGCTGACAATTAGTCAAATTGGACAAATTGGTCAAATTGGGGTTAACGGCGATTTGACAGTTTCCGGGGAGTTGACGGCGAAGAAGATTAACGTGCCGACGGGAGTGGCTGGGGCCTCGGCGGGCAAGGCGACGATTCTTGCTGGACAAAGCGAAATTGAGATTACGACCAGCGCGCTTAGTGCTAATTCCTTGATTTTTGCGACACCGGAAGACGTGCCGGTGGCCGTCTCGACGACCAAGACAGCGACAGACAAGTTTAAGATCAAACTGGACTCCCCTGCGGGGGCAAACATCAAAATTAATTGGTGGATAATCAATTAGGCTGGCTTGCCCTGAGCTTGTCGAAGGGTGGATTGTGAATTAACGAAAATGAAACAAATTAGACGGATTAGACTAATTGGTCTAATTAGGCCAATTTGGGCAAAAAAATTAGGGATTTTTTTGCTCTCGGCGACGATTATCGTCGCCGGACTGCTCGTTTTCTGGGTGAACAGGAACGGGGGGAAGGTCGAGGCGGCGTGGTTTGATGATTCCTGGGGCTACCGGCAGATTATAACTCTCACCAATAACGGGTCGACGCAGACGGATTATCAGGTGCAGGTGGTGGTGGGGACGGGCGATCTTATTGCCGCGGGGAAGATGCAATCTGACTGCAATGATTTGCGGTTTACGGATCTTTCCGGAAAGGTCCTTTCCTATTGGACGGAATATTGCCGGTCAGGGGCGGGGAAAAATTCCTCGGTTTGGGTGACGATTCCCACCCTGACAACGACACCGGCACCTATATATATGTATTACGGAAACCCGTCTGCGGCAACGGCGAGCACGTTTCGGTCTTTGCCGACGGGGATTAATTTGGGGGATGGGGCCGATGGGGCGGCGACTGTTTCGGGGACGGTGAACTTTAATTCGACGACGATTTCCGGACGGACGGAGGCTGATGGAGTCAATCCGGCGTCAACGGTGCTGACGGCGCTGGGGAGCACGACGATTACGGCGACGGCTGCGGCGGGGCTTTCCGTCGGGGATGAGGTTTTGATTATTAATCTTCAGGGGACGACTTCTGATTACGGAAATGTGGGAAAGTATGAAACGGCAAGGGTGACGGCGATTAATGGAGCTGTTTTAACTCTTAACCATCCTCTTGTTAATGCCTATGATGGGACGACACAAAAAATCATGGTCCAGCGGGTGCCGAACTATTCGAGCGTGACGGTGTGCACGGGCAGCGCCGATCCGGTGGCCGGGTGTGCTTCGGCAGGAACGTTGAATCCTGCATCGTGGTCGAGCGGAAACGGGACAGGAGGGGTGGTCATGCTACGGGCCACGGGGACGGTGAATGTGGCGGCGTCGGGGAGCATTTCTGGAGCAGGTTTAGGTTATGCGGGAGGGGCGGGAGGCCCGGCGGGAGCAAAGGGCGGATATGGGGGAGACAGCTATGATGGGGATAATCCGCGAGGCGGATGTGCGGATTCAAGCTGTACGGCCGGGGTGGGTGGCGGGAAATCTGGGTCGGCGACCGGAGCTTCGCCAAATAGCGGTGGAACCCGCGGTGGAGGCGGCGGAGGGGGATCTGACGGGGCGACTAACGGGACTGGCGGCGGGGCGGCCGGAGGCGGCGGGGGTTATGGCGGAGGCGGAGGCGGAGGCGGAGCCAATGGTGATGGCTATGTGGCTCTTCCAAGCACTGCGAATGGAGGAACGGGCGGAAGTGGAGGCTCAACAGGAACTTCTGCGGGTGGTGGAGGAGGGGGTTGCCGGGACAATGATGGTGATAACACAGCCGGGGCCAACGGGGGAAATGCCGGCAGTGCCGGGTCAAATGGTAGTGCGAGCTGTTCGGGGACGGCAGGCACGGGGGGCGAAGTAGGGTCGGGAGCAACGAGCGGAAGCGGGGGCGGAGGGGCTGGAGGAGGTCTTGGTTCGGGCGGCGGGGGCGGAGGCGGAGGAACGTATGGCACGGCGGCTTTGACGACAATTTTTTTGGGAAGCGGCGGCGGGGGCGGTGGAGGGACAACAGCAGGAGTGGACTTTGCCGGAGCAGCCGGGGCGGCAGGCGGAGGAATCGTTTACATCAGTGCCGGGACAGTGACAGTCGCCGGGGCAGCTTCGGCCAACGGAGCCGATGGGACCACTCCTGACGCGCAAACTGGCAGTGGGGGGGCCGGGGCCGGAGGATCAGTTTTTATTTCAGGAGCCACAGTGACGCTGGGGAGCAGCTTAGTTTCAGCAACCGGAGGAGCTGCAGGTGCAGCTGATCAGGCAATCGCCGGATCCGGCGGAGGCGGAGTAGGACGGATTGCGGTGAATTATTCAACGAGCACCGGTTCGACTAATCCTTCAGCTGGATCCACCTCCACATTGCCGGTCGCCGGGTCGCCATCGACGGAAGAAAAAGGCAACGGGCCGGTGGCTTTCTGGCACCTTGACGACGGCCAGGGAACAGTAGCCCAAGATTCAACGACGAATGGAAATGCTGGGACACTTTCGGGAACAACTCTGCCCAGCTGGCAGACGGAGGACTTGTGCGTTTCGGGCAAGTGTCTCTATTTTAATGGGATTACTTCCAATGTGACGGCGGGGACAGTGAATGCGGTGCAAACCGTGTCTTTCTGGGTCAGGCCGGCGAGTGTTTCGGCCTCACTGGTGCAGTTGGCAAGCGGGGTCGATGTTAAAGCGGCTTCAGGAGTAGTCGGGACTGACGGCTTTACTGCACCGACGATCTATGTCAACGGGGCCAAGGTGACAGGCAGCTCGGCGACGCCGTTTGCAGCCAGTCAATGGAATTTTGTGACGGTGACGACGGGGACAGGGATTACAGCAAATGCCATTACCTTGGGGAAAATGCAGACGGGAGTGTTAAACGGGTTTTTGGATGAAGTGAAACTCTATCACTATGCCCGGAGTGCGGCGCAGGTGAAGGCAGATTATGCCAATTCGGGAATTAATAAAGGGACGGGAAGTGTTCTGGGGGCGGATCCGGATCAAGTGAATCGGACGTTATCAAATGGGCTAGTTGGGTATTGGAAGATGGATGAAAGCGGGGCTGGTAGCTGCACAGGCGGAGCCAATGACAGCTGCGATTCATCCGGCAACGGCAATGACGGCAACTGGGTTAATCAAGCAGCGAACACGGGAGGAAAGTTCGGTAATGGAGTTATCTTTGACGGCGTCAATGACACGGTCGATGTGGCCCAATCCAGCAGTCTTAATGGAGTAACCGATGACATTACCGTCTCGGCCTGGATCAAAACCACCGCTACAGGCGGGGGTCTGACCGACAATACATTTATCAGCAAAGAGACAGCGGGTTGCGGTTCAGGCTATAGCGACTGGTTTATCCATTTATTAAACGGCACCGTCAAGTTCTGGACATCCGGATCAGAGTGTACGGCCGTGGCATCCAATGCCACAGTCAATGACGGCAGTTGGCATCTCGTGACCGTGACACGAAAAAGATCAGACGGCAATCATATTATCTATATTGACGGGCAGTATGATACTTCAAAAATCGGAAATACCGGTTCAATCGGCAACGCGGAAGATCTTTATTTCGGAACCATAAACGGAACGGCATCAGACTATACCGGTAGTCTCGACGAAGTCCGGATCTATAACCGTGTCCTGTCTCCTGCCGAAGTCTCCATTCTTTACCAGTTTGCCGCCGGGCCGGTGGGGTATTGGAAGATGGAGGAAGGGGCGGGAACAACGGCCGCGGATTCCAGCGGCAATGGCTATACCACGGCGGCATTTACGGGAAACACCGCTTGGACAGCGGGGAAATTTGGCAAAGGGCTGACCTTTGACGGAGACGGAGATTACGCCAGCATTACGGATGCTTCCGGAGTAAAGATTGATCTTGGGGCAACGACCGATTCATATACAGTCTCCGGGTGGGCAAAGACGTCGACCGATGGTTCGGGTAATGCCACGATCGTGGAGAAAAATGATGGATCTGGAGCCTATCCGTTTAGCTTGTATCTGAATTCTTCGGAACATGCCTGTTTTCAGATTTCCGACGGGACCAATGCGCCTTCGGCCTGCGGATCGACGGCTTTGAGTGATGGCGCTTGGCATTATCTCACGGGCGTGCGGGATGTTGGAGCAGACAAGGTCTATATTTATGTTGACGGGGTGCAGATCAATTCGGCGACGGATTCGACCACGGCCACAGCGGCCAATGGCGATGACACATCAATCGGAAACGGCGGAACCTCTTATACAACGAATGATTTTACCGGACAAATTGACGAGGTGAGGATTTACAACTATTCGCGCAGCCCAAAACAAATTATAGAAGACTTAAATGTCGGGCACCCGACTGGGGGAAGTCCAATCGGCACAGCACATGGCTACTGGAAATTTGATGATGGGCGGGGAACGACAGCTTATGATTCCGGGGCCAGCCCGAATAATGGAGTTCTAACCAGTATGAACTTAGTGACCTCAGTTGGTATTTCCGGCTGGAACCCGAATGGGAAGTTTAATAAGGCATTATCGTTTGACGGGAGCAATGATAACGTGGACTTCGGGGATCTTTCCTACACTGAAGGTGCTTCCAGTTTAAGCTGGAGTTTTTGGGTTAATCCGAATTCGGTCGCGGCGACGAAGTGTTTGTGGTGTAAATATAATAATGCGGCAACAGAGCGGTCGTGGGCGATTGAAAGCGGAACAACTAATGCTTCGGCGATTAGGGCCACGCTGCCAACGAGCACGACGGAAGCGGATGGCACAACATACGGAGAAACACCGACCGGACAACTTAGTGTCGGAGTTTGGACCCACGTGGCAGTGGTCTATGACGGAAATGCTTCAGGTAATTTGAACCGGCTGAAGATATATATTAATGGTGTTAAGCAGAATCTGGCTTTTGCCGGGACGATTCCGGCAACGACTCAGGCCACCACTTCCACGGCTAACGCTGGCGAAAGCTCCGATGGAGCCAGAAATTTTTCAGGCACACTTGATGAGATGAAGATCTACGGCGGGGCGCTGACAGAGGCTGAAGTGAAGTTGGATTATAACCGAGGGTCGGCAATTTCTTTGGGAGTTTTGGGAACTTCGACGGCCGACGGGAAGACCGCGTCAAGTTCGGCTGGGTCGGCTTATTGCCTGCCGGGAGATACCACAACGTGTAACCCGCCGGTGGCGGAGTGGCCTTATGAAGAAGGCCAGGGGACGAGCGTGGCTGACACGAGCGGAAACAACAACACGATGACTCTAAGCGCCGCCAGTCAATGGACGCATGGAGTCATCGGTCGCGGCATCACCTTCAACGGCACGAGCGACACGGCTGATTACGGAGATGTGAATAATAAATTTGACAGCGTGACCAAGCTCACGGTGACGGCTTGGTTTAAGAAACCAAGCGTCGGGGGAAAAGTTTATATTGCCACGAAGGGCAGCGGCGCCAACGCGACACGTTTTGAACTGTCGGCTTTAACTGATGGTTTGATCTATTTTGTTGTCAGAAACGGGGTGTTATCGACAGCGTCCACATATAGCAATGACACGAATTGGCACCATGTGGCGCTGGTTTTTGATGGGACCCAAACGGGCAATGCCAATCGGTTGAAGGGGTTTATTGATGGCACGGCGCGCGCTCTGACTTTCTCAAACACTGTTCCGAGCTCGACGGGAAACTATGGCACCGCGAAGCTTTATTCCGGCTATCATGAATGGTTTAACCTGTATTCGGCCGGATATGTTGACCAGATGCGGGTTTTTGATTACCCCTTGACAGCGGCTCAAGTGGCCAACAACTATAACCGCGGCCTGCCTGCATCCTGGTGGAAGTTTGATGAGTGTCAGGGAACGGTAGCCAATGACTCAATCGCAACCATATCGGGTACGCTAAACGGTGGGACACCGGGAGACTGTAATACCGCAAGTACTGCCTGGGCCAATGGAAAAACAGGAAAGTTTAATTACTCATTAAAATTTGGCACTACACCCGATCTTACTACAGTGACTTCGACCAGTACGTATCCTTTTAGCCAAGTCAGCAGCCCTCCGGTATCATGGGGCGGATGGTTTTATCCGACTAGTTCGGTAAACAGTCAGGCATTTATCGATAAAAAGGATCAATTCCGGCTTTACACCGACGGATCCGGAAATGCAATCTGCGGGGTGGCAACGGCTGCCGGATCCTACACCGATGCCTCATCGGTGACAGCTCCGATAACCTTAAATACCTGGAATCATGTACTTTGCACTTATGATGGTACCACTAGCTTGAAAACCTATGTAAATGGAATATTAAAAAATACTTCAACCATCTCTGTCGATATGTTTCTCACGACAACCACATTGTATGTAGGCCAACTCAATGACGCTTCTAACCAGTTTACAGGCCAGGCAGATGATATAAAAATATGGGCATATTCTTTGACTGCTTACCAGGTGCGGATGGAGTTTAACCAAAGCAGTGCTGTTAGGTTTGGGCCTAGTTCCGGGGCTCCCTGACCATAGTGAAAGCGAGCTTTGGTTGCGGTCCTCGCACGCTCGACAGCTGAGGGTGAATGTTGTTTTCAGCTCGCGGCTGCGGGCCTAAACCAAGGAAGCGCAGTTAGATTTGGACCCAATACGGGGGCGCCTTAAGTTAGAAATTCAGAAAAGTTTTCTTTGGTGACCGGGGTCCAGGTGGAGTTAGGATAGGTTTGACGCCAGGTCACTGGAGGAGAGTTTCTGCTCTTTTGCCATTTGATTTCAAAGGCGTTAAGAGTTCCTTGGGATTCTTCAATATAGTCGATTTCTTGTTTAGACCAGGTTCTCCAGAAATAAGTGTTTGGGGTTAAACCGAGATTGCCGTTTCTTTTGAATCTTTCGGTGATAAGGAAATTTTCCCAGAGGGCGCCAGTATCGGAGCGCAGTGCAAGAGGGTTAAAGTTGTTGATGATTGCATTTCTGATGCCGGTGTCCCAGAAGTATATCTTCCGAGATTTGTTAATTTCTTTTCTTAGGTTCCTTGAGAGTGGAGGAAGACGGAATATCACAAAAGCCAACTCAAGAAGTCTCGTGTAGGAAGAGATAGTTTCCTTGTCTACCTCGAGAAGGTTGGCCAGCTCGGTGAAATGGACCTCGCTGCCAATTTGGAGAGCGAGGGCTTGCAGAAGCTTTTCTAAAAGCTCTGGTGCTTTTAGTTGACGGTATTCTAAGGAATCTTTATAAAGGTAGTTTTTGTAGATCGATTTGATGGTTTCCTCGGCGGACTGCCCTCCCAGGCTGACAATTTCCGGGTAGGAACCATAGATCATTCTTGTTTCTAGAAGTCTAGCTGTTTCGATTTGGTCAGGATAGATTTCGGCCAGTGAGAGCGGGCTGAGGATAAACTCATAAGTGCGGCCGGTTAAGGGCTCCTTAATTTTATTGGAAAGATCGAAAGAGCTGCTACCCGTGGCAATTACTTGCAGCTTGGGGGCGTTATCGACAAGGAGTTTGAGGGTTAGTCCGATGTTTAGCACTCTTTGGGCTTCGTCGATGATGACGAGTTTGTTTTTGCCGATTAAGCTTTTGAGTTCAGAGGAGGTTTTGTCCGTGAGAGCTCTTCTTACATCTGGTTCGTCACAGTTTAAATAAGAACTTTCTTCGGGGAATTTCTTCTTAATCTCTTGGACTAGAGTGGTTTTGCCCACCCGTCGCGGGCCGTAAATTATGATTACCTTTCCTCTAAAGAGGTGGTCTTCAATTCGTGGCTGGATTGATCTCTTAAATAGCATGATTTCGGTGGTTTTACTCTCCTAAATTACTATAATTTAGGCGGTTTGTCAAGGACCAAGAAAGTCTCGCCTTGGTCCTGCTCCAGAGGTGAAGGTGTGGAACTATGCCTTGACCCCATATCAAGTGAGGACTGAATATAACCAATCGGGTGCAGTGAGATTTGGCCCAACAACTGGTGCTCCCTAGATTGTTGGGATGCCTTTCCTGAGGGGTGGTCTCGGGAAGAAATTTTTCTCTCTTGACAGGGCTAGTTGGGCCTGTCATTCTTAATTAAATAAGCAGCCTGGAGTTGTTCTCTTGAAAAAACATCTAAGCTTAATCATCTTCTTTGTCTTCATCTTTTCAGGCTTTTTCGTGTTTGCGCCGGCGCCGCTTTGGGCTTCCGGGGCGACCTATTATGTGGCGACTTCCGGCAGTGACACTAATTCCGGCACGCAAAGTGCGCCCTGGGCCACGCTCCAAAAAGCCCTCGGGAGCATTTCCTCCGGCGACATGGTCATCATCCGCGGAGGCATCTATCGTCAGCCCGGCAGCATGATTGGCTACCCCTACAAATCCTTCGGCCCAGCCGGAACGGCGGGCAATTTGACCACCTTCAAATCTTATCCCGGAGAACGAGTTATCATCACCGGTCCAAACAACGACCTTATCCAAATTGCCGTTGCCGACTATGTTCGGATTGACAGCCTCTGGTTTGGCGGGGATTATGTCACCGGTATCAAAGGTCCGGTGTTTCAAATTTCCGGCGTCGGCAAAGAAATTGTCAACAACACCTTTTTCAATTGGCCCTCGGGCCCGCTGATGGGTTGGGGAGAAAACGTCCTTTTTCAAGGAAATCGGCTCGTCAACACCGGCCGGGATGTGCACACCGCGGGAACCTATTTCTCTTCGGGATATGCGACTGACGGAAAGTTGTCTAATCACATCATTGCTGACCACAACATCTACATTGGCAACAACATTTCCGCCGGTTATGGCTTCCAGTTTTGGCATGGCGGCAAGTCCATGATCGCGACCCGAAACTTTGTGGCCGGTCATTCCTGGGGGAGCGCCATAGACGGAGACAGCCAGCTGTGGGCTAATAATTTTTATTGGAAGCAAACCGGAAAAGATTCAGACATTGACACCGTCATTAATCCCTATGGTCCTCTGTCCGGTGGTTCTAATCAAAAGTATATCAATAATATCTTTGGGCCCTCCGCCTGGTTTTATTATGCTAACGCCTGGAAAGCCACTCAGGCAGAAATCGATACCAAACTATCTAATAATGCTTTCACTGACGATCCCTCCTATCTGCCGGGATCCGGTGGTCCCACCTGTAAAAAGCCCTGCGGAGTAAGTCCATACGTCTTTCATCAAGGGCAAGAAAGTGCGGAAATTGGTATCAGTGCGGCAGCTCTGGATAAGGCAGTTGGGACAATCAGTCAGGCTTTTCTAAACCCGCTGGACACTATCTATAGCGACACCACGGTTGAATCAAGTTTTCAACAGATTCGCTCGGCGCAAGTTCCAACCACGAGCCCCCTATACCGTAAAGGACTGCCTTGGTTCGGACAAGCCATCGACATTGGCTGGAACGTTCCGGCGCCAGCCTCCGTTTGCGACTATTGGGCCGCTTTCACCAAGCTTGGTCTCAAGCACTATGATAAATACGGTAGTGTTCTTCCTGACTATTCCTGCACTAGTCCTACACCACCTCCGCCGCCACCGCCACCACCGCCGCCGTCGACAGTGACGGGCGACGTTAATGGTGACGGCAAGGTTGATTTTGCCGACCTCCAAGCCCTGCTCTTAAACATCCTGGGGACAGTCACGGCGCAACTTGATCTCATTGTCGATGGCAAAATTAATTCGTTGGACTTTGCCGTTTCCTCGGGAGAAATCATTAATGCTAATCCGCCGCCGCCCGGCGACACTCAAGCTCCAGTCACTGTCATCACCGCGCCAGCTGGTGGTCAAACGGTCAGTGGGACTTTTTCCGTCGTGGCGAGCGCGACGGATAACGTCGGGGTGACAAAAGTGGAGTTCTATATTGACGGGGCGATTAAAAACACTGACACGGGTGTTCCCTACGGATTTAATCTGGACACGACCCAACTGACTAATGCCGCGCACACGGTTTATTCCAAGGCCTATGACGCTGCCGGCAACGTAGGGAGCTCATCAAGCATCACTTTCACGGTCAGCAACACCGCCCCGCCGCCCCAAACCATGACTTTGAATTTGTCCTCGTATTTTGGCGGCTCGGGTGAAGACAGTGCTCGCGACGTGGTCACCGATTCCCAAGGCAATGCCTACGTGGTGGGCGGCCTGGGATCAGCAACGATCCAGACAACCCAAACTTTTAAAAAAACCGGTACCTGCGCTGTTTCCTGGACGGGTAACGGCGGCAAGGACATGGACGCCTATGTCATGAAAATCAGCCCGACTAACCAGCTTGTCTGGTCAACCAGGATCGGCGGGCCGTGCTATGACCGGTCGTATGGCGTGGAGCTCGATTCCTCGGGAAACATCTACTTGACCGGCCGGGCCGGGCCGAATTTCCCCACGACCAGCGGGACTTTCCAGCCGGGTTTCTACGGCTTTAATTCCGGCAGCGCCTATGGTGAGCAGAACGCTTTTGTGGCCAAAGTTTCCCCAACGGGAGCTCTTGTTTGGGCGAGCTACGTCGGCTCGACAGACGGCAACCGGGACATCGCCGTTGACGGCAGTGGGGATGTCTATATTGGCACCGGCTTTAATTCGGCGACGCAAAAGCCACTAAGCGGGCTTGCCTGGTTTAGCTCGGCCATTAGCAAGGCTTTTCAAGTGGTGAACAATCGCGGTTTTGAGGGCTTGATTGTCAAAATTAAGTCTGACGGGTCGCAGGTGGTGTGGGCCAGTTTCTACGGCGGCACGGGTAATGAGGGAGCCACGCCGTCAATCAGAGTGGATAGGAACGGCTACGTTTATTACCTCACCAACACAACTTCGACTAATCTGCCCGTAAAAAACGCTTTCAAATCGACTCTCGGGGGGACGATCGACATGGCCCTCGTTAAATTCCATTTTGACTCGGGGGTGGGGAAACTGGTCACCGACTATTCGACCTATTTTGGCGGCAGTGATGTCGAGTTTACCGAAACCCACGGTCTGGCCGTGGACGTATCGGGAAACGCCTATATAGCCGCGACCACCAAATCTACGAACCTGACGACGACCACGGGGGCTTACCAACGAACCTATGGCGGCTCAGGGGGAAGCGGAAACTATCCGGGGGACGGCTTTGTGGCGAAATTTTCCCCCACGGGGACACTTCTTTCGGCCACCTATCTGGGGGGGTCCTCAGGGGAGGGCCTGGAGGGCACGGCCCTTGATTCTTCGGGTAATGTCTTTGTCTCGGGGGCGACCTATTCAACAAACTTCCCGACGAGTTCCGGAGCCTTTCAAACAAGTAATAAGGGCAGAGCTGACGTTTTTGCGGCGAAACTTTCGCCGGATCTCAAAAGTCTTCTTTTCAGCACCTACCTGGGCGGCACGGGCGATGACCTGGGTCGGTCAGCAACGGTCGATTCTGCGGGCAACTTCCTGGTGGTGGGACTCGAATATTCTTCCAATTTGCCGACGAAAAGTGCTTTCCAGATAACCTATGGGGGAGCCGGGGATGAGTTAATTTCTAAATTTGGTCCTTAAATCTATGATAAATTTAACTATGCCACAAATGCCAGAGCGCTTTTCCAGGTCCGGAGTTATTCCGATTAAACTTGTTATTCTCCTTTTATTGCTGGCGCTGCCGCTGCTGCTTCTGGCGTTGAACTCGAAGACGAATCTTTTAGGCCTGGCTGGAGCTTCGGCCAACCTGGCAGTCTATCCGGCCACCCAAGCTAATGTGGTCGTCGGGGACCCCGTCTCTTTCACTGTTTCGCTGACGACCGGTGGGGCCAGCGTCCGGGGAGCGGACGTGATCATTAACTACGACAAGACAAAGTTGGCTCTGGTGGACATTACGCCCAATGACGCTTCCTTTAAAACCTTTGGCCCGCAAACCGCCGGGGGAGTCTTCGATGCTTCTCGGGTTATCAGTGTGGCCAGTCAAAGCGGCCGGATTGAGTTTAGCTCTTTGGCCTTTGATCCGTCGCAATCAGGTAACGGTCAGCAAGGCTTGACGGCGCTTTTTAACGGCACGACGACGCTAGTCAATCTCAAGTTCCTGGCGCTCTCCGCCGGCAGCAATATTCCCCTGACTTTTGGCTACACCGCCAGCAGCACGACCGATTCGAATGTGGCTCTGGACGGCGGCCAGGACGTCTTGGGCTCGGTCACAAACGCCGCGATTACGATTGTCAATCCCACGGTCCAAGATAGCCAGGCTCCAACAACAGCGGTGACGACGCCAACGGCCGACCAAACAGTGGCCGGGACGGTGATCCTTGCCGCCACAGCCACAGACAACGTGGGGGTGACAAAAGTGGAGTTTGTCCTGGACGGAGCGGTCAGGGGTTCGGACACCACTTCTCCCTACACTCTTTCCTGGGACTCAAAGACGGTTTCGGACGGCAGCCACTCCGTCCTGACCAAAGCCTATGACGCGGCCGGCAATGTGGGCACTTCGCCAGCTATTAGCTTTAAAGTGGTTAACACGGTTGTGAGCAAGACGATGAGAGTGAGCCAGATTGTTTATGAAGTCCGCGGCCAAAAGCTTGATGATGGGGTTCTGGTTGTCGATGCGGCCGGCAAGGGGCTGGGCGGAGCCCTGGTTTCCCGAACGGTGACTAACGAGGCCCAGACTCTGACCTATAAACTCTCTTCCAAAACGGCGACTAACGGTTGGACCGGCTCAACCATCACCAAAAAAGCCGCCCCGGGGTGCTATTCGGAGAAAATCACCGCCGTCACTCTCTCCGGCTACACCTTTGATGGTGTTACTCCGCAAAACCAATATTGCACCAAGAGGTAGAAAGTTAGCCTATGATATGAGGCAAGAGAGAGCCTTTAGAAAGAGATTGTTTTGGAGGCGGGGTTTGACTTCAGTTCTGGCGCCGGTGGCTCTTTTTTTGGTTTTGATTCTGGGAGTGGTGGCGATTAATTTCGGGCTGAATTCATCAACGAGTCCGGAGCCACGAGCCGACGGAGGGACAAATGTCGTTGTGACCGGAACAGTGCAGCGGTCGCCATGGCTGCGGCTGCGGAAACCGGACTATCGGCTGGTCAAGACGGATAATGGCAAGGACTACTATTTGACCACGACCAGCACGGGAATTAATCTCCGGACCTATGAGGGGAAAAAAGTCGTTGTGACAGGGACGGAGACAACGACGGCTAAGTGGGGGCTGACGCTGTTTGTCAAGGACATTAAGGTGTTTGTGGCCCCGCCGCCACCATATCCGGCGCAGAAGAAGGTGGACACCTCAAAGACGGTGATGTATCAAGTGTGGTTGAATTATTACGCCCAGAATGTCTCCGAGGATCAGCCGTCGATGGTGGTGTTTGAGAATGCGGCCCGGAGGTTGCCGGACCTGGCGAAGATGGGCGTGACCACAATTCAGCTTTCGCCGGTGCACCCGTTTTTGTCAGGGACGACCATTGGGTCGCCATATGGTTCACGGGACTACTATGACGTCAATCCGGGTTATGCCGGGTTCACAAATCCACAAACCGATCCGGGAACGAAAAGTGAGCGGATCGCCGCCTTTAAAAAATATGTTGAGGCGGCCCACGGTCAGGGGATGAAGGTGATCATGGACTGTGTCTATCACAGCACCGATGCCCGCAATGTTCTGGTGGCGGCGTATCCGGAATATTACAAACATAATGCCGACGGCCGTTTTGTCCAGAATCAATACGGGTTTTATGTTTTGGACTACGCTCAATCCGAGCTTGTCGACTATATGATTTCGATGGTGAAATACTGGAAACAGACGGTGGGAGTGGACGGGTGTCGGGCGGACGTGGCGACGATGGTGCCGCTTGCTTTCTGGGCAGCCTTAAATAACGAGATGAAAAAGATTGATCCCGGGTGGCTCATGATTGCGGAAACGACAGCAAATCTGGTTTCGTATAGCGGGCCGTACAGCGGTCCGGGATATAAGGGGGAAACGTATGACAAGATCTATGGTTTTGACGGGATATATGGGGTGACTTATATGCTGGCTTCACGGGCGATTCTTAACGGAAGTCGCATGGCTGATGTCCTGGAGACGGCCTGGGAGTTTCCGCAAAACGGCACGGCAGCGGTTCCGGGAGGAATTTTTTACCGGTCGGTGGACAATCATGATCAGCGGCCAAGAGCAACGCTTCTGGCTGGAGGGAATGCCGGGATGGTGGCTTCGGTGGCGGTCAACTTGACGCTTGACGGGATTCCGTTTATTTTTAATGGCCAGGAGATCGGGGATGTGGCGCCGACGAGCATTGCGGTTCAAAGATTTATTTCCTGGAGTCATCCGCTTGCACCCCAGAATGGAGAGGCTTTTGAGAAACTGATTTCACTTCGACGAAATCGTCCGGCTTTAAACAGCGGGACGACAGTTTGGCTTGATAATTCAAATCCGGCAGGAGTTGTGTCGTATGTCAGGCAGAGCGGGAGTGACCGGGTGTTGGTGGTGGCGAATCTTTCGGGGACAGACTGGAGCGGAACGGTGAGCGGAACAACGGGAGCAAGCCTTAGTGGCCAGGGAAAAGATCTCATCTCCGGTCTGAGCGTGTCTTCGGCGGTTAACAACGTGATGACGCTTTCACTCCCGGCCTATTCTTATGTTGTTATCCAAATTCAGTAGAATTTTTCGGGTTCAGACGGGATGGCAAAAGTTGAATTTGAGTTTAAACAATTAAATTTCCTTTATTCTTCTGCCTCTGCTCCTTTAAGATATGTTTGGTTTTTTGATTCCTCTGCTGACGCTGCTGTTTGTTTTGACCGCACGTTCTGGGCGAGACGGACAGATTGTGAAGACGGTGACGCCGGCGGTGGTGATGATTTTTCTTTTGGCTTCGGGAGGTGAGAGCGGGAAACTTGACTCCATCCAAATTTTTTGCTAATATTCCTTGACTGTGGTCAAAACAGATGCAAGCCTTAATTGAAACCTACCATCGTTTACTTTCGGAAATAGTACCGTCCTACTGGCGCCGGTTCTATGACGAGTTTGTCATGGATAGCCGGATGGTCGGCATTGTTGGGGCAAGAGGGGTGGGAAAGACCACGTTTCTTGTTAGCTATCTGCGGGAACACTACGGCGGTTCGGACAGGTCACTCTACGTCTCGGCGGACAACCTCTATTTTGTGGAGCATACTTTGATTGAAGTGGCGGATCAATTTGTCAAGGACTTCGCCGGGGAGATTTTGTGCATTGACGAGATTCACCGCTATAGGAATTGGAATCAGGAACTGAAAAATATTTACGACTCCTACCCTAAACTGTCAGTAATATTTTCAGGGAGTTCGAGTGTTGATCTGGTGAAAGGGAAGTATGATCTATCCCGCCGGGCTAACTTGAAAACGATGTATGGCTTTTCCTTCCGGGAATATCTGGAGGTTTGGGAGAAAGCTAAATACCCGATTCTGACGCTGGCGGAAATTCGCACTAATCACACGATGTATGCTCAGGAATTAATGAAGACGCCAAAAATCCTTGGTTATCTGAAACAGTATCTTAAGGGAGGTTACTACCCGACGTTTTTGGAAATGGGGAGCTACGGCGCCTATCAAAGCAGCCTGCGGGGGATTATTGACAAGATTATCTTTGAAGATATCAGTAGTTTTTATTCTTTAAATACCTCTAATTTGGACACTCTTAAGAAGATAATTTATTTCTTTGGGACTGCCCAGCCCGGGACTGTTAACATCAACCGCCTGGCCGGAAGTTTAAAGAAGGACTATACCACAATTGCGGAGTATGTGCAGATTTTAAGAGATACCGGACTTCTTCGTTTTCTCCGGCGGAACAAACAAGGCCATGCTTTAGTGCGGGATGCAGAAAAGATTTATCTGGACAATCCGAATCTCCTTTACGCTGTTAATCAGGAGGTAGGGAAGGAGCCACTGGTTGGAGTTTCGCGGGAGCTCTTTGTGATTGGCAGTTTGGAAAACGCAGACTACCACGTGTTTTTTTCTGAGGCGGCGGACGTTGAATGCGACGGGCACCTTTTTGAGATTGGGGGGAAGAACAAAACCGCCTCGCAGTTGAAAGGGAAAGAAGGATATTTAATTAGTGATGATGTCCTTGTTGGCGACTCCAGAACCATTCCCCTTTATTTGTTTGGGTTTTTGTCTTAATCGGTGGTTGATTTTTCAACTGGGGGTTTTTGTTTGGCCTCGAAAGATGAGGATTGGGAAATGAAAATGTTCCATGAGTTGCGATCGCGTTTTATGGAACAAAAATGCAAGATACAGAGTGGGGAAGTTGAGGAAAAAATTACCTTGTTGGCACTAGTGTGCAAGTTGGGTTATTTTAGGATTTGGGGTCTTAAGCTTCGGGCGAGGGATTCATAGAATTTCTCCATGGCTTTTTGGTCAAAGGGGACGAGCATTTTGGGAAGATTCGTTATTTCCGCGGCCTTGAGGAAGCTTTGGGCCGTTTTAATAGTGTCTGTGGTGACGACGAATTTTTGGTCAGCACTGGTGAGGAGATCGGCTGCTGTCCAGTTTGTTTCTTTGATAATTAAGTAGAGGTCGACGTAATCTCGTTCACGGGCTTTGGTGCGGATCGTGTGGATCTTGTTGACGGCAATGTCGTAGAGGCTATCAATTTCGAGGCCGCGCCACCTGATTCCCGGTTTTAGACGGTTGAAGGAGTAGTGGTTAAAGTCGACCTTGAAACGGCTGTTGTCAGGGTAGCGGAAGAAATATGTGTAGAAACCAAGGTCGTCATCGACGCTAACGTGACGGTATTCGAGGATACTTTGATTCCTTTTGATCCATTCAGTAACACGGTCGCCATTAAAGGAGCGATCGGTGAAGAAATCCAAATCGTAGGATTCCCGGTGGTGGAGGTACCAGCTGGCCAGACCGGTGCCGCCGCTTAAGTAGAAGTTATCGAGGAGATATTTTTCCTGAAGTACCAGGTCCAGAAATTGCTTCTGTCGAAGGCTAAGTCCTTCTCCTTGCGCCAGGGTTTGTTCCATAGGTAGAATTCTAGCACCTTTTTCTTGTCAGGATTGAGACGATCTT
Source organism: uncultured Gammaproteobacteria bacterium (assembly GCA_964609775.1). Classification (GTDB taxonomy): domain Bacteria; phylum Patescibacteriota; class Microgenomatia; order JAMCZE01; family JAMCZE01; genus CAZNUP01. The sequence continues at coordinate 61,318 of CAZSSJ010000001.1, forward strand.
TGATTTTGAACCAGGCTTTCCGGAGCTCCTTTTCCTCGATTTTTTCGCCCTCAAGGCCATAGTTTATACGCTGGACCAAGCGCCAGAGTTTATATTCTTTAGGATGGTTTTTTTTTAAGGCTTCCTCGTCAGTGTTCCAATTGATCATTAAATAGATTATACCTCTTAAGGAAAAGCGGGGAGGGAGGGGCGGATTTGGCAGGAAGGTTGTCGCAGCAATCTGCCGTGTGGCAGTCTGTCGGCCCAGGGAAAGAGAGCTTCAGGTTGCTATGATGGTTGATTTGCGACCAAAGTCGTCTTGCCAGATTTTGAGTTTTTGCCCTTTCGGATAGTGTGTCGTCACATCATTTCTTGAGTCTGGATATAGTTGGCTGACATTAAATCCTTCGCCTGGTGCCAGGGAAATGATTTCAAGTGGACTTTGTGCATCGGAAGATAATTCCCACTTTTTTTCTCCTTGAGACAGTTCCCGGGGAAAACGGAATTTGGGTAACAGGCCTCCTTCTGGATGCCAAAAATTGTCATACTCTATCTTACAGGTCATAGCCTTATTCTCTCTCTCTCTGCTTAATTTGTCAAGCTACGCTTGACAAAACCAGCCCCGGCGTTTTTTGTCGAGTTTGGGAGGGGCGGGTGAGCCTGATTTATGGTAAAATATGCTTATGCTTAACTGGTCCACTGACGAAAAAGCCTTCAAGAAAAAAGACCCTAAGGGCTACAAATTGTGGAGGTTAACTCAGCTCATAAACTTCGGTCTTGACGGGGAAAAACTGTCGGAAAAAGAAGTCAGAAAAGCCTGGCCGAAGATCAAGGACAGGCTCGATCCCTACAAGGGCCGTTTGCTGGAGTTTCTTATATGGGGAAAACAATACTCACTCCCAAACAATATCAGTTTCTGGAACTGGCCGCTGCCGACCCAAAAATCGTAGCGAATTTCTATCTCACTGGCGGCACGGCTCTGTCAGAATTTTATCTCCACCACCGCCTCTCTGAAGACATCGATCTTTTTTGCCCGAAAGAAGAAGTCGATCAAAAATTCGTAGAAATTTTCCTCAAAAAAATCTCACCAAAGATGGCAATCCAATATCTCCGCCCGACCGTATTCTTGGGTCTTGTCAGTTACAAATTGGTCTTCACGGACAAAACAGAATTGAAAGTAGATTTTAACTATTACCCTTTCCTCCAAATCGATAGTGGTACCAAATTTAATAATCTGAGTGTCGACAGCCTTTATGATATTGCGGCAAACAAACTGCACACTCTTTTTATGAGACCACGATCGCGCGATTACGTGGATCTTTATTTTATTCTCCAGCAAGAAAATTATCCGTTAGAAAAGCTGATAATCGACGCCAAAATCAAGTTCGACTGGCACATTGATAACACGACTCTCGCCAGTCAATTCTCAAGAGTGCAAGATTTAGTTTCAACCGATTTACCAAAAATGCTCGTTCCTTTTGATCAAGAAAAGATGGAAAAATTTTTTCTTGATCTGGCGAAATCGCTCAAAGGAAAGATATTTAAAGAGTGAGCAGGGTTGGGGCAAATTGCTTCGGAAAGCAGGGGCAGGTGGCTGACAGACACCTTAATAATTATCAAGAATTTTTTTGGCCTTTATTTTTCGTTTTTCTGCTTCTGGACTGATTTTTAATTTTTGGTCGAATGGCGCTTTTTGGTAGTAGGGATGGCTGTATTTTGGAGTTTTGCTAAATTTCTCTGGCACGTTCTTCCAGCCACATGTAAGAAGTACTCTCGTCGCTGGACGCGGTTTGATTGGTTTTATTAAGTGAAGAGATTGTTCAGACACCCCTTCAGACACCCCTTCAGACACATGTTTATTCTCTCTCTCTCTCTCTCTCTCTGCTTAATTTGTCAAGTTGGGACTGGCTGGGAATCGGAGGAAGGAAATCGCATCTTGACATCATTGCATCTTGATGAGAAAATGTGGGTATGAACACAGTCAGAACGACGATTTCGCTGGAGGCGGATTTACACCGGCAAGTTTTGGCACAGGCCAACAACCTGGGCTTGTCCATGAGCGAAGTTGTTAACAAGCGACTGATGAATCCTAACTTCGGGAAGAGCCGGGCCCAGATTGAGGAAAAAATTGCTGAGGACCGGCGCTTTTTCAGGCAGTTGTCTCACAAGGGAAGAAAAGTTGATTTAGTTAAGGCTTTGAGAGAGGACCGGGACCGTGACAGTTGACAGGTTTGTCATTGACGCCAGCGTGGTTTTGGAATGGGTGGAAACGAAAGAGTCGCCTCAAAAACAGAGGGCGCTTGGTCTCTATGAGCGGCTGGTGAAAGGTGAGGTGGCTTTTTCGGCGCCTTCATTTCTTCTGGTTGAGGTCATTAATGTGCTTTATTGGAAGAAAAGAAACACGGTTGAGGAGATCAGAGACTTTGTTGACCGGGTCAAGACTTCGGGGATTAATTTTGTTGACGGCGCGTTTTCAGCTGACGCCAGTGATGAGCTTCTGGATGCAGTTGGAAAGCATGAGATTACAGCCTATGACGCACAGTATGTGATTCTGGCAAAGAAGCTGGGAGTGAAGCTCCTGACGTTTGATGAGAAGTTGTTGGGGATTAAAGAAGTGGGTGCGGGGGAATGGTAGAGAGACCTACCATATTTCCTGTGGTCCATATTCCTGGTCGAAATCTTTTTGAGCTAAGCGAACATATTTCTCTTCGGTAATCTGCCAAGAGGTGCCGTCTCCCTTTGGATCCCATTCGGTGCGTAATAGAACAGTGTTTGGTGTGCGGGTTTTCCAGCGAGATTCGCGAATGTCCGGCCTTTTTGTTCGAACCGCTTCATCATATTCATCGTATTTTCGACCCGTTAGTCCTATTCTTTCTTGAGCTAATCGACGGCCTTCTTCAGTCCAAGGACGAAATTCAATTCTCCTTCCTTGTTGGCCAGGTCCAAAACCAAGATTTGGATGGAGAAAATAATCAAGTTCTATTTTATCCTGCTCAAATAGAGCTTGTGTCTCCGGCGATTGATTTACGGACATGGCCTTATTCTCTCTCTCTCTTCCTAAAAAGTCAAATTTGGTTGGGCCGGAAAAGTGGTCGTGTCTTATTTATGCGATCGCATTTTTAAGAAGTCAGTTGGTTGATAAGAGAAGATAGGATAAATTGACATTATTAATTGATTCGACTATAATCGAAAAGAGGCATAAAACATATGAAGAAAATCGAACTCATTTGGCGGGAGATTCTAGAGAACGGACAGAAAGATCCCGTTTTTGAACAGAAGGAGCTGGCGTCAAGACTGGGATTGTCCACGAGCACGGTTTTTGCGGCGCTTGAGCCATTGAGAGCAATTGGAGCGGTAACGGTTGGCGGCCGGGGGTTTCGGTTGACTAATTTTTCCAAAGTGCTCTTCTTTTGGGCGACGCATCGAAATTTGGCCAAAGATATCGTTTACAAAACGAGGGTTGATCTGCCAATGGTCGAAATTGAGGGCCTGGTTGACAACGAAACGATTTACGGGGCATATAGTGCCGGCCGCAGGCTTCTGGGGCAGGCTCCGGCTGACTATGACAAAGTCTATCTTTATGCCTCAAAAACAGACAATTTGATCAGGAGATTTCCGAGGGCGGGGGGGGCAGCCAACGTTTTTGTCCTGCAGGCTGATCCGGGCTTGCCGGCTTTTGGCAAAATGACCCCGGTGTCGCAGACGTTTGTTGATTTGTGGAATTTGCCGGACTGGTTTGCGCAGGATTTTTTGGAGGCTTTAAAGGAGAAATTTTATGGCGGATTATTATCATGATTTAGTGACTGACAAGAGTTGGAAGACTTTGCAGGAACTTAAGAGCCAGGTGGATTTTGTGCTCATCGGCGGGTGGGCGGTTTATTTATATACAAAAGCTTTGAAGTCGAAAGACATTGACATTATTGTCAATTTTGACCAACTGGACAGATTAAGGAGTCAATTTGAGGTCGTCAAAAATGAGCGGTTGAAGAAATATGAAGCGAGGCGCGAGGAAGTCCAGATTGATGTCTATTTGCCGCACTTCAGCGAAATTGGAGTGCCCATTGAGGAGGTTGTCAAAAGGGTCGTTTCCCGGGAGACGTTTGTGGTTCCGGTGCCGGAGGCGCTTCTCATTTTGAAGCAGTTTATTTTGGGGCAGAGGGGGCTGTCGGCCAAGGGCCAAAAAGACCGACTGGACATCTTGTCGATCCTCCTTTCGGTTGAGGTGAACTTTAGGGAATATCGCAAATTAACGCAGGCGTGGGGCTTGACTTCTTTTCCTTCGGAGCTGGCGGAACTTGTTTCGACAACGGTCAGAATTCCGGAGCTATCGGTTGATGAGTATCAATGGTCGAAGGTGAAAAAGAAGGTTTTGAACTTGGTGGCTTAGCGTCGGGTTTTTAGTTGTCTCCCGTGTTTAGATTTGTGGTCCGAGAGCTTGAGAATATGACATTAGTTTTGAGGTTGGAGCATTTTGATGAGACTGCCTAGTCTTGCTGCTTGATCTTCGCCGATCGTTGATGCAGTCTGGGCTGCACCGAGGAATTCTTCACGTAGAAATTGTCTTTCAGGGTTCCTTCCTAGGGCTACTGCGTCCTTTCCCTCTGCTGAGGCCGCGCTTTCGAGCCATTTTGCCTGGTCTATTTTCAGATAATTTATTGCTTTTTGCCTGGCAGCCGGGTCGTTGTTTTTTAATCCCGTGGCAATCTGTTCGATTACTGCGCGGCCAGCTTCGTACATGGCCCGGATTTCCCCTTGATCATCGCCCCAACCCTCGCCTGCTTTTTCAGCCGCCTCAAGCTCATGCTCAAAGTAGGTTATCGGATTAGCGTAGATTTCGTTCGATTCGGCTTCGTACCAATGAGGGAATCTGCCAGTTTGAGTTGTTTTTTCTGTTCTGTCAGCCATTTGAATTACCTCCAAGGTCTATTGTCTCTCTCTCTCTTCCTAAAAAGTCAAATTTTGGCTTTGCGTTTTGGCTACGAAGTTGATATACTCTGAGAAATGCAAACTACGCTTCTTAACTACCGAATCATTGTTGAGCCCGACAGCCAAACTGGAACAGGCAAGCTTGGATACACAGCCTATGCACCCACCTTGGGAGTGGCTGATGATGGAAAGACAATTGAAGAGGCAATTAAAAATGTTCGGGGCGCAATTGAAGCATTTGTGGAAAGTTTGATCGTTGATGGGCAACCAGTGCCAACAGACCGAGTGGAGCAAGATCTTGTGGCGACGGCACAAATTTCGGTTAACGGCCCGGTTCAATTCGCTTTTTAATGCCTGAGATTCCTCAAATTAAACCTCGGAATGTGGAAAAAGTGCTACTGAAAAGAGGTTTTGTCGGCCGGACAACAAAAAGCAGTCATGTTGTTTTTGTTCATAAGGATGGCAGGCGCACAGTTGTTCCGGTTCACAATAAACCGGTGAGCACAGGAACTCTTCGGGCAATCCTTCGCCAGGCAAAGATTTCCGTGGAGGAGTTTTTGGAGGAAGTTTAATTGGGAGATGGGGTTTCTGGTGGACTTGAGAACTTTTCTAGTTGTTTTGCTAGAGCCCTGAAACCTGACAAAAACCATGTCTCGCCTTCATCCTCACTTTTTTTTGGTTCGAGACCGTACTCTTCAGACATTGCGTTGACAACTCCTGAGAAGTCGTTCAGGGTCTGAGCAGTTCTGAGGGCGTCTTGCCACAACTGTATACCTTGTTCCGCTGCCGCATACATTGCTGGGTCGTCTTGTGGATCTACACGGTTCCTGATTATTAGCTCATTATTGAGTCTTGTTTGGGCGAGCAGAATTGCATCCTGCCGAGCTTTTCGGTCGGATACCGATTTTCCAACATATCTGTTTCTAAACTCAGCTGGTAGTCTGTTTTCCAGAACTGCCCAAGCTTTCCTGGGATTAAAGTTCTCTTCAACATTATTTTTTTCTGACATTTGTTTTATTCTCTCTCTCTCTCTCTCTCTCTGCTTAATTTGTCAAGCTTGGACAATCCAGAATGGCCCAGGAGAATTTTAGGGAAAATGTTCGATGTTTTGTGATCGCGTTTTATGGAACAAAATGTTGGGTGGGAGAACGGCGTGGATTTTGTGTCAATCTGGACGAGAGGTTTCTTGGGGCAGTAGCAGTGGTGGGGATGTCAGAGAAGTTTTTCCTGGCCGGCACTGACTGGCGGGGTTTTGCCGAGGTGGAAATAGGCAGCCGGAGTGGTCATCCGGCCGCGGGGGGTACGTTTGACAAAACCGATCTGCATCAGATAGGGTTCGACAACTTCTTGAAGGGTGCCGATGTCTTCAGAAAGAGTGGCGGCAAGGGTTTCCAGGCCAACCGGGCCGCCACCGAATTTGTCGATGATGGCCAGGAGAAAGCGGCGGTCGGAGTCGTCGAGGCCCAGAGGATCAACTTCCAGAATGTCCAAAGCCCTGGTGAGCATTTCGGAGGTGACGGTGCCGGTGCCATGGACTTGAGAATAGTCGCGGACCCGTTTCAGGAGCTTGAGGGCAATTCGGGGAGTGCCCCGGGCGCGCTTGGCCAGCTCCAGAGCAGCCCCTTGGGCAATGGGCAGATCAAGCTTCACCGCGGCTTTCTTAGCAATTTCCGTCAAGTCTTCCGGACTATAAAAAGAGAGCCGGTGGGTGATGCCGAAACGGTCGCGAAGAGGGGCGGAGATTAAGCCAATGCGGGTCGTGGCGCCGACGATGGTGATGTGGGGAAGTTCCAGGCGAAGGGTTCGGGCGGAGGGACCCTTACCCACGACAATGTCGAGGGCGAAGTCCTCCATGGCCGGATAGAGCGTCTCTTCAACAACTTTGCTCAGGCGGTGAATTTCGTCAATGAAAAGAATGTCGCCCGGTTCGAGATTGGTGAGGATTGAGGCCAGATCACCGGCCCGTTCGATGGCCGGTCCGGAGGTGACGCGAATGTTGGTGCCCATTTCCCGGGCAATTAAATGGGAAAGGGTGGTTTTTCCCAAGCCCGGAGGTCCGTAGAGCAGAGTGTGCTCCATGGGTTCGGAGCGTTTTTTGGCGGCGGAAAGGCCGATTTGAAGAGATTGCTTGACTTTCTCCTGGCCGATGAATTCATCCCAGGCGGCAGCCCGAAGGGAGTTGAAAAGTTTTTCCTCGTCGGGACTTTTTTCGCTGAGGTCTTTAGATCCTGGATCGGCTTTTTTCATTTGAGTTTAGAGAGAGATTTTAAAGCAAAACGGATCTGGTCTTCAATGGCGATTGTTTCCGGGGGAAGGTTTTTGGTTGCTTGCCGGGCTTCGGAAGGTGAATAGCCCATGGATTCTAAAGCGTCGAGAAGTTCGGAAGTGGCGGAACCGCCCGTGAGATCGAGGTCGGAAAGGCTGCCCAGTTTGGATTTTAATTCAATGATGATTTTCTGAGCGTTTTTTTTGCCCAGGCGGGGGACAAGGGTGAAGAAAGTCTCATCGGCTTTAATGATGGCCTGTTTAACCGGATCAACACCTTTGTCCAGGACAAGGAGAGCGGTCCGTGGGCCAATCCCGGAGACACTAAGAAGCATTTTAAAGAGGTTTAAACCTTCGGTGTTTGGGAAGCCAAAGAGGTCAAGGGCGTCTTCGCGGACGTGGGTGTGAATGTGCAGGTCAAGCGGCTCGCCAAGGGAAAGCCTTGAGAGAATTGAGGAGGGAAGAAAGACATGATAGCCCACGCCGCCAACCAGAAGAGTGACAGAATCAAAGTTTTTTTGTTTAACCGAGCCTTGAAGAAAACTGATCATTGATTAATTTGAAATTTGAAATTTTAAATTTGAAATCAATTTTCAATTTAAAATGTTTCAATTTCAAAACCAGACATTTTTAAAACCCGTACATTATTTTTGAGCGAGGCGCATTTTGTAACTAAATGAATGAGTGATGGCGACGGCCAGAGCGTCGGCGGCGTCGTCGGGCCTCGGAACGGTCTTTAAATTCAGAACTGATTTTACCATCATTTGGATCTGATATTTATCGGCCCGGCCGTAGCCTGTCAGAGCCTGTTTAATTTGAAGAGGGGTGTAGGAATGGAGAGACAGACTTTTGAGTTGGGCGCAGAGGAGAACAATGCCGCGAGACTGGCCGACAGCCAGAGCGGTTTTGGCGTTGGCGGCAAAAAATAGCTCCTCGACAGCCAGGGTGTGGGGGTGATGGGTGGTGATGAGTTTTTCCAGAAAGCGAAAAATGATTTCCAGACGCTCCTCTTCGGGGAGGTGGGCGGCGGTTTCCTGACAGCCGAAATCGATGAGATCAAGCCTGCCTTGATCATCTTTAATGAGCCCCCAACCGAGGCGGGCAAAACCGGGATCAATGCCCAAAATTTTCATAGGGCTATTATATGTCAGTTTGCAGGAAAGACCGGGCGACGGGATGAAGCAGAAGAAGTGGCTTAAGTTTTTAAGCAGTTGGCGTTTTGCTGGAGGGTCCTCTCACTTATTCTTGAGATTGAAGATAGGCTAGCTCCCCCTTCCGTGCTGCCGAATCCCCCACAAGAGATTGCTTCAGGACTGGTTTCCTTAAATAGGGGGCAGCTTAGGCAGTATCTTCGGAACAGCTCTGACGGACCGAAGAATTCAGGGTCTTCATAGGACACTATTAGCAGAAAGCCGGCATAGTCACTGGTCGGGGAGTATCGTATTGTTGCTTCAGGCTGCTCGACTTCTAACATGGCCTTTATTCTCTCTCTCTCTGCTTAATTTGTCAAGTTGGGACAGTTCAATGAGTCTTTGGGGAAATGTTCCATGGAATGCGATCGCGTTTTATGGAACAGGGGGTTGATTTTTGACGGCAGTCAAAATTTGTATTGGGAACAAAATCTTATATAATCTAATATAGTCGCTATATGAGATTTAACTATGGCTGATATTAATCGATTTGACCAGCGGCTGGAGAATTTGCCGTCAGGAATTTGGGCTAGGGTTGCCCGGATTGATGAGCTGAAGGGGAGGTTTGTGGCGGGAGCAGAGCTTGGGCCGCAAGCTTTAAAGGGGCTCCGAAGATCGGTTCTGGTGACTTCTTCCGGAGCCTCGACCCGGATTGAGGGAGCCAAACTTTCTGATGAGGACGTGGAGAAAATGATGCGGGGCATTGATATTGTGAAGTTTGCTAACCGGGACAAACAAGAGGTCCAAGGCTACTTTGAGCTGTTACAAAATGTGTTTGCTTCCTGGGAGGATTTGAGTCTTTCAGAAGGAACGATCAAACATTTTCACCAAGAGCTTCTGAAGTACGTGGAGAAGGACAAGTTACATCGGGGAGAGTATAAGCACGACGAGAACAAAGTGGAAATGATCAACGAGGCAGGGGAGTCGGTTGGATTGTTGTTTGATACGACTCCAGCTTACCTTACACCAAAAGAAATGCTCGAGCTCGTGGAGTGGACACAAGGGGCACTTGAAGAGAAAAGATTCCACACCCTGCTCATTATTGGAAATTTCCTGGTGGAGTTTCTCAATATTCACCCGTTTACTGACGGAAACGGCCGTTTGTCACGGATCTTAACCAATGTGCTTCTTGTTAAGGCAGGCTACGCATTTATGCCTTATGTTTCACACGAGAAGCTTGTTGAGGGCAATAAGCCAGATTACTATCTGGCCTTAAGAAGTAGCCAGCGAACTTTTAAGGCACCCGGGGAGACGGTTGTTCCTTGGCTGGATTTCTTTCTCGCAGTTCTTCTTAAACAGGCGCAGACGGCAGTCGATTTACTCTCGGCGGCCACTATTGAACGGACGCTGTCAACAAAACAAATAGTTGTTTGGCAATACCTTCAATCGAAGGAGGAGGCTACTCCGGGAGAGGTTGCCAGTCAAACGGGAGTGCCCCGGCCAACAGTTAATCAGGCCTTGGGTAAACTGGTGCGGCTCAAAATGGTTGAAAAGATTGGTTTGGGCCGGGCGACGAGATACCGGAAGCAAAGGCGAGAAATATAATCCCCTCGTGTTAGACTGATTGGGGTTCGAGTTTTGAATGAAAGCTTGGGGTGAGGCTTCTGATTTTTGATGAGAAGTTGTTGGGGATTAGGGATGTGACTGTGGAGAAGCTCCCGGATTGATCAGAGCTATTTAGGTTCGTGGCGGGAATATTCTTCCTCGAAGTCTTCAGGTGGGAGCCGGACATATCTTTCTTCTTTCGTCGGCCAAGTGTCGTCTCCTTTTGGATCCCATTCTGTCCGTCGCAGGACCACGTTTGGGGTGCAGGTTTCCAGAACAGACTTGCGGGCGAGGCCAAATTCTTGGTCAAAAGTTACTTCCTGGTATTTTCGGCCGGTTAGACCTATTCTTTCTTGGGCAAGTTGACGCCCTTCCGAAGTGTGAGGAGTAAAGTCCACCCACTTGCCTGCTTGGGTAGGTCCAAGTCCTAGCTCGGCGGTTAGGAACTATTCCAGGCGACCTTTGTCGTCTTTAATTTGTTGTTCATTTCTTTCTTGAGAGATTGCAGACATGGCTTTATTCTCTCCCTCTCTTCCTAAAAAGTCAAATTTGGACAGTCCGGGAGGGTTCTGGGGAAATGTTCAATGAAACGCGATCGCGAGTGTGGAACGACTGTCGAACTTGGGTGGAGAGATGAGAAAAGTGACACAAATTGCGCTAGTGTGAATTTTGTGTCAATTTGGAGTGAGTTAATTTAACCGTATTGGGGTACGGATCTGGAGGGCCATCAGGTAGGTTGCTGCGACGACCTTCCTGAGGAGTGGTCTCAGGAGGGCTGCTGGTACTGGCAGTTGGGTTTGCAAGGCGAGGGTGTAGAGTCTCTGTTTTATTATTTGAGAAGACTCTCTTGATAGAGAGGGCTTTCTACAACCTGCTTCCAGGCGGCAACAGCGTTTGGTGATGATTGGAGACGATAATCGCGGCCGGAACCATCCCTTGAGTTAAACCAGACAGCTACTTTAACCTTCGGGAGCTTTTCAGGGATCGTTGTGAGAAATCCCTGTTTTATCCAATTCGCCTGAGCCATCGGATCATCGGGATTTGCCATTGCACCAACTTCCCAAAGAATCATCGGACGAGAAGAAAAGCCAGTAACAAAGTCATAGGTGGATTTGAACTCATCTTCGAGCGACCGCCAATTATTTTGAGCATTGCTGTAGCCGTCTAAGGCGACCCAGTCAACATAGTTGTCGCCGGGATAGAGCTCTTTAAAGATGCCTCCATACGTATTCAAGTTGTCATCGCTAAGGACACTGGCGCACCAAACAAACTGGACATTAGTGGCTTTTTCCCGGCGAAAAATGTCGACAATGTGCTTCCAGGCGGCGACAAAATCTGCCGGATTGGTGTTGCCATTGACACTATAGCCCCACGGATACCAAGTGCCATCCATTTCGTGGAGAAAACGAAGAATGAAGGGATAATGGTAGGCGGCCGCGTCTTTGGCAAATTGAGTAATATATTGGTCATGTCGGCCGGAGGCAATTGCCTTCCAAGAATAATCTGTTTGGTTAATGGCTTGTTGCCGATCTGGATAGGCCTCTATTGACCCTTTTGACGGACTCCAGGTTATTCCGGGCATAATACCCCGGGTTCGGAATTCATCGAGCATCGGAGGGTAAAATGGAATGTAGCTTCCGTCTAAGCGTTTCCACGTGGTTGGCTGCCAGGCAAAAGCGGGTTTTCTGCCAGCCTCTTTAATGTACCTGTCGATATTATCTCCCGAAGTATCTTTTTGGGGTTGATAGATTCCTAGGGCTATCCCCGAGGAAGGAATGATCGGAGACTGATCATTACGAAGTTCCGACAAATTGGGGGAGCGAAAAAGCCTCGGCAGCTGTGAAAGGACCAGAATACCGGCGACCGTGATTATGGCAACCAATAAGTATTTGTGCATGTTTTAGTTATTGAGTGTTTATATTAAAATAATTGGTTTAATTGACAAAGACGGTGATGGAGTTGGTGGCAGATTTACCTGAGGAGTCAGTGACCTTGGCGGTGACGAGGTATTGGCCGCTCGGGACGGATGAGCCGAGAGTGACAGAACAGGAGTAGGGAAAAGTGGTGTCGGTGCATTTCAGACTATCTTTAACATAGAACTCAACTTTGGTCACAGGAAGGCTGCTTTCAACCTGGGTAGTGGCAGTGGTGTTTTTCTTGACGAGACTGCCGTTTGTGGGCGAGTTGATCTTGATGGTCAGGATCGAAGCGGTCGGGTCGAGTGAGGTGGCGGGACTTCTGGTTGGGCTTTCGGATGGAGGAGTTGGTGCGGGGTTTGATGAGAGCGCCACAACGGGAGTGGGAGCCGAGGCGGTGGGGGCGAGGGAGTTAAAAAGATTTCCTTGATAGAGAGGGCTGGCGACCACCTGTTTCCAGGCGTTAAGAGAATTTTGGGAAGAATCAACTGCATAGTTCACTGTTTTTCTGTCATTAATGGAGTTGAACCAGTTGACCATCTTAACATCGGGAAATAGTTGCGGAATAGTAGTTAAAAATCCCTGGGTAATCCAGTTGGCTTTAGCCATCGAGTCTTTGGGATCTTCCGACGCTCCAACTTCATAAAAAGCCATCCGCCGGTGGGTAAAAGTTTTTAAGAATTGGTAAGCAGGTTGAAAGTCATCCTGAAGAGAACGCTTGGTCGATGCCGGATTGCTATAACCATCCAGAGCGATCCAATCAACATAGTCGTCTCCGGGATAAAGTTGCTTAAGAACGTCTTTGTATTGATCAATCCGGCTGGGAGTCAGGACACTGGCAGCCCAGCACCAGGCAAACTGGACATTAGTGGCTCCTTCTTTCCTGAAGATATCTACGACGTGTTTCCAGGCGGCAACAAAATCAGCGGGATTTGTGTTTCCATTGACTGAATATCCCCACGGGTACCAATTGCCATCCATTTCCGCAAACACTCGTACAATAAAAGGATAGTGATAGGCGGCAGCATCTTTGGCAACCTGGGTGATATACGCATCATGCATCCCTGAGTTGATTGCTTGCCAAGAAAAATCCGGCTGATTTTCATTCAGTGCCGATCCCTTTGATGCATCCCAGTTTAAGCCGGGCATAATTCCCCTTGTCCGGAACTGGTCCAGGAGACGAGGATCAAATTGCTGATAGGCGCCGGTATTGGGGTTCTGCCATTTAACCGAAAACCAGGCAAAAGCAGGCTTCCTGCCAACCTCTTTAGTGTATTGGTCTACGGCAGTGCCGTGACCGAAGGGGTCTGCGGCCGGTTGATAGACACCGAGGGATATGCCATTGGAGCCGGTTGGAGAGGGGCGGCACCAGCCTTCGGCTGGTTCGGGCAGAAGACAGGCGGGCTTGGAATCAAGGCAAGCGGGGCGGGGTTTACAAGTTGTTGGAGGTGGTGGGAGGGGATTTGTCTGTTGAGGTTCGACAAAGACGGGTGATTTGGTCAGTTGGATAGTATTGGTGCTGATAGTGCTTTCTTTGCCGGTCACATCGGTGACTTGGGCACCGGTGAAGGGCAGGGTGACGGTGGCATTATCGCTTTCAGACCAGAGAATGTAGATGTCCTTGCCATGATTAGAGAATTCATAGGCCCGGACATTGCTTCCCAAAGAAAGTTTTTGCTGGAAAGAACCGTCCGTGAGCTTATCTGAGATGACTTTAAAGGCGGCGGCGGCGGGGCGGGGGGTGCCGGAATTGTCAATTAAGCCGACGTGGGCTTCACTGATGGCGAAATCGGTCATGGTCCAGTAGACAAACCGGTCAACTTTTCCAGCAAAGCCAATGACCATTTTCCGGACCAGTTCCCGGGCGTGCTCGTCTGGGTCGTAGCCCTTTCCCGGGGCGCCGCGCCAGCCGTACCAGGCTTCCCACCAGGAAATCGGCTTGTCGTCGCCGACGCCTTTAAGGCTGGTGTGCAGATATTCCAGGACTTTTTCCAGGTTCTGCCAGGGAGCGCCGTTGTGGATTTGGAGCTTGTCAATATATTTATGATTGGCAAAAATGTTGTTTTCCCAGGCAATGGTGTCCTGAACACCCGGGGCAGCGAGGGTTTGTTTAAGCTCGTCGATGGTATTAAAGTGAACTGTTTGGCCGGCTTTCTCCTGATGAGCGGTATAGGAGTTGGCGAAGTCGAGGGCTTCCTGGTTGCGGCCTTCGTTCACAAGCCAGTTGGCCGTTAAATAGCCCAGACCTTCATAGGACATGCCGGCGTCGGTGACGACGGCGTTGGGGTCGGCGGCGTGGACAGCTTTGGAGGCATTTTGCAACAGTTTGGTATAGTCTTCCCGGCTGGCGCCCCAATTGCCTGGCCAGTGAGCCTCGTTTTCGACGGAATAGTGGGTGATTTTGCCTTTATAGTGTTTGGTCACTTCGTAGACAAATTTATAGTAGTCGTCCCAGTTTTTTGGGGGCATGGAGTGATTGCCGGAGAGCTTGATGTCCGGCGGGAAGGGCTGAGTGGCCCAGGAGGCATTGGAAACAAGGTGGACCATGATTTCCTGGCCGCAACTTTCGTAGCTGTCGACCCAATTGTCAAACTGTTTCCAGACCCACTGATTACGGTTAACGGGTTGAATGCGGGCCCAGGAGAGGACGAGCCAGTTGACAGTCGAACCGTTGGTTGTGAGAGTTTCACAAAATTTGTCTTTTTGACTGCCGAGGGCTTGATCGATGGGGGCTCCAGTGCCTATCAGGAGGCCGGTCCTTGGCGGCTGGCTTTTGCCCACTCCGGGTTTAGTCGGAAAGATAGAGTTAGATCTAATAGCTTCCTCAACGTTTGAGGCGAGGTTTTTAGCTGCTTGGGTTATTTTAGTGACTTCCTGGCGGATCTGGGGACTTTGTTTGTAGGCAGTGAGACCCAGCAGGGTGGTGGCGGCAAGGATTATTGGTATGAAGATGAAGGCGAAGCCAGATTGTTTCATTGGGGATTAATGTCAGTCGAGTTTAAGGCAGAAAGCCTTGGTTGTCAATCTAAGATTTCTTCATCCGGTTCGTTAGCCTGTTTTTGGAGTAGAGGGAAATCGACAGTGGTGACGGCGTTTTTCGTGATGGGAAAGAGACCGGGACTCACAGCAATGAAACCCTTGGGGGCCGAGGGGGACCACTTCTTCAAAAGTAGCTGCTTCCCACTTTTGCAGTAGAAATAGTTATTGCCAGTGGGGATTTTGACCGGGCGGTTGATGCCGGCACAGGTCTCAAATTTAAAGCCTGCCGGGATGAGCGGTTTTTTAATTTTATAGTCGCCGGTAGGAATTTCCCCAAAAGAGTAGTTTTCTTTGCCGGTGTTTTTTCCGGAATCAAGGATGGCGACTAGTGTGTTTGCGCCAGAGTCGACTTTAGTCAGAGTTAAACTGGCTTTTTTGACCGAGGGTTCGACGGACTCGGCGTTTTTTCTGGCGTTGTGGTCGGTTTCGTCGTCATGCCAGATGTAGCCTGTCAGGGGGCCTTTGTCCGAGGCGGTTTGGATTTTTTCGACCTGGATTTCGCAGGTGGAGTTGTTTTGAGCGGAGGGGTACCAGAGACTCGCGTTAGTGCCGCAGGTAGTTTTAGAGACCTTCCAATTCGAGGGAAGGTTAGTGCTGCCGGTTTCAGGGCAACTCGTACAAAGAGTGATTTGGTAGCCGGCGCCAGTTGTTGAGTCAGACCAGGTGGCACAGCCGGCGCCGTTGCAGGCGGAAGGACTGTAGGTTTGGACACGGCCTTTTTGGCAGACCGGGTCGGAGCAGGAGGCGTTGCAGCCGGTTGGACAAGCGGACATGAAGGTGGCGCGGACACTCACTTGGCTGGGGTATTTCTGGCCAGTGGCCCGGTCTTTTATTTTAATCGTCAGCGGGTTTCCGAAGGGTGGTGGCGGGGGGGGCGGGGGGGGGGGGGGGGGGCGGGCTTTGCTCGTAGCCGGAACAAAGCAAGGGAGCCGTGTTGCTGCAGTAGGAGTTGTAGTCCGAATAGGCAGGCTTGATGAGTCCGGAAGTGAGGCAAGTTTTGACGTCCGGAACACACCAGTTGGTGGTCCAGACGTAAGAGGAATCTCCGATCATGGGAGTCCCCGAGGGAATTGGGGCGAAGAGATTGATGGCGCCACGCATGGCGGGCTCGTCAACGGGGTCAAGGTGATAACCGGATTCTGACCAGAGTGTCTCCATAATGCAGCTGCCAGAGGTGGATTTGTAACGGTTGGTGTAGGTGCAGATGGTGTAGCAGTTTGTTCCGGGGATTCCTGACCATTTGCCACAAGCAGAAGAGGTATCACAGTTTGCGTGAATGTTTCGGTTGGGGTTGGTTTCAATTTTGTTGTAATCATATTCATCATTTAAGTTTCCGATGCCATGACCTAATTCATGATAGAGGGTAAGTCCGGGAAAAGGCAGATTTGATTGTGATCGTGACATGAGGGCATACTTGATTGGCGGATAATAGGACCAGCCAATCTTGTCGTCGATGCCTTCAAGAATAACAATGAAGTCGTAGTTGGTTTGGGAAGCGATGTTGTAGATTAAAGCACTGTCGCAATCAAGATTTTCAGCGTTATTAAAACTGTTACACAAGATTTGATCGTTGTGGATTTTCGCGAATCTGATTTTTGATCGATATTCGTTCCAAGGTGACTGAGCCAGGAGGAAGTTAGTCATACTGCTAACGTCCGCATCAAATAGGTCAAAGTCGGAATAGCGGTCGCTTATAAAGGTAAGGTCAAGGTAACCGTCAGAGGAAAGACCCGACTGGGGAGCCGGAGTGTTAGATGACTTGACAACATAACTTTTTTTAAGGATTGCCGATTGAATCTTTAGGCTGTCTAAGACTTGGGTCTTTTTTGGCTGGCTATGGCGAATTTGGATTGTAGCGCCCGTTTGGTAAGGGAAAGAGATTACCACTCGGGGCTCGGAAAAAATCTTATCCTGTCTATTGATTTGTTTTTTTTCAGAAGCGAAAGTTTCGATGGCGAGACTGTCAGTAAATTTAATGCTTGCTTTCCAGGTGGTTTTTCCGTTTAAAACTTGTTCGATTTCATCAGTTTCACTGTCAGTTTTTTGGTTTGGCAAGTAGGGGGTATAGCCATTGTTGGCGAGGGCTTTTTGAATGGAGATTTTGCCGGTGGTGGGGTTTTTGGTTAAGACGAGGATGAGGTTGGTGTCTGCTTTGAGGCCAGTAGCTTTGTCTTGGAGACGGGTTTGTTGGGTGACAATAAATAGAGTTGCACCTAGGAGGGGGAGGAGGAGAAGGACGAGAGTGAGGCTGAGGGTGGCGGCACCTTTTTTCATGGGTATAGTTATAGTATTTAGATTATTACTCCCACAAGGCCTGTCAAGGGTTCAGGATTGACAGTAAGATGGCCGACTAGTAAGATTAGACCGTATGAATGGTCGTGTTTTGCTTTTGGCTCTCCTTCAAAGCTCGCAATAGCGGGGAAGGTTTGTTGGCAAAACACATCTTAATCCCGCAAAAGGCGGGATTTTTTGTTAGGATTAGCCTATGGATCAGGAAAATTGGGGGAATCAGGGAGATCAGTTTAAGAAAGCGGGCTACCAGTATCTGTTGGCTTGGAAAATAACTGTTCCCATTTATGATTACACTGTCATTTTTTGCAGGAAGTATCGCAGATTGCTCTCTTCTGAGCGGACTTATGACCAGATGGTGCAGGCGGCCAGAAGCGGGACACAAAATGTTCCGGAGGGAAATCAACAGGCAAGTCTTGAAGGCTACATCAAATTGACTGGTGTTAACAAAGCCTCATTGGAGGAACTATTGAGGGATTTCCTGGCGTTTGCCAGACAGAATCAGATTCCAATTTGGTCAAAGGAAAGGTGTGTCAGGGAAATTAGGGAAATTGGGGAGATCTGGGGGATTCTTAAAAATAATAAAACGCTCCCTGACGATCCCAATTTCCCGAATTTCCCTGACAAATTGGAGATCGGCGTCAATTTAATGATAACATTGGTCCATCAAGCAATTTTTCTTCAAGGGAAATTAAAGGAGTCTTTGGAGAAAAAGTTCATCGAGGAAGGTGGTTTTAGAGAGAACTTGTTTAGAAAGAGAATGGACTGGCGAAGGAGGCAGAATGGACAGGAAGTATGAACCGGCAGAGATAGAGAAGAAGTGGCCCTCCTTCGCCAAGGCTTCGGACGGGCAAGCAGGACGTTATAACCATCGGGAGATTGAGCATAAGTGGCAGGAGGTGTGGGAAAAAGAGAAACTATATCTAACTCCAAAACCTGATGCCGAGCATCCGAAGAGATACATTTTGGATATGTTTCCCTACCCGTCGGGGGCGGGACTTCATGTTGGGCATATGGAAGGCTACGTGGCCACGGATGTTATTGTCAGATACCTGCGGATGAAGGGGCTTTCGGTTCTTCACCCGATGGGCTGGGACGCGTTTGGCCTGCCGGCCGAGAATTATGCGATTAAAGAAGGAATTGCCCCTGATAAGTCGACGCACGAGAATATCAAGAATTTTAAGTATCAGCTTCAACTTTTGGGACTGTCTTATGATTGGTCCAAAGAAATAGATACATCTAGCCCGAAGTATTACAAATGGACACAGTGGTTGTTTACGCTGCTGTTTAAAAAGGGCTTAGCCTATAAAAAGAAAGCGCCGGCGAATTGGTGCCCCAAGGACGAAACGGTGCTGGCCAACGAGCAGGTGGTTGATGGGAAATGCGAACGGTGCGGGACGGCGGTAGTGCAAAAGGAATTGGAGCAGTGGTTTTTTAAGATTACGGATTATGCGGATAAGCTGATTTCCGGTCTGGACAAAGTCGATTGGCCGGAATCGACCAAGACGCAGCAGGTTAACTGGATTGGGAAGAAAGAGGGCATCGAAATTACTTATGAGGTGGTAGGTGTTCCTGACGAAATTACTGTTTTTACGACTGCTCCGGTTAACTTTGGGATGACCTTTTTGGTTTTAGGACCAGAACACCATTTCGTCCAGAAAATTATTTCTGGTGAAATTAAGATTTCTTCTGAGACTCAAAAAGAAGTTAAGGATTATGTTGAGGCGGCGGGTAAAAAGACAGAACTGGAGAGGATCGCTGCGGGTAGGGAGAAGACAGGGGTGTTTACCACTTTATATGCAATTAACTCCATTAATGGTAAAAAAGTGCCGATTTATGTGACTGATTTTGTTTTAGGGCATGTGGGTACTGGTGCGGTTCAAGGTTGCCCGGCGCATGATCTTAAAGACTTTCAGTTTGCAAAGAAGTTTAACTTGCCGATCGTTAGAGTTGTTGAGGGTCCCGATGGTGATGCTGGACCGGTAGAGAGAGAAGATCAGATTATTGAAAAGGGAATGCGGGGTACATTTATTAATTCAGAGTTTTTGAACGGCTTGAGTTTTGAGGGAGGACTGCAAAAGACGATGGACTATTTTGTTGAAAAAGGCGTTGGTAGGAGGGTGGTGACCTATCACATTCGGGATTGGCTGATTTCGAGGCAGAGATATTGGGGGTGCCCGATCCCGATGGTGTTTTGCGAAAAAGACAGCTGGCAGCCTGTTCCTGATTCAGAACTACCTATTTTGTTACCAACTGATATAGATTTTCGACCGACCGGGGAATCACCGATTGCCAGATCAGGGTCTTTCCAAAAAGGGGTAAGGTGCCCGGTTTGCGGGGAGGCAGCCAAGCGGGAGGTAGACACCATGGACACTTACGTCGACTCCTCATGGTATTTTTACCGCTTTGTAGATCCGGATAATAACAAAAAATTCGCTTCGAAGAAGGCTCTCGAAACATGGATGCCGGTGGACATTTATGTTGGCGGCGGGCATGTGGTCCAGCACCTGCTGTTTGCCCGATTCTTCCACAAAGTTCTCGTCGATGCAGGATATATTAAGGGTGATGGCGCTGGTGAGCCTTTCCTAAAGCTTAGAGCGCCGGGATGGATTTTGGGCCCGGACTCTCGCAAGATGAGCAAGCGCTGGGCGAACGTTATCACTCCGGAGGAAGTGGTTGCCAAACATGGAGCGGACACGATGCGGATGTATGAGATGTTTATGGCGCCGTTTGAAGTCGATAAACCGTGGAATGTCAACTCGGTGGCTGGGGTGCAGCGCTTTTTGAGCCGAATTTACGGTTTGTTTGAAAGATCTTATCAGTTGAAGGACGCAGTTGCTGGCGAAGCAATGGCTCGTGAGATTAATAAATTGGTTTTTAAGGTCGGCAAAGATATTGAGGGTTTCAAGTTCAATACGGCAGTGGCTGCCATGATGGAGTTTGTGAATCAGGTACAGGCAGGATTGAAGACGAAGGAGCAGGGTGAAGGAAGCTACACCTGGAGAGTGGTTTGGGAGAAGTTTCTGACCGTTTTGGCGCCGTTTGCGCCGCATTTGGCGGAGGAGCTGTGGTCCCACTTCGCCAAGGCTTCGCGGGACAAGCATGGATATGTTTCTGTCCATCAGCAGTCGTGGCCGGAGGTTGATGAGAAATATCTGGGCCAGGAAAGCAGGACGATCGTGGTGTCGATTAATGGCAAGGCGAGAGCGACATTGAAAATGAGCAATGGGCAATCCTCAATGAGCAATAGCCAGGAGGAGGTTGAGAAGTTGGCGAGAGGAGATCAGAATGTGGCGAAGTGGCTGGAAGGGAAAGAGGTTAAGAAAGTGGTCTACGTACCAGGCAAGATTGTCAACTTCGTCGTTTAACCGTTTTTATCTGTGTAAAATGAATTCAGAAGATAATGAGTTAAGATCTTTATCCCTTAGGTTTTATTTTGGGCTTCAGATTTGTATCTAAGTTGAGCTTTGAGAGAATTTCGTTTATGCCTTCGTCTCCTGGATGAAAATGTTTCCAACCATCATCTCGAGTGTATCCTCTCTCAGACCCGGTTCCGCGGCTTGCGAGTCTGATATAGAATACCGTTTCACTGTTGTCGTATAAAGTTAAACTGCCAGACCAGATTCCATCGCCACCGGCAAAAGCACGACTAGGATCAAGAGCAATCATATCTGCGTGGTTTAAAGAAACAGTTCTCACGATAGTTGGACGATCTTTTTGGTCTGGATCTTTCATTTCGCCTATTCTCTCTCTCTGCTTCTTTTGTCAAGCCCAGCTTGACAAAACTAGCCCTGGCGTTATTTGTCAAGTCCGGGCGGGCTGGAGATGGAGTGGCTGGAGATGGAGAGTAAATGCAATATTGACAAAGCGTACGGTTTGACGTACGATTGTGGTATGAATACGACGACTTTACCCCAAAATTTGACCGTGAGTCAGGCTCGTGCGAATCTTTATGATTTGATTGAAGAAGTGGGTTCGAAGTTGCGTCGATTTGTCATTTCTCACAAGGGAAGGCCGACGGCGGTGGTGATGCCTGTGGAGGATTTGGAAAGTTGGGACGAAACGTTGGAGATTATGGCGAACAAGAAGTTGATGAGGTCTATTAAAAAGGCTCAAAGGGAATATGGGCGCGGTGAGGCAATTAGTTTTGAGGAAGTCAAGAAAAAATTGGGTATATGAGACTTCAGTTTTCAAAAGATGCCCTAAAACAACTGGAAAAGATATCCCGAAACGAGGCTAAAAAGATTACCAGGAAACTGGAACAACTCGAAACTGAGCCCCTCGTTGGCAAGAAACTGGCTGGGGAGCTAGCCGATCAGTTTTCACTGCGAGCCTGGCCTTACAGAATCATTTATCAGGTTTATCCGAAAGCACAGACTGTGTTGATAATACACATTGAGCATCGGCAGGGAGTTTACAAAAATTGAGCTGTTTTGCGATCTTGTGAGGGGGTTGATTTTCTTACATCGGGGTGTTACTTCTAATTTGGTGACTAATCCACAAGATGTTCACAAGTCCGGGGATGCGGGAAATGTTTCGCCCTTGCAATTTACGACGCAGTTGCCGCGGTTAATGCCGCTTGGAGTGGCGGCTCTGGGAATTTTGCTGATCGGCGTAGGGATTTTTTGGGAATACTTCAAAACGCATCAGAATCCATCAAGTAAAAATAGCAGTCAAAAGTTAGTTGTTGGGGAGGAAGGAATGGTGGCAAGTGTGGCGGGAGTGAAAAACCAAGTGAAAGGAAGAACAATCTTTGTTGATGTCTCTGGGGCTGTGGAAAAACCTCAAGTTGTGGAAGTGCCATATGATTCCCGCGTAAAGGATGTGCTTATTGCCGCAGGTGGTTTGACCCCGAAAGCTGACCGAAATTATGTATCTAAGTCAATCAATTTAGCTCAGAAGGTTCAAGATGGCACGAAGATCTATGTTCCGGCTCAGGGCGAGATGGTCTCTGTTTCAGCGCCTCAAGTCTCAGGGAATTCAGGGCAATTAGGGATACAGGGAAATTTAATAAACATTAATGAAGCAAGTGAGTCAGAACTCGATTCATTGCCGGGAGTGGGGCCGGTGACGGCGCAGAAGATAATTTCAGGCAGGCCCTATCAGGAGGTGTCGGAACTGGTGAGTAAGAAGATTGTTAATCAGTCGGTTTTTGACAAAATCAGGGATAAGGTCGCAGCCTATTAGCTTTCATGAATATTAAGAAGACTTGGATAGGACTTCTTCTCGTTCTCGGGCTGCGGTTTGGCCAGTATTATTATCAGCTGCCGGAAAGGGTCGGCGGGGAAGTAGTGACGATCCGAGGAGTGTTAGGAAGTGAGCCGGCCCAGGCGAATGGGCGGCAAACCTTGAGCCTGGATGGGCTGTATGTTTCCGTGCGGACGCCGCCGGAATTTCATTATGGTGACGAGGTGATGGTCGAAGGCAAACTGTTGTGTTACGATACCTTCAGATGTATTAGAGGACGGATTGAGCGAGCAAGAGTGAGTTTAGTGGCACAAGATCAAGGCGGGCTTTTGGGGAGGTGGGGCTACCTGGCGAGGATGAAGTTTCAGGACGTCTACTTTGGCTCTTTGAAAAGAGAAGAAGCCAATCTTTTATCCGGGGTCCTTGTGGGGAGCATCGGTTTAGACAGGACCTTTAAAGAGAAGCTGGCGAATGTGGGTTTGACTCACGTCGTGGCGGCCTCAGGAATGAATTTGACATTGTTTGTAGGGTTTTTGATCGGTTTTTTCAAGTATTTTCACTGGAGTAGACCTTTGTCGGCGGTATTTTCGATCGGAGCTGTTGTCTTGTATGCGATAATTGCCGGATTTGCTCCGGCGATTGTCCGAGCCGGACTGATGGTGGGAGGGGTTTTGATCGGGTTGAGTCTGGGGAGAAAAGGAGGGGGTTGGTGGGGGTTGGTAATGGCTGGGTATTTAATGCTATGGGTTGATCCGAGACTAATAGTCGACTTCAGTTTTTTGTTGTCCTTTGCCTCAATGATGGGCCAGATTGTTCTTAGCACTTGGAAGATTCATTTGCCAAATGTTTTTAAGTGGCTGGCTGAGAATATTTTGCAAAGTGTTATGGCGATTGTGTTCACTCTGCCGATAATCATCATCGGGTTTGCCCGATTTTCACTCATTTCCATGATTTCGAACCTCCTGGTTTTGTGGACAATTGAACCACTGATGATTCTGGGGGGTCTGGCTGGAATCGTTGGTCTGGTTTTGCCGGAACTTGCTAAACTCATTTTAATTCCCGCAGGAGTTCTTCTTGATTACTTCCTTTCTGTCGTAAAAATTCTCGGAACGGGTGAAAATTTCCTTTTAAGGGTCTCCGGGTTCAACGGGCTTATGGCCGTCGGTTACTATTTAATCCTTGCTGGTGTGTATTACTACTTAATGTACTATAAAACCCCAAAGCATACCAATAAGGTGTAATGTTCTATCCTTGGCGTCGGAACAGGAGTCTGGCGCTGCCGAGAGAAATCCCCGGCACTTGGGCAGGAAGTCATGTAAAAAGGCACTGCTGGTCAGGTTGGATTAGAGAGAAAGGAGTTATATAATCGAAACGATGAACAAAGTTCAAGTTTAAGGCCAGCTCGTCGAGCCGCATGATTAAAGTTGCGAAGTAGTGTGTTACACTTATAGATGATGAATCGATTGATCGTCGGTTTCTGTATCACTAGCATTTGAAAAGTATGCCCCAGGTTAGCAGAAGGTTGATTTCGAATTTATTACAGCAAAAGATGAATCAGGTTTTGTGGAACGGCCTGACGAAACTTGACAGCAAGGATTTTGTAGCTGAGTTTTTGAATGACATTTTGACTTCGACTGAAAGGGTCATGATGACTAAGAGGCTGGCAATGGCGGTGCTTTTGCTTCGAGGTTGGGACCAGGAGGCGATTAGCTCATATCTTAAAGTTTCAACCTCGACGGTGAGGGGAGTCAAGAAGGTTTTGAAACACGGTGGTGATGGTTACCGGAAGATTGTAGCCAGAATTGAGAGAGATAAGGAGTGGGAGAAGATAAAATTGGACCTTGGTCAGGCACTGGAGGAAATCGTTGCCGGAAGGGTTGGGGCTAATTGGAAAACGAGTAAATCAGCAGTGGCTCGCAAGTATCGGGAACTGAGGGAAAAGAAGAAAGTTTTGTAGGTGATTCTTTTTGATCTACATAACGCTGATGAATCGATTCATCATTCATTAATGTATCAGATTACATCTGTGAAGCAAGTAAAAAGATCGGAAGCTAAGGTGAGTAAAGTTACTGATGCTTGTTTTGCCGTTGAGTATCCGTTGATGGATAAGCCAATCCATGGGGCGGTAATTGAGATTTCGGGACGATATCCTGACATTGGATTCAGCCGGAATGAGGTGTGTATTGAGCTGGCTTACGTCATTTCCGGTAGGGGAAAACTGGGTTGACGTGGCGGGGCAATTGAGTTTAACGCGGGAGACCAACTGGTGATTGAGCCGGGGGAGGACTTTAAAGAACCCGTCGATCGAAATATTTTTGTGATGATTATATGGCAGAAATGGTAAAAAAGATAGAAGTTTCTTATCACTTGAAAGAGGAGATTGCTAAGGCGGCGAATGGTTTATTTGAGGGCCTGAACCTCACTCCTGAGCAGGTTTTTTTGGAGCATCCCGGGAGCGAAGACCACGGTGACTATTCAACAAATGTGGCGTTGCAGCTGGCTAAAACGATAGGGGCTAGGGGCGAGGGGCTAGCAGCTAGTCGTTTTTCATCGAGGGAGATGGCGGAGAAAATTGTCGGGGTTTTCAAACAAAGTGTATCAGAGAGTGCATCAAAGGATGTCAAAAAAGAAGGAGAGCCCCACTCTGCTAAAGCTTCGTTAGGGGCGCTCTTTGAGCGATTTGAGGTTGCAGGACCTGGGTTTATTAATTTTTGGTTGACGAAAGAGTTTTTGGTTGGGGAAGTTGGGGAGATCCATGAGAAAAATGAGGGATATGGGGGAAATGAGGAATATGGGGGGAAGCGGATTATGGTCGAGTTTGCCCACCCGAACACGCATAAGGAAATGCACATTGGCCACATGCGGACACTCATTACTGGTGAAGCATTGTCGAGAATTCTTCAGGCGTCGGGTGCCAAAATCTTTCGGGCGAACTATCAAGGAGACATTGGTCCGCACGTAGCTAAGGCAATCTGGGGAACAAAGCTCGTTTTGGCTGAAAGGAAGATGAACTTCGATCAGGCTGAAAAACTGTCTCTTAAAGAAAAGGCTCATCTTCTGGGTCAGGGGTATGTTCGGGGCAATCAGGAGTACGAAACCCATAAGGAAGAAATTGATCAGTTAAACAGCAAAATCTATCATAAGGATCCTGAAATCGTGCCAGTTTATGAAAGAACAAGAAAATGGAGTTTAGACTATTATAAGGCTTTCTATGAAAGGTTTTACACAGAATTTGACCGGCTATATTTCGAGAGTGAGGTGGCCGAACCGGGTAAAAGAATTGTTAAAGAAAACATTGGGAGGGTTTTTAGAGAAAGCGACGGGGCGATTATTTTTGACGGGGAGGAATTTGGGCTTCACAAGAGGGTGTTTGTCACCAAAGACGGCAACCCTACCTATGAAGGTAAGGAAATGGCCTTGGGACCATTACAGTTTTCAGATTTCCCTTTTGATTTGAATGTTCATGTCGTGGCGAGCGAACAAGCGGGCTACTTTCAAGTGGTGATTAAAGCCTTAGAACAATTAGATCCTAAGTTCGTTGGCCGAGAATTTCATTTGTCGATGGGGATGGTGCAGCTCGTTGGCAAGAAGATGTCCTCAAGGACAGGGGTTTTTATTACTGTCGATGGCTTGATTGATGATGTCAAAGAGTTGTTAAGGCCAAAGCTGCATTCGGAAGGATTTAGCGAAGAAGAAAGTGAGAGAGTTTTGGAGGCGGCGACGGTTGGTGCAGTTAAATACTCAGTTTTGAAAACAAGCCCACTTCTTAATGCGGTTTTTGATCTGGAAAAGTCGGTGTCGCTGGAGGGCGATTCCGGGCCGTATTTGCAATACACGTATGCCCGGGCTCGAAGTGTCCTTCGTATGGCTCAAGGCCAGGGAATAATTAATGCAACAATTACTATCCGATCGGATAGTAATTGTTTTGTTAATTTGACTAAGGAAGAGGTTGCAGTGATGAGATATTTGTATCGGTTTCCGGAAGTGGTGGAGCAGGCGGCGAGGACCTATTCTCCTAATTTAATTTGCTCGTATTTGTTTGAGCTGGCGAAGAGATTTAATAATTTTTATAACAATGTGCCCATACTTCAGGGTAGTCGGGAAGATCAGGGGAATCAGGGGGCGAGGGAATTAAGATTGGCAATGACGGAGGCGACGGCGATTGTCATTAAGAATGGACTTAATCTTTTGGGGATTGCGGCGCTGGAGAGGATGTAGGGTTTTGACAAGGCGGACAGTTTGAAGTAAGATTGGCTATATGGGAGAGGAAGGATCCAAGGAGATATCCTCGGAGGAGGAGTTTCGTGCGGGGACGGAAGCCCTTATAAAGGGGAGAAAAATTCTGTATCCAGATGGTGCTAAGGGTAGGTCGATAAAAGACAAAGCACAGGCTCTCGTGGCGGGGCTGGATGATCAAACAGTTAGTGAGATGGTACCGAGGACGGATAAGGGTAAAAGGCCTCGCAGAAAAGTTCGTCCTGGGGGGGAGACCGGCGGTCAGACTCCGGAAAAGGTTTTCCTTTGAGTGAAATTTAAGTCTTCTTCCCGTAGTTGTTGCGGAAGCAAGTGAAGTCGAGGATGTTGACGACGCCGTCATCGTTACAGTCGTAGCAAACAGCATTGTTGGGGTCGGGGCAAGAAGGGCTGTTTTGGTTATTTGAGCTTCCACAAGTGGCGCCGACAGTTGAACAGTCATTAGTTCCGGGGCCGGAAACCTTTGTACAAGTGTTGTTGACACAGGATTTGTGCGTGGGGATGGTCGGTTGGGGAGTGCCGCATTTGGTGCCCAGGGGAAAAGTGATTTTCGAGGAGCATGGTGTCTAGTTGTTGGTGAAAAATCTGGTAGAATTGTGGGGTGTTTACTAAGGCTGTTTTTCCTAACGGACTGCGATATATTCTTGCTCCCATGCCCCAGGTCAAATCGGCCACTGTTCTGGTTATGGTGGAGGCGGGCAGCCGGTATGAAAATGCCAAGAATAACGGGGTGTCGCACTTTCTGGAGCACATGATGTTCAAGGGAACAGAAAAGCGGCCGGCCAAAATTGAGATCAGCCGAATTTTGGACGGGATTGGGGCGTCATTTAATGCCTTCACTTCGAAAGAGTACACCGGGTTTTATGTCAAAGCGGCGGCGGAGAGGCTGGAGCTAATTACCGATGTGGTTTCAGACATTGTTCTTAATTCGCTTTATGAGGCGGCAGAAGTGGAGCGGGAGAAGGGAGTGATTATTGAAGAGATAAACATGGATGAGGATGAGCCGGCCTCAAGAGTTTTTCAGGTTTTTGAGAAGATGGTCTTTTCCGGCTCGCCTCTTTCGATGCGGGTGGCTGGGGAAAAAGGAACGGTCGCGGGAATGAGCCGGGAGGAGATTGTCCGGTATGTGCGCAAGATGTACCACAGCAGGTCGATGGTGGTGACGGTGGCGGGACAGGCTGGAGAGAAAGATTTGACTAATTTGTCTAATTTGACAAATTTGGTCAGCAGGTATTTCGGCGGTGTTCCAAAAGGGCCGGAGAATGAATTTTTGCCGGCCGGGGAGGGCCAGAAGAAGGCTCAAGGGGAAATTTATGAGAAGAAGACGGAGCAAGCCCATTTTGTTCTGGGGATGCGGGGCTATAGTCTTTCGGATCCGAGGCGGTATGCGGCGGCGATTTTGGGGAATATTCTTGGGGGAAATATGTCGTCGCGACTTTTCCAGGAAGTGCGGGAGAAACGGGGTTTAGCCTATTATGTGAGTGCGTTTGCTGAGGAATATTTGGACACGGGGGTGTTTGGGGCGGCGGCGGGGGGGAAGATCGAAAAGGTTGAAGAGGCCATTAAGGTGGTGTTGGGGGTTTTGGGGGAGATGAGGAATGTGAGGGTATTGGAAGAGGAGTTGCGGAGGGCTAAAGATTTTGCCAAGGGCAAAATGGTTCTGGCGCTGGAGGATTCTTTCCGGGTGGCGTCTTTTTTTGCCAGTCAGGAGCTCATGGAGAAGCAGATTCTTTTGCCGGAAGAGGTTCTTTCTAAGCTGGAAGCGGTGACGGAAGAGGAGGTGATGGCAGTGGCCAAGGATTTGTTTAAAGAGGAAAGATTGAATTTGGCGGTGATTGGACCGTTTGCCGGGGAAGATAAATTTGAGAAATTGTTGAAAATTTGAGTCTTTGCGATTAAGATAGTTAGGAGACTTAACAAGCTTAATTTTTTATGGAAAGAACACTTGTCTTAATTAAACCGGATGGGGTCAAGAGGGGTCTTATCGGAGAGATTATTTCCCGGTTTGAGAGAGTCGGGCTTAAGATTGTGGGGCTGAAGATGGTGTGGGTGAGTGAGGAGCTTGCCCGGAAGCATTATCCGGTGTCGCGAAAAGCCTGGTTGGAGAACATCGGGACGAGGGTGCTTAAGGATTATGAAGAATATGGCCTTGACCCTCATGAGCACCTGGATAGTCTTGAACCTTTAGAGATTGGGAAAAAAATGGCGGAATGGCTGGTGGGTTTTTTGACTGGCGGGCCCGTTGTGGCGATGGTTCTTGAAGGTTACTCGGCTGTCAAGGTCGTTCGCAAACTAGTGGGGCATACTTTTGGAGAGAAGGCTGAACCAGGATCGATTCGAGGGGATTTTCAAAGTGCTCCGGGCTACTTGGGTTTCAAGAACACATCAGCGGCTAAGAACCTGGTCCACGCTTCCGGGAGTGCCGAGGAGGCAAAGTTCGAGGAGGAGCTGTGGTTTCGGGAGAGTGAAATACACGAGTACAAACGGGTTGATGAAGAGTTGATGTTCGGCTCACTTACTTGACTTCAATTGGCTTTCCCCCGGGACTTGCGTTGATGCCGTTTAGCATGATGGTGGCCTGGCCGCCCTTGGGACCAGCGCCATTAATTTTGAAGACGTGGGTGGTTTGGCTTTGGCCGCCGGAAAGGGACAAGACAGTTTTAGAGATGCCACTTTGAGTGTCTTTGTAGATTAGATAGGCGCTGGCGGGGCTTTCGAGGGAGACGGAGATCTGGTAGGTTGTCACGTCAATTTTCTTGACGTCAACCTGAGTGATTTTGACCTCGGGGGCGGCGGTGGTGGGGAGAGTGATGCGGTTTTGCAGCTCTTTAGTGAGAAAAGGGGTCATGGCTGTCGCGATCAAGAGGAAGCTTAAAAGGGCGCTAACATAGATGGTGCTTTTGGCCAGAACGCCGATCATGAATAAATTAGAACACTTTGCAGGAGGGATTGCAAGTCGGGGATGTGAGATTTGAACTCACGGCCTCCTGGTCCCGAACCAGGCGCGCTACCACTGCGCTAATCCCCGTTGCTCGGCGGGCGGGCCGAACCGATGAGGACATTTTAAGTTACTTGAGCCACTTAAGCAACTTAAGCTACTTAAATTTTTCATTTTTCCGGAATTCGTTTCGTTTTCTTGTCAGGTTTTCAGTGTAACCGCCCTGAGTGATAATTTTGTTTTCGATATTTTTATTTGCTTGTAGACGAGATAGCTTGCCTGGTGGCAGAGGGTTAGAAGCACATTGGCGGCCTGCTCCGGATTTGATGAAAGATGGGGATTGGTTTTGAATTGGCCTTCGGAATCGAGATTGTCAAGCCTGGTTAAAGAGAAACTTCGCTGCCGGATTTTTTCCACCCGCGGATCAGTTTTTGACCAGATTTTAAGACCTTTTTGCCTTAAGAAGTCTTCATAATCTTCGGTCAGTTCTTCAAACGATGTTCGGGCAACGTCAAGTAAGGTGATTTCACTTTTCATGGATGTTAGATCCCGACCGGCGCCTTCGACGATGTTTTGCTTACCAGACCTAGCGGCCTGAGTCATCTGCTCGCGGGTTCGGCGATGGTCAATTTCCGGAAGAAAAGTTCTTAAAAAGTCAGAAGTGAGGTCGAAGATAATTGTGGCGTAGCGATAGGAGAGGAGTTTTTTCTGAGGGGGCATGAATTAATCTTAAGTTATTTAAGCTTGTTAAGCAACCTGAGGAGGCGCTTGTGCTAAAATTGGAGGTGAAGAAGATGCCCCTGTAGCTCAACGGATAGAGTAGCGGCGTCCTAAGCTGTTGATGCCAGTTCAATTCTGGCCAGGGGTGCCGAGAAGTTCCGAGGACTTGCTTAAGTGACTTAAGAAACTTAAGAATCTTAAGGAACTTAAGTTATTTGTGAAGCGGGATTACTTCAAGATTTTTCTGCTCCGGACGATTGGGAATTTTCTTGTTCTGTCGGCGATTGCCGGAGTGGTTTTGACTTTTGCGCCGGCGGTGTCGGCGGAAGTGCATTATCGGTGGGATCAGGTGATTGGGAGGACGTACGTCGTGGCCGGGCAGGCTCCCACTTCGCCTGCCGGCTCCGCGGGGCAGGGGGGATTTGGCAAACTAGTGGCTAATCCACCGCTTCTAATTAAGCCGATGAATACTGATTTCGGAGTGGTGATTCCGAAGATTAATGCCAATGCGAGGGTGATTGCCAACGTCGATCCGGGGAATCCGGCGGAGTACTTGGTGGCTTTGAAAGAGGGAGTGGCCCACGCGGCCGGGACGGCTTATCCTGGGCAGGTCGGTAATTCCGTTCTTTTTGCCCACTCGGTGGGGAACTTTTGGGAAGTCAACCAATGGAATGCGGTTTTTTATCTGCTGAGAGAACTTAATCCCGGAGACGAAGTTGACGTTTTCTATCAGGGAAAACGCTATTTTTATCAAGTCTATGATAAAAGGATTGTTGATCCGAATGAGGTCGGATACCTCAGCCGGGAGGCGGATTTTGCCAAACTTACTTTGCAGACCTGCTGGCCGCCGGGAACGACCCTCAAAAGGTTATTGGTGTTTGCCAAGTTGAGGAGTAGTTGATTTTAAATGTTTGAGGGCTGGTCCTACTCCCTGAAGACTGATCATCATTGCTTGGTTGTCGAAAAGGTTTAAGATGTGTGGAGAGTAGATGAGCGAAGAGATTGCTGTTATTGTGGGACTGCCATTGATCAGGCTAATTGCCGGGCCTCCACTTGAGCCGGATTCAAGGTTAATGCTGAAAACCGGGGTGTTGGTGCTGAAATTCTTGACGTAAAATCCTTCCGCATAATATGCGCGGGTTTGGCCATTCCCGGGGACTGTTATTCTTGGAAAGCTCAGTGAGGCAATTCTCTCTCCGGGCTTAAAGCGGTGAGATTCGGAGTAGGGAGTTATGTCGTCTGTGGTGAAAGGGTTATTGGAGTCTTCTATTTCCAAAACTACAATGTCTGAGTTAGGAACCGGCTCATAGTGGAAGCCTTCATAATATGATCTTGTCTGTTCATCGATACCTGGCCGCTGGATGTCGATTCTATTAATGGTTGGTGTTCTGGTGAAGTTGTCGAAATCGGGGCCGAACTGATGCATATATGGGTCATCTAATCTAAGGACGTGTTTATTGGTGGCTAGATAATATCTATTATCCTCAATATCTAGAAGGAACCCTGAAGCCCCAATGTTCATGTTATTGACAGAAACGCCGATTAGAAAAAGACCCTTTTTTACTTTTTCCTCTTGGTCTTTAGTGAGGAAGCTTTCTGTTGTTTCAACGTAGGTGTCGGGGCGGCCTTGTTCTGCTGCGGCGGTGGCGGTGCTGATGAT
This sequence comes from uncultured Gammaproteobacteria bacterium, assembly GCA_964609775.1. Classification (GTDB taxonomy): domain Bacteria; phylum Patescibacteriota; class Microgenomatia; order JAMCZE01; family JAMCZE01; genus CAZNUP01. Next base: position 93,226 of record CAZSSJ010000001.1, read on the forward strand.
GTAGTATGATGAAGGAGGGAAAACGCGACCGATTATTTTTTCCCTCTCACCGGTGGCGGCGGTAGCCACTGAACAGAAAAAGCAGGCGAGAGAGAAGAAAAAAAACGCTTTCCAGGGGAGAACCTTGTCCTTATAGGGATTTTTTTCCTGGGGTTCCATTATCGTAAATTAATTGAATAGAGGTTTTTGCCGATGCCGGCATTGAGGCTGGTCAGGATGACGACTTTGCTCCAGTTGGGCCAGCTGAAGACGATGGAATCGACGAACGGGCCGGCGTAGATGACGGCTTTATTAGTGCCATCATATTCCATGATGGAGATGTCTTTGGCTGTGTGGGCGATGAGATGGCGGCTGCTGGGGAACCACTGGCAATTTACAATTTGGCTTCGCGCTCCTTCGGAGCCCAATTTACAATTTTCAATTTCGTAGTTCTTGTCTTCCTTAACGTCATATACATAGAGACTTGCTGGGGAGATTGTGCGACTTTCGGGGGTGGGGTTGGTGCCGGGGATGGAGGAGGGGATGATTTTGGCAAGAGTGGCTGAAGCGGTGGCTTGGTAGAGAACTTTGTTTTCATCAGGTGAGAAGGAGATGGCGGTGGTGTTGGCAGTCAAAAAGGAGGCGAGACTTAGCTCCAGTTTGGACATTTGGGCGAGAAAGCGCTTTTGGGAGAAGGTTTGCCATTCCTGGAGAGTCTGGTTAATTTGGAGTTGGGTCAGGGGCAGAAGTTGGGAATTGAGTTGGTCGGAATTTAAAAGGTAGGTTAGGCCGTTTTTGGGGGTGGCGGCGGAAGAGGCAATTTCGGGTTGGGAGCCGGTGTAGGCAAGGATCTGCTTTGTGTCCGGGCTCCAAAGGAATTTGGCCCGGCTGGCAATTTGCCCGAGCGAGTCTTGATAGATCTGGCGAAAGTCGCCGCTGCCGCTTAGGGGCGTGGGGATGTTTGACCGGCCCATGTCGAGAATCCAGAGGCCATTTTTCTGGGCCGAAGCGGAGGCCACGCTATAGACAATTTTGCTCTGGTCGGGGGAGAGGACGGGATTTGTGGCCCCGGTGAGGGTTAAGGGCGTTAGATTGGGGACTTTGGGAAAGAGAAAGGCGTTGGTTTTGAAGACTTCCTCTTGTTTAATCGGAATGGTTTTTTGCCAAGGGGAGTAGCCGTCGAGCTGAAGGGTAATGTCATAGTTGTCTGGCTGGAGATTCAGACTGTTATTGGTGGCGGTTTTCAGGGTTCCATTGATTAAAACAGAGGCTCCATTAGGATCGCTGGTGGCGACGAGAATGCCGGTGCCGTTGAATTGGCGAGTGCTGGGGTTGAACTCGTAGCCTTTAGCCAGGTAGATTACCAAGACGATGGCAACGAGAATGAGCGTGATGGTGGCAAGGAGGACGAGGGTGACCTTTGTCATAGGCAGATCTATTTTAGCACAACAGAGTTGTGCTGCGATCCTCTCCGCCAGCCGGCGGATGCGGGTCTAAACATAGACTGATATAATAATTCTAAATTCGAAATCCTAAATTCGAAACAAACCGAAAATTCTAAATTCAAATTCTTTAAACACCCTTGAATTTATTTGGATTTTGAAATTGTTTCGGATTTCGAGGTTCGGATTTCGGATTTTGTAACCGGATGCTTAATTTTGGTAAAAGATTAGGAATCGATCTCGGGACAGCAAATTCTCTCGTTTACCTGGTGGGACAAGGGGTGGTTCTCAATGAGCCGACGGTGGTCGCGGTCACGGTTGAGGATAGCGCCGTGGTAGCGGTCGGGAACGAGGCTAAGCAGATGCTCGGACGGACGCCCGGAAATATTATGGCTTCAAGGCCGATGCGGGACGGGGTGATTGCTGATTATGAAGCGACTGAGGCGATGCTGCGGTATTTTATTGACCGGGTGTGTGGATCTTCACGGCTTTTCAAGCCGGAAGTGATGATTTGTGTGCCGGCGGGAGTGACCCAGGTTGAGCGGCGAGCCGTTTTGGATGCCACGTTGTCAGCCGGAGCGCGGGTGGCTTATTTAATTGACGAGCCGCTGGCGGCAGCCATTGGGGCCAAGATTCCCATTGCTAATCCTTCAGGCAATATGATTGTCGACATTGGCGGGGGAAGCACCGAGGCGGCGGTTATCTCTTTGGGCGGGGTGGTGGCGCACCGGTCTGCCCGGGTCGCGGGAAATAGGGTTGATGAAGCGATCATCCATTATGTTAAACGCAGGTATAATCTGCTTATTGGAGAGAGAACGGCGGAGGAAATTAAGATTACGATTGGATCAGCAATTCTAGTGGGGAAGAAAGACAGTTCACAGTTGACAGTTCACAGTTCACAGAAAGATTCATCTTCTTCGGTGAACCGTGAACAAAGCTCCCCCGTGAACCAAATGGAGGTGCGGGGGCGGGATGCGGCTTCGGGACTGCCGAGGGTGATCAATTTAACGGCAGATGAGGTGGTGGAGGCCATTACGCCGGTTCTTTCGCAAATTATCACTGCTGTTAAGGGAGTGCTGGAAGAAACGCCGCCGGAGCTTGCTTCGGACATCATTGACCGCGGGATTGTGCTCTCTGGGGGCACGTCTCTCCTGCGAAATCTGGACAAACTCATGACGGAGACGATTAGTGTGCCGGTCCATGTTGCGGATGACCCTCTTTTTTGTGTGGTTAAGGGGTGCGGGATTGCCATGGAGAATATAGACCTCTACAAAAAGAGTGTTAACAGAAAGTGACTTATAGATTTGAGATTTGAGAATGGAGATTGGAGAATTTAATTGCTGATTTTGGGCAGGAAAAAAAGTGTTCATAGATTTGAGATTGGGGATTTGAGATTTGAGAATTCAATATCCTGTAATAATTTAATAGGGGAGAGGAGAAAGATGCTAAAAAAAGTCTTAGGTGTGAGAATCAATGATCTGCCTGAGAGTCAGGCGGTTAGGGTGGTGACTTCCTGGCTTAAAAAAACTACCGGTTCACGGTTCACGGTTCACGGTTCACGGTTAATTTTTACTCCGGGGCCGGAGTTTATAGTCACGGCCCAGAAAGACCTGGAGTTTAGGGAAATTCTGAACGCTTCGGACCTGAATGTTCCTGACGGATTTGGGTTGAAATTTGCCGGGATTGAGAATCGGGTGCTGGGGGTGGATCTCATGGTGAGGCTTTGTGAGGAAGCGGCGAAAAATGATTGGTCGGTGGGGCTTCTGGGAGGAAGGGGAGGAGTGGCCGGGAAAGCGGCGAAAAAGTTGCAGGAGAAATTTCCCAAACTGCAAATTGGGTATGCCTTGTCAGATGGAAAAGCGGACCAAGTATTGAGGTATTACTTTATAGATAGTTCTATTACTTTATCTTATGATAAGGTAACCGATAAACTTTCTCTTATGCCGGAAGTTGACCTGCTTTTTGTGGCTTTTGGGCATCCGACACAGGAAAAACTTCTCTGGAAAATGAAAAAGGAAAAAGAAGAAATGAAAGGAAATTCCCAATTCTCAATTCCCAATTCTCAATTCCGGGTGGGGATGGGGGTGGGAGGAAGCTTTGACTTCATTTCCGGGGAGGTTTGGGAACCAACAGGTTGGTGGTCACAAATGGGTCTTAAATGGCTGGGAAGACTTCTTAGTAACCCTGGGCATATAAAGAGAGTGGTCAGGGCAGTGATAGTTTTTCCGGCGTTGCTTCTTAGGGACAAACTTCTGGGCAAACCTCAGTAAATTGCATCTAGAGCGGTTGTAATTGATGCTATGGTTACTATGGGATATAATTAATTTATGAGGACAATTGAAGCTTCGCAGAGAGGTCTTTTGGACGACCTGTCAATTTCAGAAGATGCCTAGCAGGCGTTTTCCCGGTGGCGAGCGAGGCTTACAGAGGTTGTGAATACCGTTGATCAGGCGGCGGCGAGAATGAGAGGCCTTATGCCTGAGGGGATTAATACCTACTGGCAATTCATGAGCGGGGCAGGTGGGTATGAAACACGTCAAGTGGTGGAACCATGGGATGGATATCGGGTCGGGGTAACGGACTGCCCAAAAGATGTTTATGGAGAAGGTCGGCTTTATACGGTGACTTCGGCGCTGGCAGTCAAAACTCTGGAAGCGGGGGGGAAATTACTGCCTCCGGTTCTCCATCGGGAGCATGGGGTGAGAACCCATAAAGGTTTGGGCTTGCCTTTAGTATCGAGGTTTTTTGAGTGCCTGATAGGCCCAGATATTTTGGGCGGCAAAGATTACTTTCTGTGGATGGGCCATCAAATTGACCCTGAACAGTTTCGGATTGAGAATATGATCGCTTCCATGGGTCCAGACGTCAGCCAGAGGATCGCTTCTTTATTTTTCGATCCAAAATCTGATCTGGACAGAAGACCTTTGTTTTTGGGCCAACAAGTTGAGCAAATTATAAAACTTCGGGGTCAGGGTGAAAGCCTGGCGAATTATCCTGAGCTTTGGGCACGTGCAGAAGAAATTCTGGGGGGACTGGCCCAACTTACTGGCCTGCGTTCTGGTTGGTACATCCTTCTTCGGGAATCTTTGCTCGGGGAAAAAGGAGACAGGTTGGCAATGGACCCGTTTGCTATAAAGCTTCTTCTTGAGCTGGTTTTAGAAGCAGGTTTGGAAAGCAAAAAACATGATGGTCCGAGTCAGGCCGTGGTATTGGAGATTGACACAAAAAGACTGTTTTCTCAGACGGGTGGAGGGAGACTTTATCCAGTTCTATTTGATAATCGGGATCCGTTAAAGACGGTGCCCGCTGTTTCTATTGGCCCTGAAGCAGTGGTAAGAGTTTTGGCAGCGAATCCAGCAGCATTAAGAAGTACCGTGTTTGAGGTGGTGTCAATTGAAGAGTTGGACAAGAAAAATTTCCTGGGTCATTCCAGACCGTCCGACTTTGATGTGAATGAACTCGACCCTAGTAATCCCTGTTGCAGTTTGAGGTATAGTTTAAAGCCCGATGAGCAGGTTCAACGCTGGCGAGACCAACGGGGGGCATTAGATTCTGTGAGCCTTGTTAAGTTGTGGCGAGAGCACTTAATGGCTGGCCGTATTGCCCCACTGCAGCCAATTTACCCGGGCCAATTTGGGTCTGAAAGTTTGGATCAATTTCTATTGCATGTTTTTGGCCCTGAGATCATTACGGGAGATTCTGATCGGGATTGGGATCTATATGGGGGAGCTTTTTCAAGGTTTGAACTTTCGCGGCTAGTTCTCCCGGGAATAATTAAGGGGCATTGAAGATGAGTATTGTCCTCGCGATTTGGTTTTCCTTGCTTCTGGAGAATCTTTCAGAAAGGCCAGGTAGACAAGCATGAAGGCAATAAAAAGGAGCAGAAAAGCGATCACGATTTGAATGTTTGTTTCAGCTAGACCAGGGATTCTTAGCATGTTTTTTCCTTAAACGGCTTTTGATTATGTGAGCCGTGAGCATACACAATATAGCCAGGCCGCTATCTAAAGTCAAGGCTAGAGAGTTTATCCAGCTTCGTGGTTTTATCTTAGAGATTTTCCGTGTAAAGTAGAAGGATGAGCGATATTTTGGTTGATCAGAAGACTTCTAGATTGGTTTTTTTTGCGCCGGCGAGAGTGAAGAGGCTAGGGGAAGGTGGGGAGACAGCCAGAATTTGTCCGTTCTGTCCGGAGAATGACCGGATGAATCGGGAAGTTTTGAGAATTGATGATGGCCAAGGCGGGTGGAAGGTGCGGGTGATTGCCAACAAATTTCCCATTTCTGACTTTCATGAGGTGATTGTCCATTCTCCGGATCATGATTTAGACCTGCCGACGATTAGTCGAGAGCAGATGAGTCTGGTGCTGACAGTCTATCGGCAAAGATTTAATTATCATGTGGCTTTGAAGCACGGTCAGGTGGTTATTTTTTACAATCATAATGTTCATGCGGGGGCCTCGCTTGAGCATTCGCATTCGCAGTTGGTGGTGGTTCCACCGCGATTCCGAGTCACTGGTTTGGAAAAACAGCCGGAGGTGAATGTGGTTTTTAAAACGAAGCACTTTAGTTTGTATTGCCCCGAATTCGGTCAGTGGCCTTATGAATTATGGGCTGTTCCTATAGTTTCTGGAAAAACCTTTGGTCAGATTTCTGATGAGGAGCTGTCAGATTTAGCCGGGATTATTCCCAAGGTTTCGGCAGTGATGGTGGAAAAGTTTTTGCACCATGAAGAGCTGCATAAGCATCCAGGTCAGGACGACGTGCCGTTTAACTATTATGTCTATCACGGCCAGGACTGGTTTCTGCGGTTCATCCCGCGGCTTATCCATCCGGGAGGATTTGAACTGGCGACCGGGATGAACGTTAATATGATTAAGCCGGAAAGAGCGGCAGAGGAGTATCGGAAAGAATTGGCCCGAATTTAGGATTGTTTGTTTTCGATTCCCAGGAGCCAGAGGACGGCTTCTTTTTTGTATCTTCTATCGCCGCGGGAGTTAATTCTTAAGGGGACAAGTTTGCCGCGTTTGCCCCAGCGTTTGATCGTTAATATGCTGACGCGAAAAATTTGGGCGACTTCTTTGACAGTCAGGAGATCTGGTAAGCTATCAAGTGATAGATTTTGATTAACGTTAGGCATGCGACTGTTCTTTTATGTGATTTTATATTACTTAGTACATCAGTTGTCAAGGGGAAATCAATTGTAAGATCTTATAAGGGGTGTTGGTATACTGGAAAGATGTCATGGAAAATTCTATTAGGGATTAACCTCCTGTGGTATTTGGGAGAAGGCCTTCTTGGGCCATTGTTTACCGTGTTTGCTCAGGAAGTGGGGGGAAGTGTGCTGGATATTTCGGCGGCCTGGGCGACGTATCTGGCGGTCACGGGAGTGGCAATCATTTTGATTGGAAAAGTGAGTGATCGGTCCGGGGCGGCAGTCCTTATTTTAATCTTCTTGAAATTTCCAAGATTTTTCCTGTGCTTAAAACTGCCAACGAAACTAAAAACAGTTGGCCCCAATTGGCTAAGACTTCTGCTCGGTACGAATATAGTGGGTCTTTATCGCCCATAAAGAACCCGTAGAGAAAAAACGCGGCACTAACAATAGCACCCGTATACCCTGCCCCCTTTAGAGTTTCTTCTACAGGATGAAGTACAAATGCCATACAACCATTACCACAACCCGCAATCACATGTGCTCCGAGAGACAATGTCTCTGCTTTCGTTTCCGTTATTCCAAGATTCTCGTAGGCCATCGGTTGATTGTCTGGTTTGCTCATATCCTATATTATATACTATCCAGCAAACCACAGTCAAATTGACACCCCGGTAGATTCGCAGTGGAAGTGCAACACTTGAAGACTAGGTTGTCAGTCTCTTCCG
>CAZSSJ010000002.1:0-99722 GCA_964609775.1 uncultured Gammaproteobacteria bacterium
AGACACCACGGGCGTAAGCCCGTGGAGTTTCATAAATGGAAGAAAAGTTGGTCTCATGTTGGTTGTCATAGGCTTGGGTCTACTAGTATTCCCTGCTGCCTATAAGACAGAAAATGATTGGGGACAGCGATTGAGAGCCGAAATGAAAGACAAAACCGTGACTAAAAAAATCTCGATTTTAACTTCTGGTCAAAAGCCATCTCCAGCTGAACCAATCAAAATCGACGCTCAGCTTCTTTCCGAAAAAGAACCTAGCCAACCACCACAGCGAATCGTCATTCCTGCACTTAATCTTGATCTTCCCGTCGTCGAAGCCAAAGTGGTCAACGGTTTTTGGGAGCTCTCCCAGACCTCGGCTTCTCACGGAGTAGGCTCCGCTAATCCCGGTGAGCCGGGGAACGTCGTCATCTTTGCCCACGCCCGGGACGACCTCTTCGGCCCCCTTCGCAATCTAAAAAAAGACATCATTATCTATGTTCTCACTAAAGACCGCTGGTACAGCTATTCAACTGAAGATATAAAACTCGTTGATCCCAGTGATATCCAAGTCATTGCCCCAACTCCCGCTGAAACTCTAACGCTCTACACTTGCAGCGGTTTTCTGGACACTAAACGATTGATTGTTACTGCCCGCCCGAAGCGCTAGTGCCGGCTAGACGAAGCCGAAAAAAACTCCTGCCCGGGTCCGATTGCGGTTCCGGGCAAGAGTCAAGGCTCAAAAGAGAAAGAGAACTACAGAGTGTTTCCTCCTCCCGCCACGTCAACTGTCGTTTCCGCAGTTGATACTCCTGATTCCACTGTGGTCGTCCCGTCAGTGTTGCCATTGGCCTTATTCTTTCCAGTTTTAGCCTTGGCCTTGGCAGAAGTCAGAGCCCAAGTCTTGCTTTTCTGCTTGACCTTTTTGACATTGACCACCACCTCGTTAACATCGTTGTTGGATTTAAACCCGTTTCCGGAAATTTCATTATCCCCGGATGGGGCCAGTTGCCCGTCGCAACCGCAACACGGATCGATGGCCACATTGTCCCCTCCAGTCACCGTGACGCCGACCGTTGCCGTGGCGTCGCCGCTGGTCACCGAGACATTGCCGCCGGTGTTCCAATTAGCCTGATTCTGGCCACTGTTAGCCGTCGACGAGGCGTTTGTAATTGCCACCGTTGAACTATTTTGATAGACCGCGCACTTGGAAACACCGACAGAGTTAATGGTGTTTGTTGACAAAGCTCCGTTTCCACTGATAGTGTTATCAGCCAGTGCCGCTGGAGCAATCAATGAACCAATAAGTCCAACTGTTGCTAAACCAACCGTCGCTTTAGAAATAAATTTTTTCATCTGTTAATCACCCCCTTTCTATAATTCACAATGCATTCTCACTTCCGTCTCACACGTGTCCGTTCCGTTTCCTCCGTCGGCAGAATCATTTCCTCCGCTGCCGAGGAGCAAGTCTTGCCCGTTTCCTCCACTCATTTGGTCATTGTCGTCTCCCCCCGTCACGCTGTCGTTGCCGTTCCCGCCGTCGATGATGTTGGCCCCGTCTCCTGCCAAAATTGTGTCGTTGCCATTTCCCCCGTCAATTCTGTCATCCCCGCTTCCGGCAGTAATGAGGTCTGCACTGTTTCCGCCGCCGATCCGGTTGTTTCCCTCCATATCAATTAATATGTCTTCTCCGTTCCCGCCGGAAAGAGTGTCGTTGCCCGGCCCCCCCACAATGCAGTCGGCATTGTTTCCCCCGTCAACCACGTCGTTTCCCTCGAGGGCAAAAATCAAATTCTTTTTGTTGTTGCCTCTAAGGCGATCATTTCCCGCCGTCCCGAAAATCGGTGTCCCATATTGCGCCGGATTGCCACACTCTGCCGGAACGGGAACGGCAACCCCGATGTGCAGATCAAAAGTGACATTGGCCTTTTGAAATTCATTTCCCGCTGTTGTTTTAAATGTAGCCGTAATATGATAAGTATCCGCTGCTCCTGAAGACAAAGTCGTCAAAGCAATTCCGTCGGGAGAGTTGCTGTCAGAAGCAAAATCGGCGAGAGTTTTTGTTCCCAGCGTCCCGCCATATAAATCTCCCCCGCCGTCAGAAATGACAATCTCCATGACACTTGAAAGATTGTCCGGATCATTGGTGGTCACACTCCTGATCCCCACCGGTCGGGAGGTGGGGGCGTTATTCGTCACCGTCACGTCTCGACTCTCACTGTCCCCCGGCGCCATGCCCGCAATCGTAAAAATTGGCTGCCCTTCCGCCACTCCCCAATCCACCGTCAAATCCCCAACCGCGTAGGCCGTAGAGGACTCAGTTAAAAAGTTCAACCCACCACTAAAATAAATTAAAGCGGAAGTTACGCAAATTAATAAGAAGACTCTAATAATTCTTTTTCTCATATCAGTTTGTCAAGCCAGGCGTTGGTGTTGCATTAGAAACCCAATCACCTACAGTATCTGTATCAACTCCATTAGGACTTCTTGCCATAGATTGTCCTGACCCATTGACGCCCAGTCCCGTAAACGCATCATGGTTGCTGGCATAGCTCATTTTGTCAATCTCATTGTTTGATGAATCACTCAAAACCAGCTTGTCTCCACTAGCGTTTAATCCACTTCCAACAGTTCCGTTACTCAATTGAATTTTTATCGCCGACGCAGGAATAACCAACGTGCTTGTACTGGGAACAACCACAGCAAACCCTCCAGCTGGAATGGGTGAGACCGATGGAAAAGTGTCATCAGAATCAGCGTCCGCAACTTTCCAACCGGTAACATCAACGGGAGAACCTCCCGAATTGTATAATTCTACCCATTCTTCAGAATCGGTCGCAGAGTTAACGGCCTCATTAATGATTATCTTTCCCGGTTGTGGGGTTGGAAATTCTGCTGCAGCCGTAAAGGTGTTTGCTGCCGACTGTGCCGTATCGGAAAACAAGGCATGGGTCACTTGATAGGAAACCCCCACCAAACCAAACAACAACACCGCAACGAAGAGCAGATATCTTGCTTTCATGAATAGTTCATGCCCATCTGGGCAAGCAGTTTTTTCTCAATTTCCTTTTCCATCTCTCGTTTAATGTTCAAAATTTCCAGCCCGATAAAAATCACCGTCGGTGTGACAACCAGCCCGATGAATCCATAGGGGTTTTTCAACAAATCTGACAACCGGCCGATCTCTGGAACAAAAAAGATCTCTTTCCCAATGATGTCTTTGGAACTGATCACTTCAGAATCCGCTTGCCCATTTGCATCCCCCTTTGTCCGGTAGAAAATGTCTCCATTCTTAATTGTTGATTGAAAGATTCGATGAGTGACCGTCAAACCGGCCTTATTTTTAAAAGCGACAATGTCATTAAATGAATATGTTTGTTGGGGTTGAACAAAGACGACCGAGCCCACAGGGACCGTCGGTTGCATGCTTCCGGAGAGCACTGTGAAGCTCCGCAATCCTCCCAGCACATCTGCTTTGGAAGTGACAAGCGTAAAGGCCGCTAGCAGAAGTGCCGCTAAAAAAAGGGCTGTCAAAAACGCTCTGAAAAATTTTACAGTGAATTCCAAATTATTTATCATTTTTAATTTTATTGATAATTGCTCATTGATAATTGATAATTTTCGTCCCCAACCTGATGGCGGGAGGGCAGACCACCCGCCACCAGTTGTCCATTAAGGCGTCTGAGTCGCATCAAAGACCAAATTAAATCCTACACTATCGGAAGTGACGGTACTGGTTGTTGGAACCTTAACTGTCATTGTACAGAGAGCCTCATCGGTACCTCCTCCATTAGCAGTAAGGTCGCCAGGTAATAGACTATTTAGTGATGCAGGTGTAACTGATAAACTAGCGAGAGTTGTATCTGGTACTGTAGTTACTACGCTGTCTCCCCCTCTTGTGCAAGAAAATCCCAATGTTATTTCAGACTGTAAAGTAACATTACCGGTTAATCCAGTAACTTTTACTGTATTATCCAAACCAATCGCCGCAGTACTGGCGTCTCTTAGCCAAAATTTATAATCTTTTGAGTAGCCAGGAAATAGTCCGGTATCTGAAAAACCGGCGATATTATCTACATAATCAGTTAACGGGTCGGCCATTGGATCCGTGGCTATTTTTAGATCTGCATTACCCGTTGTAAACGAGTTATTAGTTGCAGTGGAGGTGTCGCTAAAGTAAGCAAACGTTGCCCCACCCATGAGGGCGAGAGCCGAGAGAATTGAAATTACACTAAACGCTATTTTTCGATTAATCATTATTTTTCACCTCCTCTCCTAGAAACTCTTTGCGATTTGCTTGCAAAGAGCATTAGAGTTTCTTGGACCCTTCCGAAGCGAGTGCTTGAGAGCCCCGATTTAATCGGGGGCTCAAACATGAGCGAAGGAGGGCTACCAATTTTTGCCAAAATTTAACCAGCCATCTGGGCAGACCCCGCTATGTTGCCTTTCTTGCGAAACGACACATAGGTAATGGCTGGTTTCGTGAATATCGTGAATATTGTGTTTGATAATCGGGCAGGCAGGTCATTGAATTGAGAAGGCAGAAATGAGAAGGGAAAAATAATTAAACTTCTCACTTCTCAACTCTCAAGTCTCACTTCGGTGTTGCCTCCGATTGCGGTCAGCGAGGACAAGAATACCAGTGCCAAAAGAGAACCTGTCAATTCTGACAAAATACGTCGAAAAGGCATCAGGCAAAGAAACCGTCGGATAAACTAAAAATCCTCCTTTGAGGCGGGAAAAATATCTGTTATGATGTTTTCATGAGATTCTTGGACTATTTGCTTCACCTCTTCACTCCCCGCTACTCTAACAACCATCGCGCTCGACTTCTGCACCCATCAGTTCTTTCGCTCTACATCGTCATCCTCGTCATCTTTCAACTCTCGGTGTCGACTTTTGCTCATTTTCAGCCCGAAGTCCTCGGCTATGCCACAAACATCTCTGTCCAGGATCTTCTAAGTGGCACCAACGCCAAAAGATTGGCTGCCGGAGTTTCCCCGCTTCGACTCGACGATCAGCTCACCAAGGCTGCTGCCGCCAAAGCCGCAGACATGTTTGCCCATCAATATTGGGCGCACATCTCGCCTTCGGGAACAAGTCCGTGGACATTCGTTGCTCAAGCAGGCTATAACTATCTTTTTGCCGGCGAAAACCTCGCCCGAGATTTTGCCGATTCTGCCAGCGTTGTCGAAGCCTGGATGAAGTCCTCTACCCACCGGGAAAATCTCCTCGACCGCCGCTATGAAGACATCGGCCTTGCCGTCGTTAATGGCAAATATGGTGGCAGCGAAACCACCCTTGTCGTCCAGACTTTCGGCAAACGCGCCAGCGCGGAAGCCAGCGTCGAAGCCAAGACTCCAACCAAAAACCTCCTTCTCTCATCACCAGTCGCCTCAATATCGGCGACTTCTTCGGCCACGCCGGGGTCTCAATCGCTACCGCCGGAAAAGACACCTTCAACCGGAATCATTCTCCAGACCGAATCCGTTGATGTCCAACCAAAAATCGACTTGCCATCTCTAGTCAAATTGGTCTCTTTAAGCTTGACCGTTTTCTTAATCAGCCTTCTTGCTCTCGACGCCGTTCTTGTCTATCGTCGGCGCCAAATTCGCGTTTCCGGACACACTTTTGCCCACTTTCTCATCCTATTCACAATTATGGCCGTCATCAGTCTTGTGACCAGAGGAGCAATTCTTTAACATGATCCATAAAATTGTTCATTTATTTCGCCACGCTTTCGACTTTCTCCTCTTGTTAACAATCATCATTCTCGGACTTGTTGGCATTATCTACTATTCCTTTGACATCGCTGGACAAGTCCTCATCGTCATCCTTCTATCATTTGCCTATACTGTGTGGGGCGTCTTTCACCACTATCACGACCGGAATTTGACAAAGGGAATTATTCTGGAGTATGCTGCCGTTGCCTCACTGGTGGCGCTCGTTCTAATCATTTTCCTGCTCACCATCTAGCCAAAATGAAAGGTGTCATCCTCGCCGGCGGTCTAGGAACCCGGCTCTATCCTTTGACTTTTGCCACCAATAAGCACCTTCTCCCGGTCTATGACCAGCCGATGGTTTTCTATCCGATTCAAACTTTGGTCAAAGCGGGCATCACCGAAATAATGATTGTTCTGGGTGGCCCTCATGCTGGTCACTTCGTTTCGGTTCTGCGCAACGGTAAAGACTTGGGGATCAGACACCTGGAGTTTGCCTACCAAGAATCGACCGTCGTCAACGGCCGGAAAATCGAAGGCGGCATCGCTCATGCTCCTTCTTTAACTGAGAGCTTTGCTGACAGCCAACCCCTTTGTGTCATTCTTGGTGACAACACCACTGACGCAGACATCTCCGCAGATGTCAAAAAATTCGACCAAGGAGCCCTCGTGTTTCTCAAAAAAGTTCCCGACCCGAAGCGTTACGGTGTTCCCGTCTTTGATCGTCAGGAAAAAAGTAGGATAGTCGCCATTGAAGAAAAGCCCAGAAAACCGAAATCAAATCTTGCCGTCACCGGCCTCTATTTCTACGACAACAAAGTTTTTGACCACATTCGCCGCCTTAAACCTTCCGATCGCGGTGAACTTGAAGTCACTGATTTAAACAACCGCTACATCAAAGACGGAACCTTAAGATGGAAAGAATTAAAAGGTTTTTGGTCCGACGCCGGCACCTTTGACAGCCTTTTTAAAGCCGGTCAACACTGGGCAACAAAAGTGAAGAAAAAGCCTACCGCTTAATGGGTTGCCTCCATATTCTGATAGCTTCGTGATTTCCTGACAGAAGCACTTCCGGGACTTTCCAGCCATTAAACTCCTCGGGCCGGGTATATTGCGGGTATTCTAAGTATTGTTGAGGTCCTTCGACTGTGCTCAGGGCGGGCGCAATATTTGAGAAAGTCTCAATGTCTGTGGCCCCCGGTTTTTCCAGGACACCGGGGAGAAGACGGATAACCGCGTCAGAAATGACCATTGCCGGAATTTCCCCGCCAGTCAGAACGTAATCACCAACACTGACGGCCTCGTCAACCAAGTACTCCCGGACCCGCTCATCAACGCCCTCATAACGACCACAGATCAGAATCAGTTGATCAAGACCAGTATAGTCCCTGGCCATTTGTTGAGTAAATTTTGTCCCGCGTGGATCCATCAAAATAATTTTAGTATTCGATTGTTTGTTCCTGATCTTTTGTAATGCTCTATAGATCGGTTCGACTCGCAAAATCATCCCGACCCCACCGCCATACGGCCGGTCATCAACAGTCCCGCGCTCATCGATAGCAAATTCTCGCAGGTCATGAAGCCTGATAGTCGCCAAACCTTTGTCTTGGGCCCGTTTGATGATGCTTTGGTCAAACGGCCCGGAAAACATCTCCGGAAACAGAGTAATAATGTCTATGATCATGTTTCTACAGATGAGTATATTTTAGCCCTTCGACTTGCTATACTCAAACGGAGGACTAAGGAGGCAACATATGAATATTGTTATAGTAATGCCCACTTTCAATGAAGGGCCCAATATCGCTCGGATGATTGACATTTTGACTAAAGACGTCTTTCCAAAAATCAAACACCATCATCTAACTCTTCTAGTCGTCGACAGCCACTCGCCAGATGGCACCTGGAAAATTGTTCAGGAGAAAAGCAAGACTAATCGATCGGTCGTCCTTCTCGACGAAGGCGGCAAATACGGTCTGGGCAAAGCCTACATTGACGGTTTCAACTATGCCATCCGCAAGCTCAAAGCCGATGCCGTCATGGAAATGGACGGCGACCTTCAACACAATCCCCACGACATCCCCCGATTTGTGACGGAGTTTGCCAAAGGCGCGGACTACATCGTCGGCTCGCGATATATAGCTGGTGGGTCCATTCCGTCAGAATGGGGACTGGACCGAAAACTTCTTTCCATTGTTGGGAATCTCATATACCAAACCTCCCTGTTCATGTGGGACATTCATGATTTTACGACCGGCTTTCGCCTTGCCCGAGTCCGGGGATTTCTTGACACCATCGAATTTGAGAAAGTTTTCTCTAAATCTTTTGCCTACAAAACCCGGCTTCTCTACGAGATGAAAAAACGCGGTGCAAAAATCAAAGAAATACCAATTAAATTCAATTTAAGGTTATCAGGTGACTCCAAAATGACGACGAACACTTTTACCGAAAGTCTCAAGGTCATCGCCGTGATCTGGGCCGACCGGTTGGGTTTAACTAAATGAAAAAAGCTGTCATCGTTGCTCCCACCCTGAACGAACAGGAAAATATCGAGGCCTTTCTCACCAATGTTCTAGCCCAGAGAGTCCGCCTTTCTGGCTATCAACTAGACATTCTCGTTTCTGACAGTCATTCACAGGACAAAACTCAGGAGATAGTCAAAAAGATGCGAAAAAGGGAGTCGGGGATTCATCTCCTTGATGTGCACGAAAAGGGTCTGGGGTTGGGCCTTTCTAAAGGTCTGGACTACGCCATCAATCGTCTCGGTGCTGATGTTCTTCTGACCATGGAAGCGGACCTGTCAAACGACCCAAACAAAATTCCCGATTTTTTGACTCGCCTTGACAAGGCTGATTTGGTTATTGGCAGCCGCTATACTCTGGGCGGCGGCATTGTCAACTGGTCCTGGTGGCGAAAGTCTTTGAGCCTCGGAGCCAATTCCACCCTCCGACTGCTCTCTTTCGCTCTCCAAATTCATGAGTTCACCAATCTCTACCGAGCTTTTAAAAAAGACGTCTGGATTAAATTGCGGCCGCGCGTTTCCATCCACCTTGGTTGGCTCTTTGTTCCCGCTTTTGTCTTTGAAGCCACCACCATGAAGATAAAGATTATTGAAGAGCCCTTCATCTTTTATGACCGCTTTGGTGGCCGGTCAAAAATGCGGACCTTGTCCTACACTCGCAACCTCCTGAAATATGCCTTAAAATTTAGATTCCAAAAGATATGGAACACCTTCTCAAATTCTTAGTCGTCGGCACCGTCGGTTTTATTATCAACACCGCTATCTTGGTGACCGGGGTGAGATTGGGGTTGCGGCCGTCCTTTGCCGGGCCCCTGGGGGCAGAACTCGCTATCATCTCAAATTTTTTCTGGAACAACATCTGGACGTTTTCTGACCGTCAGATCACCTCTTGGAATGTCTTGCCGGCCAAATTCCTCCAATTCAACATTCTTTCTTTCGGGTCAGTTGTCATTCAATTTATCTTTTTAAAGGCGGGGGAGTCAATCTTTGGACTGACGAAATTTAAAGAGCCTTTCATTGACCAACAAATCTTCACCGGCCCGCTCTCTAAAATTAAGATCTATTCCCTCATCGCAAAACTCCCAACGATAAGGAAATTTTCGTTATATCTGGTTTTCTATATGGCCGGAGTGGGAGCCGGTCTAGTGTGGAATTTCCTTGTTTATTCACAAGTAATCTGGAGATGAACCGACGATGCTTCCGCAAAAACTCACCTCACCAAAAACAATTCTTTTTCTAATCCTTCTTCTCGCTTTTCTTTTGCGAACCTATCAGCTTTCCCCCTATCTGCAATTTCTTGGTGATGAGGGAAGAGACGTGCTGGTGGTCAAAAGGATGATCGTCGACCACAACTGGACTCTTCTGGGCCCCAGTGCTTCCGTCGGCGGCTTCTACATCGGCCCACTCTACTATTACTTCATGATCCCTTTCCTCGCCTTGTCCAAACTTGATCCCGTCGGCCCGGCGGTAATGTCTGTCATCTTTGGCATCGGGGCAGTTTTTCTCGCCCATTTTTTCGCCAAAAGGTTTTGGAGTGAAAAAGTCGCCCTGCTCTGTGCTCTTCTGGTTGCGCTGTCTCCAAAAATGGTCTACATTTCTCGCTTTTCTTGGAATCCCAACCCCACTCCCTTTTTTGCTCTCCTAACAATTCTCTTTGTCTACCTGTCCACTAAGAGAAATCGAGTTTTAATGAGTTTGCTTTGTGGAATAAGCCTCGGAATAATGCAGGAGTTGCACTATACTAACTTAATCTTTGGTCCAATCGTTGGTCTTTCGGTGCTCCTTCTCTTTCCCTTAAGGCTTGCCATCACTAATTTGGCCTTAATTTTTGTGGGATTTTTGCTGGGGAATTCCCCCTATCTCCTTTTTGAAATTCGCCACGGCTTCCCTAACATTCATAGTGTTCTTGAGTTCACCACCCGTGGAAGCGGAGCCGTCATCTCCCCTCGTAGCCTCAACTTTCTCTGGCTGTTCAATGACATTCTCCGCCGCGTTTTCGAAACCGTCTTCGCCTTTTCCGGACAGGCATTAGATCTGTTCTATTACACCAGCTTGGCAGGATTTACGTTTTGGGCTGTCAAAGCAGCCAGAAGAAAACTTAGTCGACCCCGGGTGATAATTTTAGCCAGCTGGATCTTTATTGGAGTCTTGGGAATTGGTTCATATCGTGGCCAACTCCTTGACCACTATTTTGGATTTCTTTTCCCCATTCCTTTTCTCATGCTTGCCGCGGCTGTCGGCTCGGTCATTTTCAGAAAAGCCCTCATCCTTCCCGTTGCTATAGCGCTAGCAATCCTTGTCGCCTTGGAAATTAACAACCTGTATTTCTGGCAGCCGCCGAACAACCTCGTCAAACAAACTCAGGAAATTGCCAGAATTGTCTTGCGGATGGCCCAAGAAAGGCCGTATAATTTTGCCCTTTTGACCTTAGGAAACAGCGACCACGCCTATCGCTATTTTCTGGAAATTTGGGGTAAACCTCCTGTCGTAATCGAGAATCCACAAAACGACCCCGAGCGCAAAACAGTCACTGATCAATTACTTGTTGTCTGCGAGGGCAGTGATTGCAAACCCCTGGGCCACCCGCTCTGGGAGGTCGCCGGGTTTGGGCAGGGAGAAATCGTGGAGCGGGAAGTTGGTCCGGCTGGGATAATCATCTACAAACTGATACACTACAAAGGTTCATGAGACTTATGTGACCCTTGTGACCCATATGTCTGATAAAATTTATCTCTCGGTCATCATCCCTTCCTACAACGAAACCGCTAATCTCAAAAGAGGCGTCTTAAGCGAAGTAAACACTTACCTTGCCCGTCAAAAATACTCTTGGGAAGTAATTATTTCCGACGATGGCTCTCCCGAAGAAGAATCACGTCAGCTGGCCCGAGATTTTTGCGACAAGACTTCGAACTTCATTTATCTTCAAAACGAACACGGCGGTAAAGCCTTTGCCGTCTATACTGGAGTGCAAAAAAGCTCCGGAGAATTGGTTCTCTTCACAGATATGGACCAGTCGACACCAATCTCTGAATTGGAAAAAATTCTGCCTCAGTTTGATCGGGGATTTGATATTGTCATTGGTAGTCGGGGAGAGGAGAGTCAAGACTCACCTCTCCTGCGTCTCGTAGCCCACAAGGTCTTTCTCACATTTCGTCGCATCTTCCTCCTAGGAAACTTCGTTGACACTCAGGCCGGTTTCAAAGCATTTCGTGGTCCAGTAATTAAAGAGATTTTCCCTATACTTCAAGCAGTTCAGTCACCACCTGACAAGAAAAGCGGGTGGAATCCAACCGCTTTTGACGTCGAACTTCTCGTTGCTGCCCAGGCCCGAGGCTACAAAGTTACCGATGTCCCCATTAAGTGGCAGGATCGGGATATTTCAACAGGTAAAAGTAGAGGTCTAGTGAAATTTGCCAGAGAGTCTCTCGAAATGCTGCACGAGGTCTTCCGGGTAAAAGCCAACGACCTATCTGGCCACTACCGAAAATGACCACAGCTTTATATCTTTTAGCCCTCCTGGCGCTTGCTATCTATTCATATAGTCAAATCGATCTCAATTTAACTCTCCTCCAGCACCCCGCCTTTATCAACTTCCAAAACGTGATGATTCAACTGGGCTATTTTAATCGTCCTTCATCAACACTCATCTACCTCATCATAATTTTCCTACTTTTTGTCTTCTATATCCGGATACTCGCTAAAGCCGGAAGAGACCACCTGTCAAGCAGACAACTTGCCCTCCCCATCCTTGGTGTGGTCATTCTTGGCCTCATCTCGTATCCCGCGTTTTCCCATGACTTTTTCAACTATCTGTTTGACATCCGAATCCTTACACACTACAATCTCAACCCCTATCAATTTAGGCCCCTGGATTTTCCCGCCGATCCTTGGCTGCGCTTCATGCACTGGGTTCATCGTCCCTATCCTTACGGTCCATTCTGGCTTGTGCTGACTTTTCTGCCGTCAGTCTTTGGTTTTGGCAAGTTTGTCCTCACCCTTCTCAACTTTAAAATCCTCTTCCTCACTTTCTATCTCGGCAGTATTTTTCTAATCAAAAAAATTCTTACTCGAATAAGCCCGCAGAAAATAGCTCTTGGGGTGGTCTTTTTTGCTCTCAATCCGTTGGTCATTGTCGAAGCAGTTGTCAGTCCACATCTGGACATAGTAATGGCGTTTTTTCTCCTGTTAAGCACCTATCTACTCTTAAGCACCAAAAGGGTTTTGGCTATTCTTTCGCTCGTGCTTTCAGCGGGGGTAAAGTTTTTGACCATTGTTTTGTTGCCGGTGTATTTTTTCCGCCTTCCCTATGATCGGACAATCAAAATTTTAGTTGTGCTTCTCCTCCTGTCACTCGTACCCGTCATCTACCAACGAGAATTCTACCCTTGGTACTTTTTACCTATTTTCTCACTGCTAGCCCTTCTTGCTCCCCAAGGTAAGCTACTGATTCTTTCGCTGTCCGCTTCGGCCGGACTCCTCCTTAGCTATGCCCCCTATCTTTATGTAGGCTCCTATCCACCGGAAGTTCAGCAGGCCAAATTGATTGTTACTTTCTTGCCGCTTGCTTTGGGCCTCACTATTTATGGCCGAAAAATTTTTCTCCAAAATTAAATATCATTCTCCCTTGCTTGTAGTTCTGGCCCTGGGAGCAGTCCTGCGCTGGATCAATCTCCTCCAGTCGATGCAATTTTTCTACGACCAAGCCCGAGACGCTTTGGTCGCCACAGGCATTATGCGCGGCGATTTCGTCCTCGTTGGCCCTTCAGCTGATACCTCTGGCCTCTTCATGGGCCCCCTCTGGTACTATTTCCTCACTCCCCTCTATTTCCTCGCTCAAGGCAACCCGGCGATTGTTCTCTGGCTGACCAGTTTTCTTGACCTGGCAACAATCATCCTTCTCTACTCCGTCGCTAAACTCGTTTTCGATCGGAAAACGGCCCTCATCGCAGCTGCCATCTGGTCGTTCGGAGCCCTGCCGGTCGCCTACGCCCGCACTCTTTCTAATCCCGCCTCGACTGCTTTATGGAGCCTCCTAATTTTTATTGGCTTGGTAAAAATCGGGCAGAATGACCGGTCTGGAAGCTTAATTGTTGCTCTATCTCTAGCACTTCTGTATCAATTGAATCCCGCTTCTGCTTATCTTTTGACCTTTTGGGTGGGGGTATCTTTGATTTTCCTACGCCGACACCTGACTAATCGTCGATGGTTAGCCCTCTGTCTAATTCTTTTTCTTCTTTCTTTTTCCCCTCAGCTTCTTTTTGAGATCCGTAATCATTATCCCAGTTTGGAGCATCTTCGGAATCTGTTTCTTGCCGCCGGTCCGACCGAAGGATTTTTCTATGGCCTTTACCTCCGGTGGACAAATTTTCTGGGCGAGCTAACTAACTATCTTTTCTATGGCCAACCCGTCTGGTCACTTGTCGCTCTGCTTGGTGGTGCCGCTCTCTTTGTTAGAGGTAGCGCCAGATATCGATTGCTTCTGGGTCTATGGCTCACTCTTCCTCTTTTCAGCTATTTCTTTCTCTACTTTCGCGGCGAATCACACCCCCACTACCTTTTGGGGTGGATCCCGGCTGCCGTCTTAATTTTTGCCTATTTGATCTCCCGTCTTTCCCGGGTTTTTCCTCCGGTGGCTCTAGCTATTTTTGTCTTTTTCATTTTCAGTGCCACCTTCGGCTGGGGAAAGGAGATTATCCTCAAGCAACATATTGCCCAGCCTGCCGACCCAAACACGGTCGGTTTAGCAGATCAAATTGGAGTAGTTGACTATATCTACCAGGATGCAGCGGGGGAACCCTTTGGCTACCATAACTATGGCATCGTTCCCTATTGGGAAGATGCGGAGTGGCAATATCTTTTTTCCTGGTATGGTCAAAAAAAATATGGTTATCTTCCCTCCCGTCGCGCTGGCAATCCTCTCTATTTAATTTATGAACCTGACCCCTACCTCCCAGAATTTCAGAAAAGGTGGCTGACGGAATTTCGAAGTCCGGACAAGGGTCCGGTCATAGGCAGAAAAGAATTTCCCGTTTACACCGTCGAAAAATTCGACAAGCGTGGCTATGGTCACTAAATATCACCGTCTCATTCTAATAATAATTATTATCATCGCTCTTCTGGTTCGTTTTTGGAACTTTCCGTCATTTTTTGGTTTTGACTACGACCAAGAAATCAACGCCTGGATCGCCAAAGCCATTATTGTTGATCACAAGCCAGTTCTAATTGGTCCAGAAACCAGTGTCGGCGGCATGTATGTGGGACCATATTTCAACTACATTATCACGCTTGGATTTCTGTTAGGACGCATGGATCCAATGACCACCATTTGGCTTAACCTCATCTTTTCCGGACTCACTATCGGGGCGTTTTTCTACTTCGGGTCTAAAATATTTTCTCCTTTGGCAGGGCTGTTTGCTGCCATCATCTATGGCTTCTCGTTTTTAATGGTGAACTTCGATCGGATTTTATGGAATCTCACGCCGCTTCCGCTGGTCTCGCTGGGGATAGTGGGTTTTTTATGGATCTATCTTCAGAAAAAGAAGTTTTACTTTCTCCTCATCACTAGCGCTCTGACCGCCCTTTCCCTACATCTTCATTTCACCGCCCTTTTCTTGGTGGCCTTTTTCACCCTTTCCCTGGCAATCTGGGGCCGCCGTCCCCTTTGGGCAGATAAAAGAAGTCTCCTTATTATCATCGCCACTTTTGCTTTTTTCCTTCTGCCCCTGGTCATTTTTGATCTGCGCCATGACTTCATCAATAGTCGTCACTTCGGCCAGTTTTTTTTCACTGGGACTGGCAATAACACCCCTCTATCCATGGCCTCAATCTGGCGAATAATGTCTATCTATATTGGTTTCTTTCGAGCTGTTTTCTACCGCCAGCTGGATTTTAGTTTGTTAACTAACACCATCATGGCAACTTTGTTATTTGGTTTTATCGCTTATGTTTTAGTCAATTTTAAAAAAAGCGCTCTCATCTACAAGCTCGTCTTAGTCTTCTTTGCCATTCCTTTATTTGGGTTGTCGTTCTATCATGGTGCTTTGCCGTCACAATACTTTTTGCCGGAATTGTCCCTTTTTATCCTTGTGGCTGCGGCGGTCTTAGCCAGTCTTGCCAAGAAGAGCTTGGCTTTTAAAGTCTTAGTGGGGATCTCGTTGACTCTCTTTGCTCTATATAATAGTTCCCAAGCCTGGGGCGATACCAACAATTTAGCTCTTCACTACAAGCAGCAGGCGGTCGATATGATTGTTGCTGATGCCGCTGGTCAGTCGTTCAAGGTAGACTTTATCACTGATCGGGGACTAAAGACCGGGTTTAACTATCTTTTCTGGCTGCGGGGTGAAAAGCTCATTGAAGACATGTCTTTGCCAACCAAACGGACTTATAAAATTGTGGTCCCGTATTATTTGGTCGCTCCACGCGAGCTCTCCGCTATTTACGGAGCCGTCGGGGTAATCAAAAGTGACTAGAAGAAAACTTCTTCCCATCTTAATCTTAGGGTCGGCCGTTATGCTGGGACTAATTCTGCGAACAGTCCGCCTACAAGAGCTGGCTGGCTTTGATTTTGACCAGGAGACTGCCGCTTGGTGGGTCGATGGCCTCTTGCGCCAGCATCATTTTTCTTTGATTGGTCAAGAAACCTCCGTGCCCGGTGTCTTTATAGCCCCTTTTTTCTACTATCTGCTGGCTCCCTTTTACCTTCTCTCCGGTGGAGATCCCGTTGCGGGTAATGTTCTAGTTAGCCTGATTTCTGTTTTGACGATGGTCATGATCTTTGTGTTGGGCAAAGAGCTTTTCAAGACGAAAGCTGCCTTGCTGGCTGTCTTTTTCTATACCCTCTCATTTCGAGTCAATTTTTATGATCGAACAGTCGCCCCTTCCAACCTGGTAATTTTTTTGTCTTTATTCCTCTTTTACAGCGTCTGGAAAGTTCGTCATGGACAGTCAAATTGGCTCCTGGCGATTTTTTTGGTCATCGGTCTGGGCGCTTCCATCCACCCAGCAATCCTCCTCTACGCTCCGTTGTGTCTATTTCTCACTTGGCAAAGCCGAAGACAAATTTCTCCCTGGATTTGGATTCTCGGTGTCTCCGGACTAATTCTTCTTACTAGCCCCCTACTTCTTTTTGAGTGGCGTCACGGGTTCACTATTTCCCAGGCGATTTTAAAATTAATCTCCACTCCTGGAGCAAACCTGGAGGCTTTCGTCTTTCGCTTAGGTAATAACTGGGTAACCGTCGTGCGAAGTGTCGAGGACGCCTTCTTGACCCTATCCCTGGGAGGACTTGCGCTCTCCGCTCTTTTCTTTCTTTGGTTAAGTAAAAACCCAAAACAAAACGACCGAGAAAAACTCTTCTTTCTTTGGTTGTTTTGGCCGCTTCTGATTCTTTCCCTCTATCCCCGAGCGGTACCAGAATACTATTTTCTTCCCATCTTGTCTTTGTCAATAGTTTTTCTTCCGCACTGGTTTTTACAACTCGTTAACAAACAAACTTTGTTAGTGAAATTTTTTCCTTTAATGCTGCTGACCATTTTCCATCTCTCGGCCTTGGCCAGCTATAGCTATCCTGTTTCCCTGGCCTACAAGAAACAGGCCGTCGATTATATAGCTCAAGTGGCGTCCAGTCGGGAAGTCGATATTCACTATTCCACCGATTTGGGTCAGAAGAACGGATTTTCCTATCTATTATTCTGGCGGGGTCTAAGGCAATCGTCAAACTCCAAGGAAAGATATAGAATTGTTGTTCCTGCCAAAAACGTTCTTGCCCCGGGAATGTTATTTGGAGCAGTTAAAGTGATCAAAGAATGAGAAAATATATACTGCTCCTCATCATTATCGCCGCCTTTCCAAGACTTCTTCTCCTCGACACAATTCCGGCCGGAATTAATTTCGAAGAAATCGACTACATTCTCAACGCTAAGACGCTTTTTGTTGCCGGGACTGATATCAGCGGCCAGTGGAATCCGCTGACTTTGTCCACCCCTCCCGCTGATGAGCCAAGAGGGGAACTCCTGCCCCTAATTATTGCCCCAATTATCGGGCCTCTTCCTTTCTCGCTCTTTAACTCTCGGCTGCCGTTTGCTCTCGTCGGCATTTTCAATGTCATCCTCATATATTTTCTTGCCCGCAAGCTCTTCACCGAGAGAATTGGCCGAATCGCTGGAATAGTAGCCGCGATTAACCCCTGGCTAATCTTTAGCTCCCGCTTGGGCTACGACGTTCCCACCTCTGCCACTCTCTTTTTGTTTGCTCTCGTCCTCCTTGTGTATCTCCGTGGCTGGTCCATCCTCCTAGCCTTTATTCCTTTATTTCTTGCTTTTTATACCTATATTGGTGCGAAAATAATATTTCTTCCCTTCACTTTGCTGTCCGTCTGGTACGCTTGGAAAGAAAAGAGGAAAAAATTTACCCGCCCCTACTTGGTAGTTGTCTTGTTGACAACATTGACGTTATTCATTTTTATCTTTCGACTTCGGGATCTGCCGGCTAATACCCGATCGACAAATTTCTTTAGCCCTTCACATGCCGACGTCACTGCGCAAGTTGATACCCAGAGGTATCAGAACCTGACGGTTAAAACTCCTTTTAGTCTATTAAACACAATCTATGTCAACAAAATTACTGTCTATTTCAAAGAGACCCTCAACCGAGCTCTGGGCGCTATTTCACCGTCAGTGTTGTTTTCTAGGGGCGATCCCTATGCGCCTTATTATCTTTGGGATCACGGCCTTTTCTATTATTCTGACGCTCTATTTCTCTTAATCGGCTTCCTAGTGCTTGTTCACCAACATTCCAAAGTCGCAAGATTTTTTGCTCTGCTTTTTCCGGTCGTCATTCTACTCTCTCTTGCCAGTGGAACTCAATTGTCTTATGTTTATCGAAGTTATTTACTATATGTCCTGTTGATAGTAGTTGTTGCCCTGGGAATTAACCAACTTCTTGTCCTTTACAAAAATCGCCAAAGACTTCTATTGCTGTTGCTAAGTCTTATTTATATTTTTCAATTTGGTAATTTCGCCCAGGACTATTTTCTTCGCAATCCCTTCTATCACGAAAGTCAGTTTCAATTATCTTCTCGGTTACTCTCTCGCTACCTGGTCGAGGAATCAAAAGCGGGGAGGGAGATAATCGTCATCGGCGCTGACCCCAACGGATTATTCCGACAGTATATACTTTACAGTGGTCTGTTTGATAGACTATCAGACCAGAGGGTGAGACGCCAGATTGCCGTCAAGTTTCAAACAAAGACTTATTCTTGGGACAATGTCACTTTCACGGCTGATTGCGAGCTGGCTTCATTCTCGGGAGATAAAACCATGGTCCATCGACCCGACAAACCATGCCAGCGGATTTATGAATTTACCCAGGAAGCCCCGATTGGCATAGCGCACATTTCCGATAGTGGCAAAGACTTTTGGATTTACTTTGGAAAGACCTGCCGCCAATATGATTTACCAAAATATATTCGACAAGTAAACTTTTCTGATTTGCAGGTCGAAAAAATATCTCTGGAAAAATATTGCCAGACATTTTTTGAAATTGACTAATGAATAAAACCTGTCGTTTTTGCCACCAAAAAACACTCAAACTGCTCTATGGCCCAACGAATCAAGACAAAACCAAGACTGGCCATCAGTTTGCCTGCACCAACTGCGGCTACGGCGTCCACGGCCCGATCGTCAAATGCCAAAACTGCGGCATGATCTATGTTGATGAACCAATTTCTCAAAAGGAAATAAGTGAGTTCTACCAAATCTCTGAAGATCCGGTGTACCTGGCCGAACAAAAAGCCAGGGAAAAAACTTTTAAACTCTACTTGGCAAAATTGGAAAAGGTTATCCACCGCAAAGGCAAACTGCTCGACGTCGGAACGAACACCGGGCTTTTTGTCAAAGTTGCCCGTGATAATTCCTGGCAAGCGACCGGCCTTGAACCAAACGCTCAAGCCGTTCAATACGCTAAAGATAAATTTGGCCTCACCCTCATCGCCAAACCATTCGAAACGAACACCTTCCCAAAAGAAAGTTTTGATGTTATTACCATGTGGGACGTTATCGAACATTTTACCGACCCGGTTTCGGAAATTACAAAAGTTTATCGCACCCTAAAAAAGGGCGGAGTTTTCGCTTTTTCCACCGTCGACCCTGAGAGTCTAACGGCTAAAATTAGGGGGAGTAAGTGGCCCTGGTATATGGAAATGCACCGAGTCTTATTAAGCCGGCCGGTCATTGAACGCTATCTTCGACAGTCGGGATTTAAAACAGTCTTTTTTAGGTCACATTGGCGTTTTTT
Source organism: uncultured Gammaproteobacteria bacterium (assembly GCA_964609775.1). Taxonomy (GTDB): domain Bacteria; phylum Patescibacteriota; class Microgenomatia; order JAMCZE01; family JAMCZE01; genus CAZNUP01. The sequence continues at coordinate 19,507 of CAZSSJ010000002.1, forward strand.
TTCGTTAGGTTATGCTGCCACCAGGTGGGAAACTATCAGTCCCACACTTGCTCGAATTTTGACCAGCGCAGTTAAGATTATGCACCTACAGAAAGTCTTAGTGCCGTTTTATGCTAACGATCTCTACGACTGCTATGCGTTTAAGTAGCCACCAGCCAAAGCCACTGTCTCTAATTATCCTGGTAACCGTTCTCCTTGCGGCCTTCTTCCTTCGCACCTGGCCGACTCTGAGTGACACCACCCATTTTTCCTTTGATCAGGGCCTGGACATGATCATGGCCAAACTGTTGATCGTCGATCACCAGATCAACTTAATCAGTCGCCACAGTGGACTTCAGGGCGTCTTGATGGGCCCCCTCTGGACTTATTTTCTGGCCACCCCTTTTGCCCTTTCAGGTGGTCACCCCTCCGGCAACGTCATCTTCCTGTCTGTTTTTAATCTGGTCACCTCTGTTCTGGCAACTGTGCTGGTCGGCCGGAAATTCGGCTTGACTGCCGGAGTTGTTACCGGACTTTTTTTTCTGTTCTCACCCTCCTTCATCACCGGTTCTCAAGTAGTCCTTAGTCCTTATCCTCTAATACCCTTATTTATTTTTTTCCCCCTACTTGCCCACGAAACCCTAGTTAACAAAAGCAGTCGTTTCGCCTGGCTTCTCATGCTGCTCTTGGGACTATACTTTCAATTCGAAGTCGGCTTTGCCATTTTTGCCCTTCTCGCTTTTGTTGTCCTTTTTGTTTTTTTCCACTCGTGGTGGCTTTTTAAAAAGCGGTCATTCTGGGCAGGCTGTGGGCTTTTTGTCTTGACATTTTTGCCCCAGATCCTTTTTGACCTTCGCCACCAATTTCTGATAACCAGCGGTTTGTTAGCCTACTTTACTGGCAGTAATACTAGTCTTTACCAGAAGTCAGCTCCACTCATCATTCGCCTCGCTCAGCGATTATATTCATTCTATGAAGACGCGACCGCAATGGCATTTTTTGGCCATTGGTCGGTGAATATTGCTCTTCTTCTTCTGGTGGTTTCCGGCTGGATAGTCGCTCTAAAGCATGACGCAAAAACCCATCGGAAATTTTTGCAAATGATCCTTTTGACATTGGCGTCTTTTTTTATCGGTTTTACCCTTTATCCTGGTCCGATTTGGGGTTGGTATCGAATTGGCCTACCGGCAATCTACATCTTTCTTGTTTCCATACCAACTGGCGTCCTTTGGCAGAGAATGTATCGTCTTCGGCCGTTAATTCTGATCGTTCTAATCGCACTATTTTTGACTGGCGTCAAACCCTGGACTCTCTGGCACCTATATAAAAATCCAGGTGTTGGCGGAGTGGGGACACTCAATAATCAAAAAAAAGTCATCGACTACGTTTATTCTCAGGCAGAGGGAAAGCCGTTCAACTATCTCGTCTATACCCCGCCGGTCTATGACTACATCTGGCAATATGACTTTTGGTGGTACGGAAGACAAAAATATGGCTATCTTCCGACAAATTGGCAAATGAGTGTGCCCCTATTGGGAATCGGGGAACAATCCAAACCTCCTGCCACCAAAGAACCTTTCTTTCTCATTATTGAGCCAAATACCGACCACCCCGACGAATCCGTCAATTGGAAGAAGACTTTAAAACTAGAGCCAGCAGATTCAAAAGCTACTCTTCCCGGAGGAATTATCGTCGAAAGTCGGCAAGGCGACAATTTATGATCGGTGACTTCCTGCCACTGCAAACAAATCTTTTACCCTATTGGTTTTTTCCCTGGAACACTAATTCCTGGTCAGGCTTTACTCCCTTTATTTTCCACAAGGAACTATTAGCTATCGACGCTCTGCGCCAGATTTTTGTCTGGAAAGAATTTGCTTTTTCCCAAATCAGACTAGGTGGGTGGCCGCTCTGGAATCCCTACAGTTTTTCCGGTCAGCCGCTTTTGGCCAATTTCCAATCCTCGGTTTTCTATCCGTTGTCTTGGTTTTTTATGTTTCTGCCGCCCATGATTGCCTGGGCGGCTTATGTTTTTAGTCAGCCGCTCCTTTTAGTCACTTTTATGTTCTTCTGGATGCGACCAAAAGTGGGTGCCGTTGCCGCCCTTTTTGCCGCCCTCGCCCTTGCAACGGCCAGTTTTTTTGCCACCCGCTATTTCTGGGGAGTCTACGTTCATTCGCTGTTATGGATTCCTCTGGGGTTAGGCCTGATTGACCGCTACAAAGAAGCCAAAATCAAAACATCATCTTTCGTCGCCTCTTTTTCCCTGGTTTGTGTCTTAACGGTTCTGGGTGGTTATCCTCAGTTTGGCTTGTACGCCATTGCCCTTTTGGGAGCGTACTATTTGTATATTTTTGGCAAAAAGCGCCTGCTCCTCTTTCTCCTTTCCCTGATTTTGGCCTTGTTAATTTCCGCCGTCCAGTTAATCCCAACAGCCGAACTATACCGCTATTCGCTTCGTGAGGGAACTGCCTCAGCCCGGACCTTTAGCGATTCCCTCTTGTCTCCGAAATACCTTGCTACCATAGTTTACCCCGACATGTTTGGCAGTCCGGCAGTTAATGACTACACTGGAGGCAAAGACTACTCTGGTGTCAACGGCTATTTTGGCGTCGTCCCCTTTCTTCTGGCTTCGGGTGCTGCTATTTTCTTACGAAGGGACAGACAAGTTAGGTTTTGGATCGCCGTTGGAGCATTGGGGCTACTTCTTGCCTACGACAATCCTTTTGCTCGGCTACCTCAGGTGTTGCCCTTGCCCATCATAAGCAGCGGGAATGCGTGGCACAACCTTTTCTTTTTTCAGTTTGCCGGTGTCGTATTAGCCACAATTCTACTTACCAGGTTACCAAAGAGAGCCATTCTCATCTGTCTCCTGTTGACAACCTTCTTAGGCTTCTATTATTCACTGAAAGTGTCACCCTTCGGACAGACCAAATATTTTTATCCTCCCCACCCTCTTCTTTCTTGGCTAAGGCAAAATGCTGGCCTAGATCGGTTTTATGGTTATCGCAGTTCCCACTTTCTTTCTAATCTTTCCACCTACTATCGCATCTATAGTCCCGAGGGCTATGACAGTCTTTGGCCGTCTTGGTACGGAGAGTTACTTTCCTCCGCTGACAGAGGTAAAGTTCCTCCGGAAGTAAATCGGGCGGATGTCTCCGTGACTGATTGGGACACTTCCTACCGGCGTAAATTGCTAAATCTTCTGGGGGTCAAATATTTTTTAGACAAATCTGATAAACCCGGCGGCGACCAAGGTCCAAACCTGGCCAAGTACCCGGCCGGGCAATTTGTCTTAAGGAAACAATGGGGAGAAGTGTCCATCTATGAAAACAAAGAGGCCTTGCCGAGAGCTTTTTTGGCAGACGGCGTCATCTCTGCCCCAAAATCGGAAGTCATCGAGAAAATCTATTCTTTGCCCTCGCTTCGGACCATCATCTTGGATTCACCACCCGGCCTGGGGTCAAAAAAACTGACCACCGGATCAGCGAGTATTAAAAAATATCTTCCCAATGAGGTAATCGTGACCACCAATTCCCCTGGTAATTCCCTCCTCTTTTTATCCGATACCTACTTCCCCGGTTGGGATGCTTTCGTAGACGGCCACAAAGCAAAAATCCTTCGGGCTGACTATGCCTTTCGGGCAGTCCCTGTTCCTCCCGGAAAAAATGAAGTAAGATTCATATATCAACCAAAATCATTTTTTCTTGGGATTTCTATGAGTTTATTAGGGAGCGCGATCTGGCTATGGCTGTTGTTAAAAAATTTTTTCAAGAAAACTGGCTAGTCATCTTTGCTCTGGGTGTCTCCAATCTTGTTTCTTTTTGGCAATTCTACCTTAAGGGTTTGTTACCCTTTCCCGGGGACCTTCTAGTTTCCTTTTTCTTTCCTTGGAACTCTGGAGGGTTTGTGGGCTTTGATTCCTGGACCACCCACAAGGAATACATCGCCTCCGACGCTCTCCGTGCCCTTTTCCCCTGGAAGGTCGAAGTCATCCGTCAATTCTTAAGCGGCAATTTTCCTTTGTGGAACCCCTTCAACTTTGCTGGTACACCGCTTCTGGCTGATTTCCAGTCCGGAGCCTTTTTTCCCACTAATCTTCTTTACGCCTTTCTGCCTCCTCTCACCGTCTGGATTCTCCAAGTGCTAGTTCTCTTGAGTCTGTTTGCCTTTTTTTCCTATCTGTTCCTGCGTGCCCTCAAACTCTCACCACTTGCCAGTGCTTTTGGAGCTGTTGTTTTGTCGAATTTACCCTATTTGGTCAACTGGCACGAGATCCTCGTCGTGACGCAAAGTGCCCTCTTCTTGCCTCTGGATTTGTACCTACTTGAGAAATTTGCTCAAACAAAAAAAACTATTTATCTTTTTTTTCTGCCCCTTTTTTTGGCCTTCGCAATTTTTGCTGGCCATCCCCAGACAATCATTATGGTCTTCTTTCTCATCGGAAGTTATGCTCTTTTCCGCCGCTTGTCTTTGGGCAGAATTTTCCTAATTTTCGTAATCTCACTTCTTTTGGGTGCTGTCCAGTTGTTGCCGTCCTGGCAGTTTTATGAATTCTCGGCCCGGGAAGCAGGAGACACGGCTAAACTTTTCCTTGACCACCTCTTCCCGTGGCGAAACGTAATAACCGCCCTAGCTCCGGATTTCTTTGGCAATCCGGTGACCGGAAACTTTTGGGGGTGGGATTATCACAACTCTCTTGCTTATATTGGTGTGACCGCTTTGTTCCTGGCCCTGTTTTCGTTCTTTTGGCAGTCCAGGAGAAGAGAGGTTGGCTTTTTTGCCCTGCTGGCACTTATTGGCTTGTTGCTGGCCACCTCTCCACTGGCCAACATTTTTCTCTTCTTTAAAATCCCGATTCTCTCCACCGGCATTGCCGCCAGGAATATTTTTTTCTGGCAGTTTTCTTTGGGAGTTCTCTCCGCTTTTGGTTTGGACTATCTCCTAAATAAGGTCCGACAAAGCAGGTCTCGGTGGCATTTTGCCCCCCTAATATTTCTTCTAGTTTTATATCTACTGCTTTGGGTTGTTGTCCTCACAAGCTCTTCCCCGGAGTTTCTTATAAGTCGCCATAATCTGATTCTCCCCACGGCCATCTTTATCCTGACAGCCATCCTGATTCTCGGCGTCATTGTCCAGCCAAAAATAGGAAAATATCTTCTCTTTGTGCTTTTAGCATTGGCAATCTTTGAACAGGGGCGCTATTTTAATAAAATCGAACCCTTCGCTAGCCCCGCCTTTGTCTTTCCCGACCACCCGGTCCTGACTTTTTTGCAGGAAAATGCCGGAACCAACCGCTTTATCGGAGCAGGGACAGCCAAAATTGATAGCAACTTTGCCACCTACTACCGCATTTTTGACCCCCAGGGCTATGACCCACTCTATCTTCTTCGCTATGGCCAGCTGCTCGCGGCCTCAAAAAATGGCGGTAAAAAAGCGCCTGTCATCTCCCGGGCTGATGCGATGATCGCCAATTTGGACCGAAATGATGGCTTTAAAGACCGCTTACTCGATATTTTGGGAGTCAAATACGTCCTCGATAATGAAAATATGTCTGTCGCCAGAGACTGGGAACCGGGGACTCTTGAGACTGCAAACAACCGCCATCTGCTTGTTTGGCAGCAAGAGAACAAGTGGAAAATTTACGAGCGACAAACCGCCCTCCCCCGAACCTTTTTGGCCGGAAGCTATGAAGTTGCCTCCTCTGATGAGGCAATTTTGGCACGTCTCTTTGATCCAGACTTTGCTGCTCAAGACAAAATTATCTTGGAAAAAGATCCCGGTTTTCCAATCACCAATCAAGGCTCTGCCGAGGCAGTAATCACTCATTATTCTCCCAATACCGTCACGATTCAGACCCGTTCCGACCACCCTCGGCTGCTTTTTCTTTCGGATAATTACTATCACGGTTGGCTAGCAACCCTTGACGGCCAAAAGGCGGAGATTTTTCGGGCTAACTACACTTTTCGCGCCGTTGCCGCCCCTTCCGGATCGCACGTGGTGGAATTTAGATATAGTCCGGAGTCATTTCGCCTTGGACTAGTTGTCAGCGTTCTGGGTTTGCTGCTATGGCTAAAATTTTTGCGACCAACAAGAAGCTAATTCTGGTTTTCCTGTGCCTGTTAGCGGCCAATGTTGCAATTTTCTGGCAGTTCTATTTTCGTGGACTTTTGCCCTTTCCCGGCGATCTACTGGTGTCATTTTTCTTTCCCTGGAACTCTGGCGGCTTTGCCAATTTTGATCAGTGGACCACTCACAAAGAAGTCATCGCCGCCGATGTCATTCGGCAAATGTATCCTTGGAAAGCCCTCCTAGTCAACGCCGTAAAGAACGGCACCTGGCCTCTGTGGAACCCCTACAATTTTTCTGGAACTCCGCTTCTGGCTAATCTTCAGTCATCCGTTTTCTTTCCGGCCAATGTTGTTTTTCTCTTTTTGCCCCGGCTTGTTTCCTGGATCAGTCTCGTCATTTTTCTCCCCCTCATTTTTTCCATTTTTTGCTATCTCTTTTTACGCTCTTTAAACATTAGCCGGCTCGCCAGTCTCCTCGGAGCAATCATCCTGTCAAATATTTCTTATTTGCTCGTCTGGTCAGAGCAATTGGTCTTTATTCAAAGTGTTCTTTTCCTGCCACTCTCCCTGTTGCTAATTAATTATTATTCAGTTTCAAAAAAACCACTTCTTCTCCTCCTTTTGCCCCTAACCTTATCTTTTGCCGTTTTTGGCGGTCACATCCAAACAGTTGTCTATGTTTGTGTTGTGGTAACTTTATATGCCCTTTTCCGCCGCCTGCCAATCAAATACCTTTTTATCATCGCTCTTTCGACCATAGGCCTGTCATCACTACAACTTCTTCCTTCTCTCGAACTGTATCTCTATTCAGCTCGCGAGGGAAATGCCTCTGCCCAGTTGTTTCTTGAATCTGTCCTTCCGATCCAAAATCTCGCCACCATTCTTGCTCCGGATTTCTTCGGCAACCCCGCCACCGGCAATTTTTTCGGCTCTGACTATGGCAATAATCAGGTCTATTTCGGAGTATTGGCAGCATTTTTTTCCGTCGTTGGACTTTATTACGGACTGAAGGGAAAAAAGAGTTTGACGCTTTTTTTTGCTCTCGTTGGCCTAGGAGGTCTGGTGTTTTCTCTAGATCCTTTTGCTCGCTTGTTTCTTGTTTTTAAAATCCCGGTTCTTTCTTCAGCGGTCGCTGCCCGAGGAATTTTCATTTTTCAATTTTGTTTTGCCGTCGTGGCCGCTTTGGGAATTGATCAATTTCTGGCAAACACAAGGAAACGAGCAATAATTACTATTTTTTTCCTCTTTCTCGGCTTCTACCTGCTCCTATATTTTTCCACCAAGTTAATTCCCAATCACGCCACTATTGCTCAAAAGAACCTAGTTCTGCCCTTGCTGGTCCTACTTTCCACTGGTGTGACCGCCTTTCTCTCCCGTTTTCGAAGGCAAGCAGCCGTTGTTCTCATTCTAATTGCCACTTTGGAATATGCTTATTTTTTCAACAAATTTGCCCCCTTCGCCAGGAGAGAGTTTGTCTTTCCTGGGCATCCGGTTTTCAATTTTTTGACGACGCGGGCGGAAGTTGACCGGTTTTACGGCTTCGGGACAGCCTATGTTGACAATAATTTTGCCTCCTACTACCGCGTCTTTTCCGCCGAGGGCTATGACTCGCTATATATCAAGCGCTATGGTGAACTTCTCGCCTCCACCAAAAACGGCCAACTTCCCCCAGATGTTCCCCGTTCTGACGCCCTCTTTACAAGTCAAGACAACGTCTTCCGTAACCGGCTCTTTGATCTTTTAGGCGTCAAGTATATCCTTGATAAAAATGATAATCCCCAGTCAAATTGGGAACCGGAGAATGACAAATTCCCCGAGGAGCGCTATAAGCTTGTCTGGCAGAAACTGAAATGGAAAGCCTATGAGAGAAAAACCGCCTTGCCTCGGGTATTTCTCGCCGATTCATTCCTCGTTACCAATTCCGACCAGCTGATATTGTCAAAAATGTTTGACCCCCGATTCGATCTGGCAGCCACCGTGATCCTTGAAAAGAACCCCCCTTGGGAACTTGCTCCGGGAGGGAAAAGTGAGGCAAAAATGAGCAACTACCGGGAAAACATGGTTGTCATTGAGACACAAGCTGACAAACCCAAAGCACTTTTCTTATCAGATACCTACTACCCCGGTTGGAAAGCTACTCTTGATGGAAAACCAATAGATATCTATCGAGCCGATTATATTTTTAGATCCGTCATGGTTCCGTCTGGAAAACATACTGTCATTTTTAACTACGATCCTGAAACTTTTAAATTTGGGCTTGCCCTTTCAGGATTATCAGCCGCTCTTCTCTTGATAACCATCTTGCGAAAATCGCATCCATGACCAAAAATACTTTCTTTTTTCTCATTATCCTCCTCCTCCTGCTCATCCCCATTGTCGTCCCTCTTGTCCAGCCCGGTTTCTTTGTCTCTGATGATGGCGACTGGATGGTTATCAGGCTATCCGCTTTCCACGAAACCCTCAAAACCGGCCAGTTCCCGGTTCGCTTTTTAGAAAGGCTCAATCATGGCTACGGCTACCCGGTGACTGACTTTCTTTATCCTCTACCTTTCTATTTGGGAGAAATAATCCATCTCCTGGGCTTCAATTTTGTCGATTCAGTAAAAATTCTTTTTGGCATGAGTTTTCTTCTCGGGGCTTTTTCCATGTTTTTCTACGCCAAAGATAAGTGGGGGAATCAGATAGGAATTATTGCTGCCGTTTTTTACACTTATTTTCCCTACCGAATTTTTGACGTCTACAAACGTGGCTCGCTGGGAGAATCAGTCGCTTTTGTCTTTATCCCTCTGGTCTTTCTTTTTTATGACCGCTTAGTCACCACCAAAAATCTAATATATCTTTCGTTTGGCGCTCTAGCCACAGCAGCCATGATAACCTCTCACAATACCGTTGCTTTTCTTACGTTACTTGTCCTCATCGCATATATAACTACTAATCTTTTCTCAAAGACCGAAAAAAAATGGCTAATACTGTCCTCTATGTCTTATCTTGGTCTCTCTTTGACTCTTTCCGCCTTTTTTGTTATTCCGGCCCTTGTTGACCTCCAGTTCACTAAGACAAGGTTAATCACAATTTCTGATCCAACACGGTTCTTTCTTTCGTTAGACAATCTTTTAAGTCTAGCCGGCATCCCAATAATGTTGATCACCGGTGCAGCCATACACCTAATTCGTAAGGGATCACGCGGGGTGGTATTTTGGACAGCTATATCAATAGTCTCAATCCTGATGGCCATGTCCGTTTCTGATGTCCTTTGGGCAAATCTATCGTCACTTTCTAAACTAGTCCAATTTCCTTGGCGCTTTCTTTCGATTACGGCTCTAGCCGGAGCAATCTTAACCGGATTTTTGTTAAGCCACTACAGAATCAAGATATTATTCCCCCTCCTCATAATCTTGCCTGTCATTTTCTCAGGAATATTGACACTAAAAATAGACAGAACTTTTCACCCAGAAAGCTATTACACTACCAACGACGACAGCACTACTGTCAAGAACGAATATATGCCCATTTGGGTAAAAAAAGACCCCACCAACCTTCCTAAGGAAAAAATTGCCTGGATAGACTCAAATCTTGTTCGAGTCAACACTGTATACTTCCCCGGTTGGGCAGCCTATGTCAATGGGCAAGAAAGGGAAATAATCTACCAGGACGATGGCCTAATCAAATTCGCTGCCCGACCAGACGACAAAATTGAACTTCGCTTTGAAGAAACTCCACTGCGGGCGGAAGCTAACCTTGTCACCATTTTGGGAATCTTCCTGGCCTTGGCTTTAATACTTTTGCCCCCCAAAAGTCAAATCACATGACAGGGAAAATTGTCATGCTAATTCTTGCCTCAATCATTCTGCTAGGATTTCTTGTCCGCCTATACAGACTTGGCAATATTCCTAACGGCTTTTTCTTTGACGAAGCCACCATTTCCTACCAGGCATATAGTTTACTCCAGACGGGTAAAGATACCTGGGGAACTGACTTTCCTTTATTGTCATTTAGAGATTATGGAGAGTACATTTTGCCAATCGGCGTTTATGGTCAAATTCCTAGTCTATTAATTGGAGGGCTAAATGTCTTATCTGCTCGGTTTCCCCATGCTATTTTGGGAATACTTAGTGTCCCATTAGTATATTTTTTAGCCAAAGAACTGTTTAAGAACACTAAAATTTCTCTTTTATCTTCATTTTTACTAACAATATCACCTCTTTCAATTGGTTGGACACGTTTTGTGTTCGAAGGTAATTTCGGGACAGTCCTTTTCTTGAGTGGGACACTTCTTTTCGCCAGGTCTTTAAAAAAGCCCCGACTTCTACCCTGGTCAATCCTTTCTTTTGGTCTGTCAGCCCTTTCCTATCACATATTTTTAATCCTCACTCCACTTTACTTTTGCCTGCTCTCTCTCCTGAATCGAAAATCCCCAAGTCTGATTGGACACATAAGACCCATAACTCTCATCATCGTTGTTTTCTTCCTCGCCTGGATCCTGGCTGCTATCGCCTCAGGCGCTGGTCGGCAGCGCTTTTCCCAAGCCTCAACTCTTCTTACACCTCAAAAAATTGACAACCTCAACCATCAAATTGGCTACTGTTCAAACCAAATGTCTCTCACCCTGTGCAAAGTATTTCTAAATAAGCCAGTCTTAGCAGCGACCAGCTACCTGGAAAACTACCTCGCCCACTTTTCGCCGGTCTTTTTAGGATTTGACGGGACATTCCTTCGCCAAAATGTCTTGCCCAAGTCGGGAATACTTTTACCTGTGGAAATGGTCGGCTTTTTCGTGGGATTATTTTTTCTTGTCAGATCACCTACTTCTTTAGCGAGCCGGATTTTATTACCGATAATCCTGATCTATCCCGTGGCTAATAGCTTCACTGGTCTGGGAGAAATCAGCCGGATTGCCTTTGCCAGCCCCTTTCTCTCGCTTGTCGCCGCCTATGGTTTGGTGCGAATCACCCAAACTTTCCGGGTGTTTAAGCCCCCGCTTTTTCTGGCTATTCTTTACAGCGTTGTCAGTTTCCTCATCACTTATTTTCTAATCTTCCCCAAAACTAACGCCTACTACACCAATTTTGGCTACGACAAAGTATTTTCTTGGGTGCGGGCCAATCAGTCTAAATATGACCGGATTTTTATCTCCCGCAACTATGCCGGTTCCGTTCCCTACATTTCTGCCCAATTTTTCCTGCCCATTGATCCGCAGATGTTTCAAAGGGGTCAAGTGGAGAGAAAAAAATCGCCTGAGGGTTATTATCAGATTGAATCCGTTGACCAGAAATTTCGATTTTTTCAAAATTTACACTCTGAAGCTCTTAAGCCAAATGATTTTGTTGTCGCCACCCCTGAGGACATTCAATCTTATGCGCTAACGCCGAAATTTACTATAATTGATCCCACGGGGAGAAAACTGCTCCTTGGCGTTGAAGCAAATGAAATTTTGGCAAAAACTGCTGTCCCTTAGCCCTCTTGTTGTTCTCTTTATCGCCTCATTTTGGTCCTGGAAGCCGCTTCTGGCCTCCGGCTTTTTTACAATTCATGACAACCAGCAGATCGCCCGGCTGTTTGAATTAAATAAAGCTCTTCTTGCTGGTCAGTTTCCCGTTCGCTGGGTGCCGGATCTGGGTTTTAGCTTTGGCTACCCGCTCTTTAATTTCTATCCGCCCCTGATTTATTATCTCGGCGAACTCTTTCATCTGTTGCTCGGGACAGGATTCATTGACTCAATTAAGATAGTTTGGTTCGTCGCCCTGGTGGGATCGGGGATTGCCATGTACTTCTTGGCGAAAGAGTACTTTGGCAGAGCAGGAGGACTCGTTGCCGCGATGTTTTATGTTTACGCTCCCTACCACGCCGTCGACGCCTACGTCCGCGGGTCTTTGGCCGAACTTTTTTCTTTTGTTTGGCTCCCCCTCATCCTGCTGGCATTGTATAAAATTGTGACTTTGCCAATAAGCTACGATCGTTGGATTTTGGCAAGCGGTATTCTCCTTGGCCTGCTGATGATCACCCACAACCTCATTTTTCTCCCTTTTGTGGGAATATCAGCCCTTTGGTATTTTGCTCTAGTATTAATTTATCGCCGTAACGAACCGGTCCGTTATACTTTATACTTTATACTTTATACAGCCCTTTGTTTCGCTCTATCAGCCTTTTTCTGGCTGCCGGCGCTGGCTGAAAAACAATTCACCCTCGTTGACCAACTCCTGATTAAGAATCTGGCTTCCTACCAAATCCATTTTGTCTGCCCGCAGCAGTTATGGAACAGTCCCTGGGGTTTTGGCGGTTCGACTGCAGGTTGTCTTGATGGCCTGTCATTCAAACTCGGCAAGCTGCACATCTTGGCAGCCATAGCCTCTTTCGGGGCTGTCGCCTACCTCTGGCTTAAAGCTCACAAAAAGCTAGCGTTAGTAATTCTTATATCTTATTTCTTATTTTTTATATCCCTGTTCATGACTACTGACTATTCAAAAATTTTGTGGGACAATTTTCCCCCTCTTTGGTACCTTCAGTTCCCCTGGCGTTTTCTGGAATTTGCCACCCTTTTTGCCGCGCTAATTGCGGGGAGTATCTTGGCGTTGGTCAAAAATATCCCCCTTAAAATATTGGTTACCATAACGCTAATTTCGGCAATTCTCTACATCGAAGCTAAAAACTTCGTTCCCCAAACCCACCTCTTCACTGACACAGACGACCAAGAAACTTCTGATGAGCAAATTAAGTGGGTCATCAGTTCAACTTCGTTTGAGTATCTCCCAAAAGAAGTTGCCACTAGAGTCACAGACCTCGGGACCGTTTGGGTCGATATTGATCGATCAAAAATTCCCCCCCGAAAGTATCAAGTTCTCTCCGGAAACTTGCAAAGCACCGAGGAAATATTTCTTCCCCATCGTTTCAAACTCACTGGCCAATTTACAAACGAGACGACAATTCAAATTAATGTGGCAAACTTTCCCGGGTGGGAAGTGTGGCTCGATGGTTCCGAAGCACGCATCAGGGATAACAATGCCTATAAATTGATCACTATCAATGTCCCCCCAGGAAACCATACACTAACTGGGCAATTTACCAATACCTGGCCGAGGTCCCTAGGTAACACCATTTCCATCATTGCACTCATCGCGTTAGCCCTTTACTTTGGAAAATATGGAATTAGAAGAAGTTCTTAATCGGACCGTAAAAAGCGTCATCGCGCTGACGAGCCGCAGCGTTGTCTTGCTGCTGATTCAGGCCGTGGCTTATTCTCTTCTCATCGCTTTTCTGGGAGCCCAGGAGATCGGCATTTTTATTGTCGTCTCGGCAATTTTGCGCGTCTTCACTTTCTTTACCGATTTGGGATTGGGCGCCGCCCTCATCCAGAAAAAAGAAAATTTAGACCAGGATGACCTGCGCTCTGCCTTTACTATTCAAACCGCACTGGTCCTCATAATTATCGCCGTTGCCTTTGCGCTCACCCCGCTTGTCAGATCCTATGCCAATTTGGACCCGGCCGGAGTTTTTCTTTACCAGGTTCTCGCCTTCACTTTGCTCATTTCTTCCTTAAAAATGATCCCCTCGATTCTTCTGGAGAGGCAGCTGCGCTTTGAAAAACAAATCATTCCCCAAATCGTCGAGGCATTGGTATTCAACAGCTTGGTGGTCATTCTGGCGGCCAAACATTTTGGTGTCGCCTCCTATTCATGGGCCATTCTAGTTTCCTCTCTCGCCGGATTGCCCGTCTACTACCTAATTTCGCCGTGGAGAATTTCCCTGGGATTGTCGAAAGATGTGGCCAAACACCTCATTCGCTATGGCCTCCCTTTCCAAGGCAAGAGTGTCCTGGCGATAATAAAAGATGATCTTCTGGTCTTCTTTCTTTCCGGAATTGTTGGCACCGCCGGAATTGGCTACTGGGGGACGGCGCAAAAATTTGCCTATTATCCCTTCCGTCTGCTCGTCGACACTCTCACTAAAGTCACTTTTCCCGCTTATTCGCGAATTCAACTGGAAAAAGAAGCCTTAAGAATTGGTATAGAAAAATCGCTACTTGCCGTCAGCCTCCTGCTCTTTCCGGTGCTCACCTTAATCGCCGTGCTGGCCCACAATCTTGTTTATTTAATCCCCAAATATCAAAAGTGGGAGCCGTCACTGCCTTCTCTCTATTTCCTCTGTGCGGGGGCGGCCGTCTCTGCCTTGTCAAACATTTTGGTGAACGCCCTTGACGCTACCGGACACGTCAAAACAACTCTGGGGTTGATGGTAATGTGGATAGTATTAACCTGGGTTGGAACTTTGGTCCTCGTAGCCAAGTTTGGTTTTACCGGAATAGCTATGGCCTCGTTCGTGGTCGCTCTCACCATTATTCTTACCATCTACTTGGTTAAACGGGTTGTCAATTTTCGCTTTTTGGGAAGTATCTTCAAGCCATTTTTGGGTTCCCTACTTATGGGGCTTTCGGTGTTTGCCCTCATTCAAGTTCTGCCAATCTCCTTCCCGGCTCTTCTTCTTGAAGGTATTGCTGGTGCTATAATTTATTTGGGTGCGATGTATCTGCTCGCCCGCAAGGAACTATTAGCGGATCTGAGAATCGTCATCAAAACTTTCAGAAAATGACAACAATTTCCTTCGCAATTGCGACTCGTAATGAGGCTGATGACATTAAAGATTGCCTCGAATCGATCAAATGGGCTGATGAAATCGTCATTTTTGACGAAAAATCAATCGACAAAACGGTTGAGGTCGCCAAAAAATATACTTCTAAAATTTTCCTCATTGACCACGATCCGATGTTTCACCGCACTAAGCAAAAGGCAATCGATAAATGTGCCAGTGATTGGATTTTTCAAATTGACGCTGACGAAAGAGTCAGCCCCGACCTAAAAGATGAAATTCTCCAGACAATTAGTGGCGTCTCGTCGCTTCCCGGTTACCAACTCCCCCGCAAAAGCAGGATTTTTGGCAAATGGATGGAACACACCGGTTGGTACCCCGACTATCAGGTCAAGCTTTTCCAAAAGGGCAAGGGTCACTATCCCTGTCAGTCAGTTCACGAAATGATAACTATCGACGGTCAAATGGGAACTTTAACAAACGATCTTCTGCACGAACACTATTCCACTCTTGACTGGTATTTGAATCGCCGGTTCGAATACACCAAAAACGACGCCGAAAACATCATCGCCCGCGGGGAAAAAATTGTTTGGTCAGATGCGATTAAATTCCCCGCCGACGAGTTCTTTAAACGATTTTTCTTTTGGCAAGGCTACAAAGACGGTCTGCATGGCTTAGTCCTCTCACTTTTGATGGCCTTTGACCGCTTAATCGTTTTTGCCCGCCTCTGGGAGCACCAAAAATTTTGGCAACATGACAGTGCTGATTTTCGAGGGGAAGTCATACACAAGACAAAAAAGGTGGCGCATGACTGGCACCATTGGCTGTCGCAAACTGCCACCAAACCCCACGAGAAAATCTTGCATAAGCTGAAAGCAAAATTTAATTTCTAATCTATGGAAAAAACTGAACTCTCAATTGCCACCATTCTCCATAACGAGGAGGCGAACGTTGTCGAACTCCACCGGAGATTAAGCACGGTCCTAAAAACCCTCAATAAAACCCATGAAATTATTTTGGTAGATGATGGCAGCACTGACAGGACACTTGATAAACTCAAGACGCTTCGCCAAAAGGACAGATCCATCAAAATCATCTCTCTCTCGCGAAACTTCGGTATCGAGGCCGCCGCCACTGCCGCCCTAGATCACACCAGCGGAGAAATGGTTGTTCTCATGGACGGCGACCTTCAGGACGCCCCGGAATTCATTCCCTCACTCCTGAATAAAATTGGACAGGGCTACGACGTCGTCTACGCCCAGCACCCAAAGAGAAAAGACACCCTCGTGAAGCAAGCACTTTTTGGTAGCTTTTATCGGCTGATGGACAAACTGGCCGACTATAAATTTCCCGTTGACGTGGGTCATTTTTCCGTGATGAGACGGCCGGTTGTCGACGTGTTGACGCAAATGACGGAAAGAAATCGGTTTATTGCCGGACTTCGGGCTTGGGTGGGCTTCAAACAAACAGGAATCCTGTATGAAAAACAGGCCAGGTTTGCCGGCAAACCACCACAAACATTTAAAAAGTTGCTCAAAATGGGCTTTGATGCTTTGTTTTCTTTCTCGTACATCCCACTTCGAGTTGCAACATTAATGGGTCTATTGGTCGCTATTGGAACAATTATTGTGATCATTAACGTTTTGTATCAAAAATTCGTCGTCAACACTGCTATTATCGGATGGGCTGGACCCATGCTCTCAATATTGATCATCGGAGGTGTGCAACTTTTCATTCTCGGCATAATCGGGGAATATTTAGCCAGAATCTATGATGAAGTCAAAAGGCGTCCCTACTATATCGTCTCTGAGAAAATTGGTTTCTAACGGGAGAGAGTTTGTCCCGCCGCTTGCCCCGGCAATATTCTTCACCCTGGTAGTCATCTACCTTCAGGGGGCAACAATTTTCCCCAGTGGTTTGTTTGACAAAAGTGGCAACCTCATTTTCTATAATGATGTCCTCTTCCATGACAGCAATGTCCATCTTTCTTTAACGGGTGAACTCCTTCACCGTTTCCCCCCCACCAATTTTGCTGCTTCCGGCGTACCTCTCAAAAACTATCATTATCTCTTTGACGTCTTTCTCGCCGTCATGCATAAATTAACGGCAATATCGGTTCTCGATCTTTATTTTCGCCTTGTCCCCGTAATTTTATCTTCTCTTTTATGTTTAGTCATTTATCAGTCTCTGATGGTCTTAACGAAAAAGCGTTGGGCCTGCGCTTTAGGGATCTTCTTTACGATTCTGGCAACCAGTTGGGGACCGCAGACGCCCTTCGTTAAAGACATCCTTGGCGCTTCGCCAGTGACCCCGGCCAGCAATCTTTTTATGACCGACCAGCTGCTAAGTATGCTTGTCAATCCCCAGGGTCAATTGTCCTTGATCGTCTTCCTCACTCTTTTTCTCTTGCTCCATCACTACGAACACACAAAAAGAACTATCACGCTAGTTCTTTTTGCTTTGCTCCTGGGACTGTCGTTTGGGATCAAAGCCTATGGGGGAATCGTCTTTGCCCCAGCGGCAATCTTTAGTGCCGTCTACTTTATCATCCGCACCAGAGATCCAAAACCACTCCTCGCTGTCCTTTTTGGCTTTGCGATTATGGCTTCGTGGGTTGCCCTTACGATTGATAGAGGCGTCGCCGGTTTGCAATTCGCCCCCTTCTGGCTGCTGGATCACATGATGACTGACCTGGATAAGCTCAACGAACCCCGTTTCTTGCTCCTCAAAGAACACTACACCCAGATGAGTAATTGGGCTCGTTTGTTTGTTCTAAATCTCTTTTCTCTAGCAATCTATGTCTTCGGCAGTTTGGGTTTGCGTCTCTTCGGTCTACTGGGCGTCATTTGGCTCATCAAGCAAAAGATGTCATCTCCCTCGCTCTTCTTTTTAATCACTGCCGCGGCGATCTCTTTTACCGTCCCTGTCCTTTTCAACCAATCGAAAAAAGCCTACGACACCGTCCAGTTTACCCCATACTTCACCCTCTTCATGGGCTTGATGTTCTCCGTAACCGTGTTTATCTTCCTAAAACATCTCCGGAAGCGCCGCATATTCAAAGCGATTTTTGCCGTGTCTGTTGTCACCTTAGTCATCCTTTTAAATCTCAGCGAAATTTCCATCCGATTTCGACCAAGAGAAGAGAAAATAGTCATCCCTAACACCACACTCGAGGCGACTGAGTATGTCAGAACCGAAACCCCACCAAACGCCATTTTTCTGCTCGCTCCGACGGAGTTTAATCGCAGCTACCTCATCTTTTCCTCCTTGACACAAAGGCGGACGGCTTTTTCCGGACTGGATTTTGCCTACCAAGTGGGGCAGGACACCCAACGCCTACGCACCCAGTGGGAGAGCTATTTTGCCGACGGGAAAGTGCCAGCTGACGTTGACTATCTATTTATTCCCGCCCCGGAAGAGGACGATTTTGTTAGAATTAAAGAAAACTCCCGCTTCGTCACCGTCTTTGACAACAGCGCGGTAAAAATTCTTAAAAAAAGTTGACTATGGTTTCAGCTATTGTTTTTATATTTTGGCCCGAAGAGGAAGATCATTTTGAAGTCTGCTTAAAAACTTTGTCATGGGTTGATGAAATTATCGTCATTGATAATGGGGCTTCAAAGAAAACATCTAACCTTGCCAAAAAATATCATGGTCGAATTATTAAAACTGATTCAAAAAGTTTTGCCCAAAGACATAATCTTGGTGCAAATGAAGCAAAAGGGGACTGGCTATTATTTATCGACGCCGATGAACGGATATCCAAGGATCTTCAGCAAGAGATTGCCCGAGAAATTGTTCACCCGACAGCTGACGCCTACGAGTTAAACAGAATCAATTTTTATCTTGGTAAGAAGGTTCGGTTTGGAGACCGATACCCAGACTACGTTGCTAGATTGTTTTATAAAACAAAACTTAAAGAATGGACCGGTGATATCCATGAATCTTCGGTTGTGAGTGGCACAACGGGTCGACTGTCAGCTCCTCTATATCACCTAACTCACCGTGACATATTTTTGATGATAGATAAAACAAAAAACTATGCTGAGATTGAAGCCAAACTCAGACTGGAATCTCACCATCCACCGGTTGTTGGTTGGCGTCTGGTGCGAGTTTTTCTGACCGAACTCTATAATCGCATCATTAAACTTCAAGGTTTCAGGCAGGGGACAGAGGGTTGGATTGACGGCCTCTTTCAAGCCTTTTCCCTGTTTATCGTCTATGCCCGACTTTGGGAAAAGCAAAGAAAGCCTGATTTAGAAGAAACCTACCGGCAACTTGACCAAAAAATTTTGACGGGAGAAGAACTATAATCATCATCTTCGAATTTGCAACAGTTTTGATGATTAATACACATCGAAATGCGGTGAACGCATAATATTTACCTTATGATGGGTATATGAAAGTTGGCATCTATAGCCCCTATTTGGACACTTTGGGTGGGGGAGAGCGCTACATTTTGACCGCTGCAGAATTTTTCCTCCACAGAAAAGATAGTGTCGACATTTTCTGGGATAAGGACAGCGACTTGCAAGATATGGCCGCCCGTTTCGGACTTGATCTGAAAGGTGCCAAGTTTGTCTCCAATCTTTTTTCCGGAAACTTCAGTTTTTGGCAAAGACTTAGAAAAAGTTACCGATACGACTTAATTCTGGTTCTCTCGGACGGTAGCATCCCTTTGACGCTGGCAAAGAAAAACTTCATCCATCTTCAAGTCCCATTTCAAAAATCCAACCGGCCAAAAATAGTCAACCGCCTTAAGCTACTGACATATAAAGCCGTCCTCTGCAATTCATATTTCACTAAAAAGATTATCGATCAGACCTATGGCATAACCAGTAGTGTTCTCTATCCGCCTGTTGATGTTAACCGTTTCCAGCCGGGGAAAAAAGAAAAAGTGATTCTTTCGGTGGGTCGCTTCTTTGCAGCCAGGCACCTGCACAATTTTGCCCCAAAAAAGCACCAAGAAATGATTAGCGCCTTTGAGGAGCTAATTGATTCCGGTCTTAAAGACTGGAAACTTCGCTTGCTAGGAGCCAATTCTCCCGATCAGCAAAGTTCCCTTGAGCAGTTAAAAAAAATTGCCCAAAACTACCCGATTGAAATTTCGTCCAACGTTGACTATGAAGATTTAAAGACCAGCTTCGCCCAGGCCTCTATATATTGGCACGCCGCCGGTTTTGGTGAGGATCTGGATAAACACCCAGAAAGAGCCGAGCACTTCGGCATTACCACTGTTGAAGCGATGGCCTCGGGCGCTGTCCCGGTTGTCTTTGCCGGCGGCGGCCAAAAGGAGATCATTCAGGACTCGGTCAATGGTTTGTTTTGGCAAACCCCAGGCGAGCTTCAGACCAAAACTATTCAACTCATCAAAAATCAATCTCTAACACGGAAACTAGCTGAAAAAGCCCTCATCAGGTCACGCGATTTTAGTAAGCAAAAATTTTTCCGTTCTTTGGAAGACCTCTTGAAATGAGAAAAAAAATATTTTTCCTTCCGTTGATATTTCTTATCGTTTTTGCGGCTCTTTTTTATTCTCCCCTAATTTTAGAAAAAAAACTTCCCATTCCGGCGGACACCATCGTCGGTCTGTATCACCCCTGGCGGGACTATTTTTCTAAAAATTATCCAAACGGAATTCCCTTCAAAAACTTTCAAATCACCGACTCCGTCCGGCAACAATATCCTTGGCGAAGCCTGTCAATTGATCTGATCAAAAGGGGAGAGGTGCCAAGGTGGAACCCCTATTCGTTTTCGGGCACTCCCCTGCTGGGGAATTTTCAATCAGCTGTATTCTATCCCCTCAACATCCTCTACCTCTTGGTGAGCGATTTTGCTTCTGTTTGGGCCATCCAGGTGGTCTTGCAAACAGTTTTGGGTGGAATTTTTATGTGGGCCTATCTCCACAATCTGAAGCTAAAACCTCAAGCGCAAGTTCTGGGAACCTTGGCCTGGGTCGGCAGCGGATTTTTTATCGCCTGGCTGGAGTGGAACACGGTCGTTCATGTGGCCATCTATTTACCGCTGGTTCTACTCACTATCGATGAAATCATTCTGGAAAAACATTCCCCCCCAAAAAGCATTTTTTGGCCTTTTGTCTTTGTGGGCGCTTTAGTCAGTAGTTTCTTTGCTGGATATCTGCAGCCGTTCTTTTATGTCTTTATAACCAGCTTGGTTTATCTGTCAGCCAGAGTGTGGCAGACGAAGAAGTTTCAAAAGCTCCTGCTGTTTTCAATTCTGTACGTCCTTTTCTTTATCATTAGTCTTCCTCAACTGATCCCGACCTTAAGTTTCATAAATTTGTCCGCCCGCGACGTTGACCAGGCAAATTGGACTCGGCCCGACTGGTTCCTCCCTTGGCAAAACTTAATTCAGCTCGTTGCTCCCGATTTTTTTGGCAATCCGGCGACTCTCAATTATTTCGGCGTTTGGAACTATCAGGAGTTTGTCAGTTTCATTGGCACCGCACCACTTGTTTTCGCCCT
This sequence comes from uncultured Gammaproteobacteria bacterium, assembly GCA_964609775.1. Taxonomy (GTDB): domain Bacteria; phylum Patescibacteriota; class Microgenomatia; order JAMCZE01; family JAMCZE01; genus CAZNUP01. Next base: position 40,619 of record CAZSSJ010000002.1, read on the forward strand.
GGCAGCCCTTTTTATGCGCCGCGATAAAAAGACGCTTTTTTGGGGAGCTCTTTTGACCTTGACCTTAGTCTTCGCCTTACCCACGCCAATTGCCAGGTTGCCGTACGTTTTAAAATTGCCCTTTCTCTCAACTGCCCAACCATCAAGAATAATAATGCTGGTAGACTTTGCCCTGGCGATCCTGGCCGCACTTGGCCTGGATCACTATTTGCGAAAATCCCCGCGCGCTCCTTTGGGCAGTACCTTAATTGTTGTTTCGGCCCTGGCTCTTCTACTTATCTTTACTTATAAGTCAGGCCTGCTGGTCAGTCAGAGAAATCTCATTTTACCCCTGGTAATAACCGTCGTCGTTTTCTTCCTCCTTTCCGTCGTCCATTTGGTCAAAAAAACTAAATCCGTCATCGTCCTGGCAATTCTCATCCTTACCTTATTTGACTTGCTTCGTTTTGCGACAAAGTTTGAACCGTTTTCGCCCAGAGAATATCTTTACCCTTCAACAAAAATACTTTCTTTTCTTGAGGGCAAAGCAAAAGAAGAAGTCTTTCGAGTGGCTGCCCTGGACGATCGCATTTTGCCCTCAAATTTTAATGTTGCTTATAAAATTCAGATGGCCGCTGGCTACGATCCACTTTATTCAAAACGCTACGGACAATTTATCGCCTCACTTGAGCGGGGAAAGCCCGACATCTCCCCGCCTTGGGGATTTAACAGAATTATTACCCCCAAACTTGTCGGCAGTCACCTTTACGGCCTTTTAAACACCAAGTATGTCCTCTCTTTTGTTGATTTTCCTCAGTTCAAACTTCTTGCTAAAGAAGGGGACACCTATCTATTTGAATACCCGGACGCTCTTCCCCGGGCCTTTTTTGTTTCCCGGACGATAAATGCCATCAGCGGTAATGAAGCCATAAGCAAAATATATTCTTCGGACTTTGATTCCCGAAACAGTGCCGTGGTAGAAAACTTCCGCACCGCTGCCTTTACGACCGGACAGGCAAAGATAACTTCCTATACGGAAAATACTGTCGTGCTTCAAACGCAAAATACCTCTGAGGGCTTCCTAGTGCTGCTGGACGCCTATTATCCTGATTGGCATGCCACTGTTGATAGTGTTCCTACTCAGATCTATATTACAAACTATATTTTCAGGGGCATAAAAGTGCCACGCGGGAATCATCTCGTGAAATTTCAAATATGAAACTTTCCATCATCGTCCCAGCATATAACGAAGAAAAAACCATTACTAAAGTCATCGATAAGTTATTGCGACTAAAAATCCGTGGTTGGCACAAAGACGTAATTGTCGTTGACGATGCTTCAACCGATCAAACACTCCAGCTTTTAAAAAACTACCGGGGAAAAATTACCCTCATCCATCACTTAGCCAACCGCGGAAAAACGGCGGCCATAAGGACTGCTGTTCGTCAGACAAGCGGTGATTACATCATCATTCAGGATGCCGATCTCGAGTATGATCCCAAGGATATTCCCCTTCTGATTCGCGCTCTCGGTGATAGTAAAGACGCAGTTGTCTTTGGCTCCCGATTTGCAACGTCAAAGTATGTCGACACTGTCTTTGGTCACAAATTCGGCAACAAGTTGCTGACTCTTCTGGCAAATTTGCTCTACAGGTCAGACATTTCAGACATGGAAACTTGTTACAAACTCATTCCGGGTCCATTTCTTCGAAGCATCACCCTACAATCTGACCGTTTTGGTTTTGAACCGGAAATTACGGCCAAGGTGCTTCGAAGTGGGAGAAAAATCAAGGAAGTGCCTATTTCCTATGTCAAAAGATCAGTCACCGAAGGAAAGAGTATCCGTTGGTGGCGCGACGGCTGGGCCACGGTAGCCATACTGATTCGCTATCGTTTATGAAATTTCTAATCCTCTTTCTTATTGTAATCCTGGCCTTTTTACTTCGCTTCTATCAGCTCTCAACAAATCCCCCGGGCCTCAATCTCGACGAAGTGGCCATCGGTTACAATGCCTACTCTATTCTCCGTACTGGCAGAGACGAGTATGGCAAATTTCTCCCGATTGTTTTTCGCTCCCACGACGACTACAAACCACCCCTATACATTTATTTAACCGCGCCTTCAATCGCCGTCTTTGGGGTCAATGAGTTCGCCGTTCGGTTTCCCGCCGCGCTTTTTGGGACCCTGTCAGTGCTGGCAGTATTTTTTCTCAGCCGGCAACTTTTTTCTTCCTCTAAATTAGCCTTGCTGTCTTCTTATTTTTTGGCGATTTCCCCCTGGCACTTGCAATTCACCCGAGCGGCATTTGAAACTGGCGTGACGGTTTTTGCCACCGCCGTTGGGGTTTTCTTGTTCCTTCGCGGGCTAACGAAAAAGAGTTCCGCCTCCCTCATCCTCGCCAGCCTCGCCTTTGGATTGGAACTCTATCTCTACCAGGCTGCCAAGGTTTTTATTCCTCTTCTTGTCATCGCTCTTCTGGCTCTCAACCTTCAGAAAATTATCAACCAGAAGAAAAGAGTCCTTGTTTTCGTCTTCATTTTTGCAACTTTCTTCCTTCCCGTTGCCTTCCTTTCCACAACCCGCGCGGGCCAACTTCGCTTCCAAGGAACGAGTATTTTCAAAGAGTATCTCCCATATGCCCATGCTCAGTCCTGGAGAGAAGCCGATCAACTCTCCGGGAGTACTTTTGCCGCCTCTCTTTTCCATCCACGCTTTTTAACTTACCTTCCCTCAGTCATTTCCGGATACCTGTCCCACTATGACCTCACCTTTCTCTTTGTCGGTGATCACGGCCCGCCGAATAATTATGTCCCTGGAGCGGTTGGTCTTCTGTATCCCTGGGAGATCCTCGCGGTCATTCCTGGCTTGTATTTTCTTGCCCGACGTTTTCGCCCCGCCTCGCTAGTCGTCTTTGCTTGGTTTCTTCTGGCTCCCTTGCCGGCTTCCGTGACCTCCGGCGTCCCTAGTGCCACCCGCACCGCACTCAGTCTTCCTATCTATCAGATCATCACCGCGCTTGCCATTGTTGTGTTGTTAAATATCATCAGGAACCATTCACGCTTCTGGGCAAACGCTTCTTCCTTGGCCTTTTTGCTTCTGACTGTCCCCATCGTCACCTATTACCTGCATATGATGTTTTTCCATGCCCCTCGGGACTATTCAGACATTTGGTTTTATGGCTATAAAAACGTCGTTGCCGAGACGGCTCGCCTTGCTCCAAACTATCGTCGGGTGGTTGTTTCCACGGCGCTAAAACAACCCCAGAATTTTTTCGCTTTCTTTTTACGCTATGATCCCTTGACCTACCTGCGTGTTGACGGGGGAACCGTTTCTGGCGGTTTTAAGGAAAACCGAAATCACTTCGCTAAGTTCAACTTCACTTCCTCTGATTGGGAGACGCTTCTCAAAGAGAAGTCACTCTTATTTGTGGGTTTGGTAGATGACTTTCCTGATAGCATTACCCCCATTAAGACGTTTCACTATCTTAATGGCAAGCCGTCAGTTATGATAGTGGGAACGTAAGACACCCATGGCCCGAGCAAGCTCCATCGTTTTACTGTTAGTAGTTATTCTGGCGAGCCTCTTGCGGTTGTATCGGATACAGACCAACCCGCCCTCACTCTATCGGGACGAAGTTTCGATCGGCTACAATGCCTATTCGATCATCAGCACCGGCAAAGACGAGTGGGCAGCGGCCTTCCCGCAAACCTTTAAATCGTTCGGTGATTATAAATTGCCTTTGTATATCTATCTCGTGGCCGGACTGGAAAAATTTCTTGGGCCGACTGAACTGGCCGTCCGCCTGCCCTCAGCACTTGCCGGCATTCTTTCTGTGGTAGTGATGTTCTTTTTAATGACTGAGATAAAACTGTTGGTGTTAAAGCACTACCCCGACTTTAAATTTCTCCGCGGCTACACTCTAGCGCTTCTTTCGGCCTTGCTGTTGTCAATTTCCCCCTGGCACCTCCAGTTCTCCAGGGCCGGCTTCGAAGCCGGTCTTGGTCTTCTGTTTTTGACGGCTTCGCTGGTCTTTTTTTTACTCTCGCTGCGAAAAAGCAGTCACTTTTTCCTTCCCGCCGTCATTTCTGCTGTCGGGTGCTTTTACAGCTATCACAGCGCCGCTTTTGTCCTTCCCTTTCTCGCTCTCGCCGCCATAGCGATCTTTTTTCGCCCAGTCTTTTCCCGGGGGAAAATTGTTCTTGTTGGGCTCATCCTCGGAGCCGTCCTTTTAATGCCTTACCTTCCCCAATATTTCTCTGCCGGAACAAATCGAGTCGCTTTCACCGGTATTTCCGTTGTTAACCAGAAAGGGGACGTGCTTTCTAACTTTGTCCAAAATTACGTGGCCAACTTTTCCTTTGACTATCTCTTTTTCAAGGGCGACCAGGAAGGCCGGCACTCCGTCAAGAAGCTCGGGGAACTCTATCTTTGGCAATTCCCGGCCGTTTTGGCCGGAATTTATTTTCTCCTTCGCTTCCGTTCAAAGGCCAGTGTTCTTCTCTTTGTCTGGCTGCTTGTCAGCGCCCTCCCCGTCGCCCTCACCCGCGTCTCCCCCCACGCCCTAAGAAACCTCATGGCCGTTTTTCCCTGGCAAGCCGTCTCGGCCTTCGGCCTCCTCTATGTTTTGCGCAAAACAAGAGCCGCCGGGGGCTTTATCTTTGCCATAATCTTTGTTTATGCCCTGGTAACCTATCTTCACCAATACTACGTCCACTATCCCGTCTCCTATGCCGCCGATTGGCAAGATGGTCAAAAACAAGCAGTCACCTTCCTAAAACAGGTGGAAAAGAACTACTCCGAAATCTTTCTGACCAAAGATCTCTACCCTATATATTTAAAGTTCTTTTTGCCCTACCCTCCGCAGAAACTTCAAGAAAGCAGCCACAACGAAAGCCAATTGGGCAAATATAAATACCTAACTCCCGCCCAAGCCCCAAAGAAAGAATTTCCCGACCGGACTTCTCTGATGATTGCTCCTTCCTGGATGGGCTCCGATGTCATGCGAGCTCTCCCGTCGATTAAAATGACTAACGGTGATGTTGCCTTTCGCGTCTATGAATTTTAACTTTCTCTGCACTAAGGACTGGATCCTCGGCGATGTTCCCCTTCAGCTCTGGGAAGCAACCACCGCCGATGGTCCCACCGCGAACGCTTTGCTGACTCGGTTTCTCCATAATAAGCCGATGTTTTATTTGGACAATTTTCTCCGCTGCTATCTGTCCTATCTTTCGGCAGACTTTTTGGTCAAAGCCTTCTCTCTCTTAGGATTAGGACTTTTCATTTTCGGAGTCTACCAAGCCATCCGACAGCGAAGAAAATGGCTGTTAAGCATTGTTCTAATGACCCCGTTGTTCCCCCTTTTTCAATTTCCCGCGGCTAACTTAGCCCAGGGAGTTCTTCTTTATGGTTCACAATTAGCCCTGATCTTGTTTGGTCTCCAACAACTCATTAAAATTCTAATACAAAAATTCCGTGCGCCTTAAGCTACTTTTAATCAGCATAGTTCTCTTAGCCGCCATTCTCCGGCTCTATCGTTTGGCCAATGCCCCCCCCAGTCTCTACTGGGACGAAGCCTCAATTGGCTATAACGCCTACAGTATTGCCCAAACACTTCGCGACGAGCACGGCGAATTTTTGCCTCTGACGCGTTTCATCGCTTTTGGTGACTATAAACCACCGGGCTACATCTACGCTGCTGCTCTCTCCGTTAAGCTTTTTGGGCCAACGGAGTTTGTAGTCCGTCTACCCTCCGCTGCAGCAGGAACTCTTTTGGTTCTCGTCAGTTTTTATCTCGCCCGAATGCTTACAGGAAACGCCAAACTAGGCCTGGTGACGGCCGCGCTTTTGGCTGTTTCTCCCTGGGCCCTCCAATTTTCCCGGGGCGCTTTCGAAGCCAATTTAGCCACTTTGTTTTCCTCTGCCGGACTCTACTTTTTTGTCCGAACCATTCGCACAAAAACACTTGCTTCGGGCATCTCTAGTGCCGTTTTTTTCGCGCTTTCCCTGTACACTTTTAATTCCCACCGCGTCTTTGTCCCAGCAGTCATTGGTGCTCTGGGTCTAATTTACTTTCGGGAGATTTGGCGCAGCAGGGGACAATGGTTAGTTTTTTTGTTAGCTCTACTTCTTCTGCTTGCTCCCCTAATCCCTCATCTGCTTTCCCGCGAGGGACAGCTTCGCTTCTATGAAGTTACTTGGCTAAACGATCTCGCCCCCATTGAACTTTCTAATTCGCGGACGGCTGTCGACGGTAACACCTGGTGGTCAGGATTAATCCACAACCGGCGGATCATTTTTTCCCAAGAGTTTCTGAAGCACTACACCGACCATTTCCGGGCTGAATTTTTGTTCTTCTCCGGGGACGTCAATCCCCGGCTGTCGATCCAAACTGTCGGCGAAATGTACTGGCTGGATCTACCACTCCTCTTGATTGGAGTCTTCATCTTGGTCAAAAAGCGCCGCCGGGCCGCTCTTGTTCTCCTCGCCTGGGTTGTCCTTTCTCCTGTCCCCGCCGCCACCGCCCGCGAAACCCCCCACGCCCTACGCATCCTCCACATCCTGCCCTCATTGCAAATCGTCGCTGCCTTTGGCCTTTTGACCTTTTGGAAACTAGATTCCTTTAAAAAAATCCGTCTGCTTCTCGTCCCCATTTATGGTCTTTTTATCATCATGTATCTTCATGACTATTACGTTCACTACCCGAAATTCTATTCCTCCGACTGGCAGTACGGCTATAAAGAAATGGTAGGTTTTGTTTCTTCACTCCAGGACAAGTACGACCACATCAGTGTTACTGACACTTTGGGCAGACCCTACATCTATCTACTGTTCTATCAAAAATACCCCCCCGAAAAATACTGGGCAAACCGTCAGGTACGCCGCGATTGGTATGGCTTTTGGTACGTCGACGGCTTTGACAAATATACATTTGGAGGTCCGTTGCCTCCTGGCCGTTCGCTCATCGTTTCCGGTCCGCAGCCAATTCCCGGCAATTGGCAGCTCCTGAAGTCCGTCACTGACCCGCAAGGAAACACCGTCTTTCAAATAAGCGAAAAGGACTAATGACCAGATTTCTTTTGACTGTCAGTTTTGTCATTTTGACTCTCCTCTCTTGGGTCCTTCTGTTGCGTGACGAGCAAGCAATCACCGCCTTGGGTGACTTCTCTTTGCATTTGGGAACAACCCTAACCTCCTTTCGTCAAACCCTGCTTCATTATGGCCTCAACAGCCTCGTCAGCCTCCTTTTTGCCATGTGTGTCATCATTGCTTTTGGGGCATACTTTCAAGCCTTGCGTCAAAAAATTTCTTTAAACCAAGCGTTGCTTTTCTCCGCCATCTTTCCGGCCATTGTCTTTTTCTCCTACCCCGCTTTGTCTACGGACATCTTTGACTATATCCTTTCTGACCGTCTCGCCGTAATTTTTGGCGCCAATGTCTGGACAACGCCCCCCTCGGCTTTGATTCCTCCCGCCGATCCCTACTTTCAACTCACCAGTTGGGGATCCCAAGTAAATCCCTATGGTCCACTCAATCAGTTTTTCTATTTGCTTGCCGGGCTGGCCTCGATGAATAATTTCTGGCTAAGCTTAGCTGCCCATAAACTCTTGCCTTTAACTTTTCTTTTGGCTTCTTTAGTTGTCGTCTCTAAAACGTTACAAAAATATTATCCTCAGTCACAAAGTCAAGGCATCATCCTTCTCTTTTGGAATCCTCTGTTCATTCTAGAAACAGCCGGTTCCGGCCATAATGATATCTTGTGGATCTTTTTTGCCCTAGCCGCTATCTATTTTTGGCTGGGAAAAAAATTTTTTATTTCCGGCTTGCTTTTAGCTCTAGCCGTCCAGGTCAAATTCATTCCCGTCATCCTCTTTATATTCTTGCTGGCCTCGTTAACAAGCAAGGAACGGCAAGGTGCTTTGCAATTTGCCGGTGCCTTTATAACAGTAAACATCCTGGCCTTTTTATACTTAGGCTCAGCGGTGTTTCCCTTTCTAACTAGGCTGGTTCTGGGAGCAAGCATCTATTGGCAATCGCTGCCACAACTTGTCCATCCTCTCTACGGCCAGGAGAAAATCTTCTTCACCACCTCCTTCTTACTATTATTAACGTCCGCTCTTATCCTTGTTCTCAAACAACGAATTACTCCGCTGCTGGGATACGTAGTGGTCATGTTCTTCTACCTACTCCTCCTGACCTCCGTCTATTGGAACTGGTACATCCTCTGGATCCTCTTCCTAATCCCTTTTCTGGGCAAAACCCGTTTGACTCGTCCGATCCTCATCTTTTCTGCCACCTCCCTTCTTGCCTACCCGCTCTATTGGCTGTCGCTCCGCTTTGGTTTCGGCAGTCTCTCCTGGCAGGTTATAATATATCTGTTTATTGCTTTGCCCCCACTGGCAAGCTTTTTCCATGAGAAAATTATTCGACGACCACAAGACTGACCTTCTTGTTTTTGGGGGATTAATTCTTGCCTACTTTCTCACCCGGCTTCCCCGCTTGGATCTCATCCCAATCTTCACTGACGAGGCCATCTATCTTCGCTGGAGTCAGATCATGGCCTATGATGCCTCGCTGCGCTATCTGCCTCTGGTCGACGGTAAACCACCACTTTTTATGTGGGCTACCTCTATTGTTCTTAAACTGTTTCCGAGTCTTGACCCACTGCTTTCTCTCAGATTAACTTCGGTCGGGGGTGGCCTCTTTTCCATGGCCGGGATAATTTTTACCTCGTATGTGTTTTTTCGCAATAAACGCATTTCTTTGCTGGCGGCCTTGCTCTATCTTGTCGTCCCCTTCACATTTTTTTATGACCGCTTTGGTTTGGCCGATAGCCTTTTGGCCGCCTTTGGAGTCTGGAGTCTTGGGTTGGGGGCTTTGCTTGTCCAGTCGATCCGCCTTGACGTGGCACTGATACTTGGGACGGCGATTGGCTTAGGACTTTTGACGAAAACCCCGGCGCTATTTTTCCTCGTCACTTTGCCGTTGCAACTCCTCCTCTTTAATTTCAAAACCAGTGGATGGAAGATTCGACTTGTGAAGTTATTTCTCCTGTTTTTATTGGTCGTAATAATTTCCCAAGCCATCTTTTCGATCCTTCGGCTTTTCCCCTTGTTTCATATGATTTCTCAAAAAAACTTGGAATTTATCGTTACTCCGGCAGAATTTCTCGCCCGGCCCTTCGAATTCTTTTTTAACAATCTCAAAACATTGCTCACCTGGGAAGTTGGCTACCTCACTGCCCCTGTCGCTTTGACCATCGCTTTTGCCTTTCTTAGAGGCCAGGCCGTTAAGCAAAATCTCATTCTGGCAGCCATCTTTCTCATCCATCTGCTTTATATGTCCACCTTTAACAAATCAATTTTTCCCCGTTTCTTGCTCACTTTCACTCCGGGCTTGTTGGTTTTGGCGGCCGTCGGGCTTGACCAAATGTCAACTCGTCTTCGTCCGTCATTACTCGTCTTGGTCTTTGTCCTCGTCCTGGCGCTCCCAGTTTATACCGATTTCAAACTTCTAACCGATCCTCCGACTGCTCCAATTCCCGATGGCGATTCCAAGCAGTACATCAACGCCTGGCCGGCCGGCTATGGAGTCAAGGAAATTCGCCAGTTTTTGGCCCGGGAAAGTAGCCAATATCCAAAAGTGACTATCGGCACCGAAGGCACCTTCGGGCTTATGCCCTATGCCCTGCAGCTCTATCAAAAAGACTACCCTAATGTCGAAATCAAAGACTATTGGCCCTTGGGAGAGACAGTGCCGGCAGCATTATTGGAAGCCTCGGCCAACCACCCCACCTACTTCATTATCTACCAGCGGCCAGATGTGCCCCCGAACTGGAAGCTGCGTTTGGTCGCCTCCTTCCAGCAAGGACGAAGTAATGACTATCTCCGACTCTATCAGATTTTACCCGAAGATTGAAAGTTATGACCCGCAAGATCTGGATCATCCTCCTGAGCATTGTCCTTCTGGGTGCTTTCCTTCGTTTTTACCTGCTTGGCAAAATCCCTGCCAGTCTTGACTGGGATGAAGCCTCCATCGGCGACAATGCCTATTCACTTTTAAAAACCAGCAGCGATGAATACGGTAACCGCTTCCCGCTCTCCATTCGCTCTTTCAACGACTACAAGCCCCCCCTCTATGTCTATGCCACTATTCCCAGCATTGCCCTTTTTGGCAAGAATGAATTTGCCATCCGTTTCCCTTCCGCTTTCGTCGGTACCCTTTCAATTTTAGCAACTTTTCTGCTGATTCAACAACTTCTCAACTTCCGAAGGGAGAAAAATTCATTGCATTATTGCATTATTGCATTATTGATTTCTTTCCTCTTGGCCGTCTCTCCCTGGCACATCCAGTTTAGCCGGCTCGCCTTTGAAGCCAATCTCGCCCTCTTTTTTAGTCTCTGCGGGTGGCTGTTCCTCACTAAATTCATCTCCCAGGGGAGATGGTGGCCCATTATTCCATCGACACTAAGCTACGTGCTTGCCCTCTATAGTTATCACAGCGCCCGCCTGGTAGTTCCTCTTTTTCTTTTAGGAATCGGATTCTACTATCACCGAATATTATTTGCCCGGATTAAAACGGTCCTTGTTGGCCTGGGTCTTGCTATAGTCCTCCTCCTGCCTTTAGCCCTGTCCACACTTCAGACGACAAGCCTGCAAGCCCGCTGGGGCGAGGTGAGCATTTTTTCTTCAGCGGGACTGCGCGATACCGTCAAAGTCACCCTCGACGCCCAGCAAGAATATTGGCGGCAAGACAAGCTCCAGGGCGATCGCCTGGCCCGGCTGATCCACACTAAATTTATCTCCTACAGCCGACTGCTGGCCAAAAACTACCTCGACCACTTCAATTTCAGTTTTCTTTTCCTTGAAGCCGATGGCAACGGTCGGCACCACGCTCCGGGGATGGGCCTTCTCTATCTTGTTGAGGCGCCGTTCCTCCTCTATGGAGGCTATCTGCTTCTTAGGAGGCGCCCGACCTACTCATTTTTTCTTGTGTGGGCTTTTCTCGTCGCCCCCTCGGCTGCCAGCCTGACTGCTGATACCCCCCACGCCGTCCGCTCCCTATCCTTCCTCCCCAGCTTTCAAATCATCACCGCCTTCGGCCTTTACAGTCTGTTGTCAAAAGTCAAAACTCTTTTCCGAGGGCCACTGCTACTTTTGATCAGTCTTCTTTTCCTGGCTAATTTTTACTACTTTTTCCACCAATATTTTGTCCATTTCGGAATCGAGCACGCTTCTTCTTTTCAATACGGCTACAAGGAGATGGTCGCCAAAGTCCGCGCCCTAAGTGGAGAATTTGACCAGATCTATGTCACTGTGAAATATGACCAACCCTACATCTATTTTCTTTTCTATGGCCACTCCGATCCCAGAATAAAAAATGACGGGACCTTCCAACTAAGCTTTGATAAATACCGTTTTGTCAATTGGGGAGAACTGACAAACGAGCAAAAATCTAATTTGAGCCCGAAAATCTTGGCCGTCCACGCCCCCGATGACTTTTTTAGCCCCCATGTCATTCTTGACAAGATCTATTACCCGGACGGGAAAGTTGTTTTCGTCCTCAGCCACATGTGACTAGGAAAGTAGTTTTTTTCTTAATCATCGTTCTTGCCGCCCTGCTGCGCCTGGCCTATCTGGCAGGAGCCCCCCCGAGTCTCAATTGGGACGAGGTCTCGGTCGGTTGGAACGCCTATTCTCTTTTAACAACCAGCCGTGACGAATATGGCCAGTCCTTTCCTCTCTCCATTCGCTCCTTCAACGACTATAAACCTCCCCTCTACACCTACGCGACCGCTGCCGCCATGGCTCTTCTTGGCAAAACTGAGATTGCCGTCCGGTTGCCTTCCGCTCTGGCCGGCCTTTTAACGGTGGTTTTAATTTTTTTCCTTGGTCGAGTGAGCGGGCTGGGTGGCAAAGCGAACTTCCGTTTTGCCTATCTCTCCGCTTTCCTTCTGTCCGTCTCCCCCTGGCACATCCAGCTTAGCCGTATTGCCTTTGAAGCCAGTCTGGCCCTCTTTTTTTTCCTCTTTGGACTGGCCTTGATACTTTTCTATTTCCGTCACCCCACCACAAAGCTGCTGGCCATCCTCAGCGCTACCGGTTTTGTTCTGTCAACTTACGCTCACCATAGTGTCAAGATATTTCTACCGTTGTTTACCCTCCTCTTTGCTGCGGCTTACCGTCAACAAATTACTAAAAACTGGCCCAAACTACTTCCTGCCCTTGTCATTGGCGCGATCCTTCTTCTACCTCTAGGAAGAAACATGCTCTACACCTCTGGTCAAGCCACCCGGGCACTTACGGTGAGCATTTTCGCCCCGGAAAACCAATTTCATTTCCAGGGAAAATCAACGCTGCAAGTTTTGACGGAAAACTATCTGTCTCATCTTGATCCCGCCTTCTTGTTCTTTGGCCGGGGTGACAATCCCCGGCATCACGCCCCAGATACAGGTGTTGTCCTCCTCTGGACTGCCCCCTTTATCATTCTTGGTCTAATTTACCTCATCAGACACCGACCAAAATATCTCGCGCTGCTCCTAATTTGGTTTGTCCTATCGCCCGTCCCGGCGATTCTCTCCATCGACAATCCCCACGCCAGCCGCTCCTTTCTCAGCCTCCCCATCTACGTTTTTCTCACTGCGCTGGGAATACTGTTTCTTGCCAAGCGAAGAGCGCTTGCCGCTTTGGGCATAGGGTTGCTGTTGGTGTTTAATCTGCTCTATTTCTTCCATCAATACTTTAGCGATCTGTCGATAAGAGATGCCCCGGCTTGGCAGTATGGTTATAAACAGCTTGTCGAACGCCTCGACTCTGTCTCTTCTAGTCGCTACCGGAAAATTTATGTCTCCACTGCCTATGACCAACCCTACATTTATTTTCTTTTCTATGGCCACTCCGACCCATGGATAAAAAATGACGGCAGTTTTTCCCAAGCGTTGGGAAAAATCTCTTTTGTCAACTTTAAAAATTGGAGGCAATCCGATTGGGACGCCCTTGACGCTGACGATCTATTAGTTCTAACTTCAACTGATCCCCAAGATGGCTTAACAATCATTGAGGAGATAAACTATCCCGATAGTCAGGTTGCTTTTCGAATTACTCAACCAATCTCACGCCATGGCGTAATTTTGATTACACCCTAGACACCGAAGTATTTTCGAAACTGTTCATCATTTTCAATCCTTTCAGCCAGAATTAATCGGACCTCGCCATTAATTCCCAGGAAACTTCGGAGAAACTCGACTTGAGTCTCGCAAGGATAGGCATGAATATAGACACTTTCCTGAAGTGGATAAAAGCCTGCGCTCCGAAGAATCCGTTGAAATCTGTCTCTGATTGACTTTTTGCTACTTTTTATATCGTAGAAAACGAGCCACCATTTATGATCCCATTTTGACGGTGGATCAATTTTCACCGATTCGATCGCAAACTGAAGAACTTTTGTTTTCCCCTTTTCCGTGATTTTGACAGTTTGGTAGTCTCCCATACCCTCGGTCTCAATTATTTTTTCCCTTTGTAAACGTCTAATTGTGTTTTGTAAATAGCGGCGGTTAAACAATTTCCAGTCATCCCAATCAGACCTATCTGGTTGAAAGAAAGTGAGCAGGCGAGTGCTTCGGGGTGAGGCGATGGCTAAAGCCAGACTAGAACCCGCTGCTAGAAGCAAGAGCACTTTTTTAATTTTTTCGTTACGCTCTCGGGCTTTGCTAGTGACCAGTTGTTTTAAGAGAAAATCACTCAGCTCTTTAGGTAGATCATGGGGAAGTGTCTCAGAACGGTTATCCATAAGATGAATATAGCACCAAACCTACGCCATGGCGTTTTAATGATGATAACCGATTTTGTTAAACAATTAAAAGTTTTTAATCAAATCGGGGGAATTGAATTATTAAACTTCATGAATGCCTTTATGAATGTCATTTCCAAGCAGGTGAAATTCCAGAGCGTTCTGGAGAATTTTGACCAGATACTGTGTTAGAATCTTAATATATGTCTAGCAAAAAGCCTAAAGTAATTGTCGTCATGCCGGCATACCACGCCGAAAAAACAATTGAAAAAACCTTTGCCGAAGTGCCGAAAGGTTTGGTCAATGAGATCATCCTTGTTGACGATGCCGGCGGCGACAAAACCATCGCTATTGCCAAAAAACTGGGAATCACTGTCTATCAGCACTCTCACAATTTAGGTTATGGCGGCAACCAGAAAACTTGCTATTGGGAAGCCCTCAAAAGAAATCCCGACGTGGTCGTCATGCTCCATCCCGACTATCAATATAATGGCAGCAAGATTAAAGGTCTGGTCGATCCAATTTTAAACGGTGACTATGACATGATGTTCGGCAGCCGAATCAAAAGTCGGGGCATGGCCCTGACCGGGGGAATGCCCAAGTCAAAATATTTTTCCAACCGCCTCTTCACCCTGTTTGCTAATATTCTCCTTGGCGAGAATCTCTCCGAGTACCTAAGCGGGCTTCGAGCCTACAGTCGGAAGTGCTTGGAAAGTGTGCCCTACCAAAGATTTTCTGACGACTTTGCTTTTGATCAACAGTTCACCGTTTCCGCCATTGCCAAAAATCTTCGTATTGGCGAAATTCCCATCCCGACACGCTATCATGTCGAGCAACACACCCTTCCTTTAATTAGTTTTCGAGGAGTCAAATTTGTTGTCGAAAGTTACTGGATCATCTTTCTCTATCTTCTCCGAAAAGCAAATGTGTATAAAAGCAAAATTTTCGACTGATCGTTTATGTGGACGAAATTTTCCTCAGCAGCCTTGTTAATTTTGCTCATCTCCACCTCTCTTCATTTTTACGGCCGATCCTTCACCAACTTTTTCTTCCAGGACGATTTTTTCAATATCACCCTGTCTCAAAGTCAAAGCATTATTCAATCTTTTAACATTTTTTCTAAGCCGATACTTGACTTCTATTTCTTCCGACCGCTGACGACCCAGCTTTTTTGGGGCGTGACTTTTCCCGTCTTCGGGTGGAATGTCGCTCCATATCACCTAATCGTATCAATATTTTTTGCCATAAACATATTTTTCATCTATTGGCTATCAACGCTCCTGACAGACAAAAAGCCCATCGCTCTCTTAACCACATTCCTGTACGCCTTCTCCGCCACGCATTTCCATCGTCTGTTTTTTCTGTCACAGTTCCAAGAGATCGGCCTGACTACTTTTGTTCTACTGACAATAATATCCTATATTAAAAACAGCAAGCTTTCTTTAGTCTTTTTCATTCTCGCTTTGACAAGCAAGGAAACTGCCGTTGTCACTCCAATCTTCCTCCTCGTCTTCAGTGTCCTATCAAGTCGCAAACAATACCGGCTTCTAGCACTGCATTTTCTAATCCTGGGAGTCTACTTATTTCTTCGTTTCACCTTTTTTGGTTTTGCCTCTGGGGGCCCGTACACCTACGATTTTAATCCACTCCACGTCATCAATAACTATGTTTGGTACGGCCTTTGGGCCTTGGGCATCCCGGAGTCTTTCGTCAATTTGAAACTGTTTTTTGTCAACAGATATGATGATCTGGGACAGTGGCAATCGTTCTCGTTTATTAATCCCGATATATTCACTGCTTTTGGAATCTGGGGCGGGCCAATTATTCTTGTCTTCGCACTTTTGTTGTTAACTCTAATTCTAGCCCTAAACAAAAAAAACTGGACCCATTTCTTCCGTCGAGAAAGCATTTTCGCCTCCATGATATTTATCATCTTCCTTTTGCCAGTTGCCTTCTTTCCTTTCCATAAATTTGCCTACAGCTTAACACTTCCGGCCATAGGCCTGTCTCTGTTTCTGGCCAACCTACTTATCAATTTTTCTCTGCGTTTCCAAATCTTGTCCCTTGTCTTCTTCATTGCCCTCTCCTTTTTTACGACTCAATACAATGTTTCCGAGCACTGGGCAGTCAAGAAGGCGATAGTAGCCAAATTGGCTTGGGAATATTTCCGTCAAAACCACCCGGAAAACATCACTGCGGACAACATTTATTTTCGAAATACTGACGCGCCCTATTGCTCGATTCTGAAAAATAAATTTAAACCCTCGCAGGAAGTGGCCTATGGTCTCGGCGGAGCCGATAGCCTCAGGCTTCTCTACAACAACCCAGAGTTGAAAGTTTATTTTGAAGACTTTGACGACAATCATCATTTGATGGCCGATTCTTTGATGATCGATTCTCGGCAGTTTTTGCCATGAAAGCCAACACCTTAGCGATCGTTATCATTATTTTCTTAGGGCTTTTTGCCATTCAGGCGCTCTTCACCCCCGGCTTCTACACGAGCCACGACGGCGCCACCCACGCTGCCCGGATTGCCAACTACTTCCTTGCCCTTGCAGACCACCAGTTTCCCCCCAGGTGGGCTCCGCTTCTTAATGGCGGGATGGGCTCGCCGATTTTTGTTTACATCTATCCCTTGCCCTATTTTCTCGGCGCGTTAGTTCACGCCATTGGGCTATCTTTTACCGACAGTTTTAAAGCCATCCTTGGTCTGGCCTACATTGCTTCCGGAATAACTTTTTATATTTGGATGCGCAAACACTTTGCGGTCTGGTCTTCTCTTGCAGCGGCAGCAGTTTATCTGTTTGCTCCCTATCGCTTTTCCCTGTTGTTTGTTCGGGCTGCTTTTGCCGAAAGTATTGCCTACACTTTTGTTCCCCTGGTTTTTTTATCTATCGACCAAATGTTTTCCTCTAAAAATACGCGAAGATCAATTGCCTTCGGAGCAATGTCCACCAACCTTTTGCTACTGTCTCATAATCTGGTAGCCTTCATCTTCTTGCCATTAGCCTTTTTGTATTCATTAGTCCTTTTCTGTCAAAGCAAAAAACTGTCAGCACTAATCAACTATTTTCTTTGCACCATCTTTGGATTTTTAATCTCTGCCTTTATCTACGTCCCGGACTTTCTAGAAAAAAAATACATCCGCTTTGACGAATTGATTAGTTATTATCAGAATCACTTCGTCTATTTTTGGCAGTTCCTCCGCTCACCCTGGGACTATGGCTTTTCTTTCCTTGGTCCAGCTGACGCCATGAGTTTTCAAATCGGACTCGGCCAGCTTCTTGTACTGATTTTCTCACTGGTAATCTTGATCAGAATAATTATCTTCAAGAAGAAAGATAAACACTTCGCCAAGCTGATTTTCTTTTTAACCCTTTTTGCCGCTGCGGTGCTCTTAATGCTCGAAAGTCCCTTGAGTCGAATCCTCTGGAAAAACATTCCGGGACTCTCAACGATTGACTACCCCTGGCGGCTTTTGGGCATCACCACCTTTTCTCTGGCTGCTGTTTCAGGCGTTGTCGTCGACCAAAGTGGAAAAAGACTGAAAACGCTCCTGGCGACTGTCATTATTCTCGGAGTGCTCATTGCCAATCGCCACCATTTGCGCATTAATCAGCAAGTTTTCCTTCCTGATTCCCAATTTCTTTCCTACAGTGGTTCCGCGACCCATCTTGGCGAGTTTACCCCTGTCACTCGCGCCAGCTCAAAATTCATTCCTTTCCCCGACACCATCCAGGTCGTTTCCGGAAAAGCCACCATCGTCAAGCAAACAGAAAAGTCTGCAGGTAAAAAGTACCTCATCAATGCCTCGGAAAAGACCAAAATTCGCCTCAACACCCTCTATTTTCCCGGATGGCAAATTGCTCTTGATGGTAAAGTTCTGCGTTTGGAGACCGATTTCCAAATCACCGGGGACACCAATTTGAAAACTGACGTTGACCAGAGCGGACTTATATACGTCGACGTCTCTAAAGGTAAGCACGTGTTGACGGCTAAGTTCGCGGAAACTCCGGTGCGCCAGATAGCCGATTTCATGTCTCTCGGGTCGTTTGTTGTAGTATTAATCTTGCTTGTTATCTAACAACCAATGAAACTTTCCGTTGTCCTGGCCACTTTCAACGAGGAACAAAATATTGATCGCTGCCTCAAAGCCGTTTTCAAATGGGCTGACGAAATTGTCGTTGTTGACGGTCGTTCCACTGACAAAACCATCGCTATTGCCCGAAAGTTCAAAGCCAGGATCATCGTCACAGATAATCCTCCGATGTTCCACATCAATAAACAAAAAGCCATCGACGCGGCGAAAGGTGATTGGGTTTTGCAACTGGACGCTGATGAAGTTGTCACTCCCGAGCTTAAGAAAGAAATTGATTTCACAATGAATAGTGATCCCGATGAAAATGGTTTTTGGATTCCCAGAAAAAATTACTTCCTTGGTAAGTTTCTGACTAAAGGGGGGGCCTATCCCGACTACACTCTGCGCCTCTATCGCCGGACTAAAGGCCGCCTTCCTTGTAGGAGCGTTCATGAGCAAGCAGTCGTTGAAGGTAAGATCGGCTATCTAAAAAATCCCATTTTGCACTATGCCGACCCCACTTTTGGCCGCTACATTGAAAGATTCAACCGCTACACTGATCTAGCCGCTCACAATGTTACCGGAGGCCTGCTGACAAATCTTTTGTGGAAACCGCTTTTTGACCCTCTGCAAGGTTTTTTGCTCATCTACTTTCGTCACTTGGGCTTTCTCGACGGCTTTCCAGGATTTATCTGGGCCCTCTTTTCCGCCCTCAATTTTCCGATTGCATACTTTAAATCAATTGACATCAAAGAGGGGAGAGTGACCTAACTTGCGCCTTGGTTTTGTCCGGCCACCGAATGCGGGGAATTTGATAAGAGGTGTCGGTACTTACGCTGATCACTTATATATTGCCTTGCAGAATGCTGGGGTGGGGGTGCATTGGCTTTCCCCGACATACCCGGTGCTAAACGCCAGTAATTTCGACCTGATCCATTATCCCTATTTTGACCTCTTCTTTCTGACACAACCAATAACACTAGGTAAGTCAGTTATCACTGTTCATGATTTGACACCCTTAGTTCTTCCGAAATATTTCCCTGCAGGACCAAGAGGCCATCTTAAGTGGCAAGTCCAGAAAAATATCCTCCGAACTTCTTCGGCCGTCATCACCGTTTCCCAGGCTTCTAAAAAAGACATTGTCAACATAACTGGTTTGAAACCAGAAAAAATAATAGTTACTTACGAAGCAGCAGGCGAAAGTTTCCGGAAGCTAACCAGCTTGGCCCAGCTAAAGACCGTTAAAAATAAATTGGCCTTACCTGAAAAGTTTCTGCTTTATGTTGGTGACGTCAACGCCAATAAAAATATTCCCATGTTGCTTGAGGCCTTTGCGCAGTTTAAAAAAACTTCTCTCGGGGGAACCTTTTCCCTCGTGCTTGCCGGTGGAGCTTTCTTTAAAAAAGATCTTTTAGAGACAGAAAATATCCGGAGGTTGATCGAAGAGCTCAAGATTAAAAACGCCGTCATCCTTCCCGGTTTCGTGGAAACAAGCGACCTCGTCGGCCTCTATAATCTCGCCTCCGCCTACATTCAACCATCGCTCTATGAAGGTTTTGGTCTGCCGGTCTTGGAAGCCATGGCTTGCGGCACTCCGGTGATCTGCGGACGAAACAGCAGCCTTCCTGAAGTGGCCGGGGACGCTGCTATCTATACAGACGTGACTAACGTAGCTGAATTTGCCCACACTATTACCTCGGTGGTCAGCTCTCCCAGGGATAAGTACACGCCAAAATGTCTTGCTCAGGCGGCCAAATTCAGCTGGGATAAAACCGCCAAGGAAACAATCGCTGTCTATGAGAAAGTTCTTAAAAACAAATAGCTTTGTCATCACCGTCTTTGTCATTTGGCGCCTGGCGATGTTTCTCCTTGGCCTGCCGGGGTTTTCCATCCTGACCTTCAAAGCCAGCTTCCCCAAAATTGACGAGATGCTCATCGCCTCTGGCTTTCCTCAGTGGCTGTGGCAGTGGGGAAACTTCGACGGCGTGCACTATCTGGACATTGCCCAAAACGGCTATCACGGCTCTGGGCTCCAGGTCTTTTTCCCCGTCTTTCCGCTCCTGATAAAACTGGGCAGTTTCCTTACCGGCAACTACTTTCTCTCCGGTCTGGTGATCTCCAATTTGGCCATTTTGCTTGCGGGCATAACTTTATTTCAGCTTGTCAGCCGTGACTTCGACAACAAAACAGCCCGTTGGGCGGTCATCTTTTTGTTCGCCTTTCCCACTTCATTTTTCTTCGGCAGCGTCTATACCGAGTCGCTCTTTCTTCTTTTTCTCTTGCTCACTTTTCTCAAAACCGGCTGGCTTTCCGGGCTTTTCTCTTTTCTTGCCGGTGGAACCAGGTTAGTCGGAGCTTTTCTTACTCCGGTGCTGGTCGCTTTTCGACCAAGAAACTGGTGGGGGATTCTTGCTGGAGGCGGCATCGGACTTTATATCTCCTACTTAACACTAACTTTCGGCAATCCGTTCTATTTTCTAACCGGCCAAGGAGCCTTCAAAAACGCCAGGGCCAATTCTCTTGAGTCCTTAGTCCTTCCTCCGCAAGTGCTTTACCGTTACATCAAAATCTTAACCACCGCGAGTCCTGCCCACTATGACTATTGGATTGCCGCACTCGAGTTGGCTGCTTTCATCTTTGGCCTCATCATAGTGCTTTACTTAACACTCAGGAAAAAAATGCCCGCTCCCTACCTCATTTTTTCCTTCCTGGCGCTTCTCCTCCCTAGCTTTTCCGGCACTCTGTCATCCATGCCCCGCTATCTATTGTCAATTTTCCCGATCTTTATCGGTTTAGCTATAATCAAAAATAACTCTGTTAAAGTTGGCATCGTGACGCTTTTTACACTATTATTAGCCGCATTGACAATCCTTTTTACCCGAGGCTACTGGGTCAGTTGACACGTGCCAAAAATCCTAGTTGTCATCCCTGCTTTTAATGAACAAGCTACCTTGCTCTCCGTCCTATCCGACGTGTTAAAGAACATCCCGGCTGATGTACTTGTCGTCAACGACGGGTCTTCTGATTCGACTAAAGATATAGCGCTTAAAAACAATGTCTTTGTGGTCTCCCACGTCGCCAACCGCGGTCTTGGCGCGGCCTTGGGAACCGGTTTTGAGTTTGCCAGGAAAAGAGATTATGACATTTTGGTCACTTTCGACGCGGATGGTCAACACACTTCGAAAGACGCCTTAAAACTCATCCGGACAATCGACAAGGGGAGAGCAGATGTGGCTATCGGCAGCCGGCTTTTGACCAAAACTGCGATGCCTTTGGATCGAAAAGTGCTCAACTATCTGAGCGACCTGTTAACCTATATTTTCTATGGTGTCTGGACAACAGACTCCCAGTCCGGTCTGCGGGCTTTTAATAAGGAGGCAATTTCAGAAATTAAAATTATGACTGACCGCATGGAGGTCAGCAGTGAATTTTTTAGAGAGATAAAACGCAATCATTTAACTTTTAAAGAAGTCGCCATTCAGGCAATCTACACTGATTATAGTTTGTCAAAAGGCCAGGACAAAAAGGGTAATTGGAATGCTTTGTCGATTGGAGTTAAAATGCTCTTAAGGCTTTTTTCCTAAGTGACACTAATTCAATTGCTACTATCGATCTTTCTGCTCTTTGCTCTCAGCCGGGTGATATTGCGCTTCCGTGGCGGCCAACTCTCACCCTTAGAATTCGCCTTTTGGTCGATCCTCTTCGTGGCAGCAATTTTTGGAATTTTTCTCCCCGAGCAAACGTCGCAACTGGCTAAAATATTAGGAATTGGTCGAGGAGCAGACCTGGTCGTTTATGTCTCAATTGTAATCATTTTCTACCTTGTTTTTAGACTCTATATTATGATCGAGAATCTCCGTCACGAAATAACCGAGATTGTCAGAAAAATAGCTCTGGAAAATGTCATCAAATCGAAAACAAAAAAGTAATGAAAATTTTGTGGATCACTGAGTTTTTCCCCGCAACTTCGGCCGGAGAAATAACGGGGGGAGTTGAAGCGCGCTGTTTTTATGTCAGCCGATACCTTAAAAAGAGGGGAGTAGAACTAGAAGTCATTACCCGTCCCACCGGAGGAGAAACATGGTATCATGCTTCCCTCTCTTCAATCCCCAATAGGATCCTTTTTACCCTCAAAGCGATCATTAAAGGACTTGGAACTGACTTTGATCTGGTCGAGGGCTCGAACTCCGCCACCTATCCAGTTGCTGCCCTTTTGGGACTCCTTAAAAGAAAGCCAATCGTTTTTTGGTACCCCGACGTCTTCCAAGGAAGTTGGGTCGCCAAAGTGGGTTTAGTGGGCATTCTTGGTAATATCTCAGACTGGATACTTTTCAAGATGCCAAACGTTCACTACATTGCCATCAGCCAGACAACGAAGCGTAAGCTCATGTCTAAGGGCGTAAGCGAGCTTAAAATTACCGTTATCTATTGTGGCATTGAACCAAAGGAGATATCCGCAATTAAAACTAATGGTCAGAAGACCACCCTCTCAGCCGTCAGCCGCTTAGTTGCCTATAAACACCTCGACGAGTTGATTAAAGCCGGGCAAATTCTCGTCCAAAAGCATCCCGACCTCAGCGTTAGCATTATTGGCCAAGGGCCGGAGGAACAAAAGTTAAAAAACCTGGCCAAAAGAATCGGGGTGGCAAAAAATATCAATTTTTTGGGATTTGTTAAAGACCACAAAGACGTTCTCGGAGTGGTCAATAAGTCCCAAGTTTTTGTGCACCCCTCGACTGTAGAAGGCTTTGGCATTGCTTTAATGGAGGCGGCAGCGCTGGGCGTTCCCTATGTTGCCGCTCGTCTTCCTATAGTCACGGAAGTGACTCGGACTGGCCAAGGAGGACTGCTGTTTGCAGCCGGAAATCACCACGATTTAGCTTCGAAAATTGACCAGCTCTTAACCTCTCGAAAGTTATATTTAACCAAGGCCAAACAAGCTGCTGCCCTCGCCGCCCACTACTCTTGGCATGAAGCCGCAAAGCAAACAGAGCGTCTTTACAGGAAACGTGTCCAGAACAAAGCGATAGCATGAAAGTGGATACGGATATGAAAATAGTAATTCTCACTGATGCTTGGACACCAATTTGGGGCGGTGGCCAAAAACATATTTGGGAGGTTTCTAAACGTTTAACTACTAATTACGATTGTCAAATAGATATTCTAGTCCCCAATCTTGTCAACGACGGTAAAACTCACCCGGATGAGGAAAAGTATTTTTCTGACAAATTGGTTATTCGCCGGTTGGGCAAGCCATTCGTTTTTCCTGATATCTTTGGCCGGAGTTTGTTTCTCCTCTTCTGCTTATCTTGGCCACTGACCCACGATTATGACATCATCCACGCCCACGCCTATCAATTTGTCCTCTTCCCGTTGTTAAGACTACTTCGTCCTCGCACTAAGCTTGTCTACACTCTCCACGGCGCCGGGGTCAACTTGCTCGGTGGCGCAGTCCTAAACACCTTCAAAATTCCCAAGTTAATCTGGGAGTTTTTTGTTCATCACTTCCCTTATGATCTGTTGACGACAGTTGCCAAAAGCACCATCATCGCTCCTGTAGCTGCCAAAAAACTGGCCGTTGTCCCTAACGGTGTCGATACCACATTGTTCGATAAGTTTAAGGAGCATAAGGATCCCCACAAGTTTAAGATTCTTTGGGTGGGGAGAATTGCCGATCCCGTCAAGGGCGTCAAGTATCTTGAGGAAGCAGTGGAGGAAATACAGCGCACTGATCCTAGAGTCAAGCTATCTTTAGTCACAAACAAATTTGGGGACGATTTGATAAAAGAATATAAATCAAGTGACTTGTTCGTTTTGCCATCCCTATCAGAAGGGCTACCATTAACTCTTCTTGAGGCGATGGCCGCCAAATTGCCCGTTGTGGTCACCGATGTTGGTGATTGTAAAATGATTGTCAACTCAGCCCATTGCGGTGAAGTCGTCCCGCCAGCAAGCTCTTCTTCACTCGCGGCCGCAATCTTCAGAATGATTGACAGCAAGGATCGTCAAAAACTCGGTCTAAACGGTTACAATTTTGTCAAGGGGCACTACCTTTGGGACGAAATCGCCTCGAAGATCTACAGGGCATATCAAAATGTTTAAAATTTTCTCGGCCGGCCTTGCCATTATTTTGATTCTTTTTGGTCTTCCCAACCTGGAATCCAAAAACATTACCAAAGCCAAACTGCTCATTGCCGACGTTTCTAAGGAGCCAGAACTCGAAACCTACACAACGGATATGAAAGCCTATCTACGAACTTATTACCAACTTAGGGCGGGCAAACCATATTATGAATCTCTTGGCAAGTCAGTCGTTGGTGATGCCACCAGAGACAATCTTCCCGGTGAAATCTGGGGTTGGAAACTACCGTTTATTTTTTATTTTTGGTCACTTTTACCAGGACCATCGGGAGTAGGTGTCTATGTCATTTTTATTTTTCTTCTCAGCGCCACCCTTTTTGCAAGTTTTAAGCTTTCCCAAAGAATAATTGGCAAATATGCACTTTTCTCTCCCTATCTTTTGGTTGGTTATTTTATTTTGCCATTGACAGAAATAACCATATTTCAGGTAGAATGGTGGGCCGTCTGCTTTTTCATCATCGCCCTTGCGTTTTTGGTTTATGACAGAAAACTTTTTGCTGGAATGTTCTTTATGACTTCAATTTTCACTCGTGAACTTTTTGTCTTCCACCTAGCGATGCTCGCCCTTGTGTGTTTCCTTCTTCGAAGACGCCGCTATTTGTTGCCTCTTGTCATTCCACCCATACTCCTTATTCTCTTCTATTCATTCTATCACTTAGGCCAGGTCTATAGGTTCGAAAATTTCGGCCCGCTGACCACCTGGTGGCGCCAAGGCATCGATCGGGGCTGGCACCTTGTTAGACCAACGTTGAGTTTTTCCTCGCAGAACTATTTTTTCTTTTTTCTTCATCCTTTCAGGTTCTTTCTGCTCTTTGCTACAATTGGCCTACTAAGTCTTCTTATCAAAAATAAAGACAAGCTGTTGCCACTTTTGGCCCTTTTCTCCTTCCTGCCTTTTTTCTTGTTTATTTTTTTCTTCGGCATCCAAACAAAATGGCAGGATTACTGGGGAATATATTATTTGCCGCTAGCCATTATTTTCGCACCAACCATTTTAACTTTGTTTCCCTATGCCAAAAAATGACTTTGCCCCACTTTTTTTAATACTTCTTTCATCAATAATGCTTCTATATCAAGTGGCTAAGCCGTTTTGGGGCCATCATGATTTTAATAATGCTTTCTACGGCAACATGGCTCGAAATCTTGTCAGATTTTCAATTCTTGATACCAAGCTGGCACAGGTGACCAGTTCTGGAAGACCTTCGGTGTCTGATTTTTCCTTCCATACCCATCACCCCCCATTGCTCATCTGGGCCCTGGGGGTGTCATATCTACTATTCGGGGTCACGGAATTGTCTACTCGTCTAGTTCCGATTGCCTTTTCCGTCGGCACACTTTTTACTTTTTATATGTTGATAAAAAAAACCGTCAACTCAAAAACCGCCGTCATTGCCTCCTTCTTTTGGATCGTTACCCCGCTCTATATCTATTTTGGCAAGATGGCCGTTCAGGAAATTCCGGTGCTGTTTTTCGTCTTGCTCGGACTGTATTCATATGCCGCAGGAAAGGTCAAACTCCTCTATTTTTCCACCTTCTTGGCCGCTCTTTCCGGCTGGCCGGGCTACTATTTAATCCCCACAATTTGGCTCTGGTCACTACTTCGGACTGGCAAAATCGCTAAAAACATAACTGCTTTGCCAATT
This sequence comes from uncultured Gammaproteobacteria bacterium, assembly GCA_964609775.1. Taxonomy (GTDB): domain Bacteria; phylum Patescibacteriota; class Microgenomatia; order JAMCZE01; family JAMCZE01; genus CAZNUP01. The sequence goes on from CAZSSJ010000002.1 coordinate 66,244, forward strand.
GTCGCCATCGGTGTTTTTGCTTTCCATCTTTTCCAAAACCATGTCGTGACCGGCAGCACCATCGGCGGGGGATTCCTCAACTCTTTCGTCCTGCGAAGCTCTGACATTCCCCTTTTCGAATACGCAAGAAAGGAACTCAGTTGGATCTTGGCCTATTTTACAAAACCGTTCGTCACACTCGCCGCCGGAGGTTTAATCATCAGCCTTATCCATAGAAAAGCGTTAATTTTGGTTCTTTTTTTCTTCGGAATCCTTCATCTGATTTTTTTTCGCCAGGCAGCTTTTCGCCACGACTATCTGATTTATTATCTTCTCCCTGCCGTCTCACTGGGGGCAGCGCTCTTTTTAACCCACATGATAAGAAATAAATTCTTCCTTACTTCCACCACTCTTTTGATCATCGCCTTTTCACTGTCCCTGAGCTTTCGGTTCACCGGTGCCCTTCAGGGAAGCAATTATGGTCGAATCGCCGTGCAGGCCGGCAAAAACATCGCCACCAAAACCTCTCCGAACGAAAGGGTAACGCTAATAAATAAAGAAATATATAATAATTTCGACTGGCAGGTCAGATTCTACGCTGATCGCAACGTCACCATTATCCCTGAATGAAAGCTGATATCACCGTTTTGATGAGCGTGTACAACAACGAACGAACCGTTGGCAAGAGCATAGAAAGTATCCTGTGGCAAACCTATCCGCACTTTGTTTTTGTCATTATTAATGACGGTTCGACTGACAATTCATCAAGCCAGATAAGGAAATTCAGTGACAAAAGAATAGTATATATAGACAAAAATAAAAATCTGGGCCTCACCAGAAGGCTTAACGAGCAACTGGATAATGTAAGTACTCATTATGTCGCTCGAATGGATGCCGATGACATTAGCCGTCCAGACCGCCTGGAGAAACAGCACAACTTTATGACCACTCACCAAAGCTACGGGGCCGTCGGCAGCAATTTTAAAAGAGTCAATGCCCAAGGAAGTCTTCTGTGGGAAAGTGATTTCCCTCTTTCCTCAAAAGACATCAGGCAAAGAATTCTTTTGAAAAATCCCTTCAAGCACTCGATTCTCTTTTTTCGAACGGAAATTCTTAAAACATTGGGGGGATACAACGAAAAGTTTAAATATAGCCAGGACTACGACCTAATGCTCCGTCTGACTGCCAAATATCCTGTCGCCAATCTAAAGGAATGCTTACTCGTTGACAATCACCTTGACTCTGCCCTTTCCCAAACCCACCGTTTTGACCAAGCCAAATTTGCCACCTTGGCCCAAATAAATGCTCTCAGGCGGGGAGACTATCCGCTCTTTCAAAGCGTTTTCTTGTTTCGTTCTTTGGGGTATCTTTTTAAATCATGGTTAAGTTAGTCAATTACGAACTTGAGTCCATTCCCGTCCCCTTTCGCCTCTCCTGGGGCAAACTGGGCTATTCCCGGCATGTCTATGTGACTGTCGAAAACGAAAAGGGGGCAAAGGGTCGGGGCGAAGGGGTGCTGTACAAAACCACGCATCTAGAACTACTGCCATATCTTGAGAATAGATTTACTCTCGATTTGGAGAGACTAGCCGCCTTCGAACCAGCGCTTGCCTTTGCCGTAGACACCGCTCATCTTGACCTAAAAGGGAAAATTTTAGTCGTGCCGCCTAACCCCTCTGTCGTTCGCGAAATCTTTATGGAAGACCAGGATCTGGAACAATCTGTCAAAGAGATAGCAACTCAACACACAAGCGCGATTAAACTAAAAGTCGGGGCGGGAGTAGAGAATGACAAAAAGACCCTTGTTCAGGTTCACCACCTCACCAAGGGCAAGATCAAAATTCACCTCGACGCCAATCGGGCATATAATTTAAAAGACGCCTTAGAGTTGGCCAGTTTTGCCAGCGCTAGGGGAGTGACTCTTTTTGAGGAACCGGTCTCTGGAGGCTTTCCTATCGTCGGAGAATTTAAACGGGCATCCAATCTGCCGGTGATGCTTGATGAAAGCATCCAGTCTGCGGCCGATCTGGAAAGTGCCATTAGAGAAAAATGCTTCGACATCCTAAATATTAAACTCAGCCGGCTGGGCGGTATAACCTTAGCCCAAAGGTACGTTCAGCGCTGCACTCAAGCCGGGCTAAGAATCTATCTTGGCTGTAGTGAAGAGCTAGAAACGGGCACCCGAGCAATTTTCACTTTGGCAAAATCAACAAAAAATCTTTATGCGGTTGAGGGGCTGGGCTTCGAAAGATTAGCCGGTCGGGAGGGCTTCCACTACAGTCTTGGAGAAGGTAGTCGGCGACTCTTTTTACTCAAAGAGTTTTCTGGTCTTTGGGCCACCAGAATTGAAAATTGCCTTAATTACACACTAGCGAAGATAAGGTAAAAACCTATGCGCATCTGTTCGCCACAACTAGGGATTTCTCCGGACTCAAATCTTGGCGGCGAGGTCCACGATCGCGAAATGCTCAAATCCCTAGCAGACTTGGGGGTGGAGATCGACATCATTCTTCCTTTTGGAAAGAAGCACGAAGCTCACAAAAATTGGCACTTTTATTATTTACTAACCCCAATAGTCTTTCCGCCAATAGTTTTCAACGCTCTAGTCTTACCCCATCTCTTTTGGATTTACTTTCGGCATAAATTCAATATTCTCCGCGTCCATTCTCCCTACTTCGTCGGGCTAGGAGCTTTGATTTTCAAATTGGTTTTTCCACGGATTTTAGTCATTGCCCACTATCACCATTTTGAAGGCAATAAGGTTTATAATTTGATAGATAGCATTATCGCCAACAAGTTCGATTTAATCGTCACTGCTAGCAATGTGACTAAAAGCAAGTTAATAAACAAATTTGGCGTTTTGGAATCTAAAATTGCAATCATTCCCTACGGAGTATCTGCTAGCTTTGCTCCGCAAATTGTCGACCAACAAATTATTCTTGAACCTGCGAATACCTCGTTGCTCTGCAGCGAGGATGAGCAGGCTCCAAGAAGAAACTCCGAGCCCAAGATACCTCGTCAGCCCTTCAGGTCTGAGCCTCAGGGTCGAAGACTTGCTGCGATGAGTTTCATTTCCAAGTATAAACTTCATGGAAAGAAACCGCTTCTTTATATTGGTCAGTTAATCAGTCGCAAAAACATCCCCTTTCTACTTCAAGTAGTAAAGGCGCTACCTGAAGAATATATACTTTTGATCGCCGGTGATGGGCCATTAAAAAATCAACTACAAGACATGGTAAGGTCCTTACAACTAGATAACCGGGTGACATTTTGCGGTCATATTTCAGAAGAAGAAAAGCCGAAAATGATTTCCCTTGCCGATTTTTTTCTTTTTTCTTCAAGCAATGAAGGATTCGGACTATCAGTGTTAGAAGCAATGGCCTGCGGCAAAATTGTTATTGCCGCAAAACTTCCCGTCTTTCAACAGTTTATTGACACCGGCAGAAACGGATTTCTTTTGGATCTTGATTCCCAGCGATGGGTGAAGACTATTTTATCTTTGGACCATAAACCACAGACCAAACGGTCTTTAGAAAAAAACGCCAGACAAAGTGCAAAAAAATTTAGCTGGAACAACTTTGCCAAAACCTATCTTCGTCGAGTAAATCATTCATTTCCTAGCCTATGACAGTCACCAAGCTTTCTATAGTGCTACTTAAAAAATTGCGGCAAGCAACTCCACTTGCAGCAAAGCTCGTTTTTCTAACAGGGAAATCAACGCAAGCCCTTCACCCGAAGCACCTCGTCGAAATCGAAAAGCCTTGGTATCTTGATTATCTTTCAAAGAACGATATTGTTCTCGACCTCGGCTGTGGCAACGGTCAAAATTCCCTCAAGGCAGCCAAGAAGGCCAAACATGTATACGGACTCGACACAAACCAGGCCAGTCTTAATCAAGGAAGATCCTTCGCTAGTCGACACAAGATCACTAATATTACCTTCTCATTTCATGATTTGAACAACAAGCTGCTCTACCCCGACCAACGTTTCGACCGAGTACTATTCCTGGATGTCCTAGAACACCTAGGGACCGCCAGTCGCCAGCAGATAATGGGCGAAATTCACCGGATTCTGAGAACCGATGGCCTGCTGCTCCTAGCCGTCCCTAATAGTCAAACATCTTGGAAAAAGACGCAAAGGTCTGTAAGCGTGGACTCATTTACCGATCCAGACCATAAAATTGAATATTCGCTTGACGGGATCAAAAAATTTTGTAGTAAATGTAAGTTTAAACAATTAAATATTAGTGGTATTACTTATGACAGCCCTTATGCTCCCTTAATTGACATTGCTGGAGGATTTTCACTGCAGCTGTATAAAAAGCTATCACTTTGGAAAAAAAATAAGATGAAAGGTGGCTTAACTGAAAGTATCGGTTTCAGATTAGTTTGTCAAAAAATGTAGCGCCATCTGATAATGAAAATCGCATATATCGTAGACTATCTACCAAACTTAGATTCCAGGACAGATTTCAGTGGAGCAGAGGTCAGTGTCCAGCTGTTAGCGGCGGGTTTAAAAAAACACGGGGTCGAGATCAAGTTAGTTTCACCTGCCCAAGGTTTATATTCTTCACGAGGAAAAGTCTTTCCCTCTTTGCTGACAACAAATATTTTCTGGTTTTTTCTTTCCACTTTAATAATTATCAGAAGCCTTCAGAGGGAAGAGATTGACTTGATTCACGCTCAGGGAAAGAACTCCCTAGTAGGAGCTTACTTGAGTAGTCTTTTTTTTAAAAAGCAACTTTTAGTTACCGTTAGGGACTATCGAGCCCTTTGTGACTTGGGTATGTGTTTTCTTCGGGGCAAGAAACACTGTACTTTCAAAAACTACTTTCAGCAGGACATTCCGTTTTTCGTCAGAAAATACAAGAAACAGACAGTTTTAAGATATCTCTATGCCTATCTTGTCGGGCTATACCAATATCCTCTTCGCCTTCTTTATCGTCATATTCTAAAAAAAGCTAATAAAGTCGTTTGTATCAGCATTGCCCAACAGAAGTTATACAATACATTTGGCATTGATAACACAATAGTAATTTATAACCCAGTGACTTTTGAAAAAGTCCACTATCAAAAGAAAAAACAATTATTTTTCGGCGGCAGATACACACTTGGCAAAGGAAAGGAAATTTTAAAAATCATCCTTCCAAAATTCTTTCAACTTTATCCAGATTGGGAACTTATCTTTGCTGGTCGTGACAAGCTGGATATCGAACATCGAAACATCAGAACCCTTGGCCAATTGCCTTACAAGAGCTATCTAAGGTCAGTCGGGGAGTCATCCCTAGCGCTTGTTCCCTCTGTCTGGCCGGAGCCCTTCGGAAGGGCAGCGCTGGACGCAATCTCTGTTGGGACACCGGTAGTTGCGACAAATGCTGGCGCCCTATCTGAAATAGTAGTTAGTGGCCGCTACGGAACCGTAAGTCAACCAAATACGCAAAGTTATTGGCAAGCCCTCCAAGAGGGAATGGCAAAAAGGAGCGGTCTTTCTGAACAGATCAAAAAAGACACCGAAAAATTGATCAAAAAATTTCAGGTCGATCCAGTTCAAGATCACCTCAGACTATATGAATCGTCACTACACAAATCTTGACTATCTATCGCGCTCGCGATGGGCTAGCTTTTACGTCCAAATTAAAGAAACCGTCAATCCCAAACCTGCCAACGTACTTGAAATCTGTAAGGGTTTCGGGCTCTTGTCTTTTGTCGTCAGAGGCATAGGAACAGACATTAAAACTTTAGATGTTGACCCTAAATTAAAGCCCGATTTTATTGGAGACGTACGTAGAATTCCCCTCAAAGCCAATTCTTTCGACGTTGTCACTTGTTTTCAAGTTCTTGAGCATCTTCCTTTTTCCGATTTCAAAATTGCCCTTTTGCAAATGAAACGAGTAAGTAAAAAATATATTCTTCTCTTTCTACCTGAACCCTATAGCACCTTTGTCTATTTTGGCGCCAAGTTGATCCCGTTCATTCCTAAGCTTGAATTATTCCGAAAATTTGCTATGTCTGACCGATTTTTTCCGAAATTCGGGCTGAACAGTCCTCATTATTGGGAAATTGGAAGAAAAGGTGTTTCCTACCAAAAAGTTGAAAAATGTATCACAGCGTGCCAATTAAAAATTATTAAATCCTTTTATCCGAAAGAAAACTTATATCACCACGTTTTCGTTTTGTCTAAATTATGACACTTGGAATTCTTTTGCCGATGGGGAGCAGCCTTGAAGACATGGAGCTTCATGGCCAAAAGGAACGTTTCCAAAAATACTACCTCAATGTCTATAGACAGAGCTTTGAAAAAGTTATTGTCTTTAGCTATAAGGACTCTCCCCTTCATCGCTACTTCTATTCCCTAGCTCTCCCGTTAGTCAAGCGCAAAGATTTCACCACATGCGACGTCTTCCGATGCTTTCATTTAAGTTCCACGCCCCCGGCCATTGTCGGGAAAATTCTATTTAACAAAAAGTTCGTCTTCAATTACAACTATGATTATAAAAAATGGGCGGTTATCGAAAAAAAACCCTTCCTGGTTCCATTGATTCAACTTTTAGAGCAGGTAAGTTTTAGGTTGGCAAACCATATTTTTGTCGCCGACGAAAGAATGGCCGAATTTGCCAGAACGCTCAGAAGTGCAACAAAAATTACGAACATCCCCAACGGCGTGGACGTCACCATCTTTAGGCCAGCATTGCATAACAAAAAAAACAGCCAAAAAGTTATCCTTTCTGTAGGTCGGCTAGAAGAGCAAAAAAACTATGGGCAGCTTATCGCTGCCGTTGCCAACATTAGCCCAAAACCACATTTAATCATCATTGGTCGGGGAGCTTTAAAGGAGACTTTAGTTAGGCAAGCAGGTCGATTGGCAGTGGATATGACAATTATTGATGTGGTCCCCCACCTAGAGTTGCCAAAATATTATCAATCTGCTGATGTTTATGTTCAACCCTCCTTAGCGGAGGCTCCGGTAAAAACTCTTCTCGAAGCAATGAGCTGCCAATGTGCTTGTGTAGGGACCAGGGTTCCTGGCATTTCGGGAGTCTTAGAAGATGGAAAAAATGGATTGCTAGCCTCCTTAGAAACGAAAGATCTTCAGAAAAAGATTCAACAGGTTTTAAATAATCCAAAAACGGCAAAAAAACTAGGGGAGCAAGCCAGAGTGACAATCATCAACCGCTTCAATATCAAAAAAATGATTAACAAAGAAATCTCCATTCTGAAAAGCATATGACAGTCTGCTATTTTGGCTACTACCGACCCTTTCATTCTAGAAATCGCAACCTCATACTTGGTTTACGGAGAAATGGTGTTAACGTAATTGAATGCAATGCTGTAGTGCCGTTTATTCAAGGAAGATACTTTTGTCTTCTTGCAAAATACTTCCGCTATGGCACAGGGGCGGATGTGATTATTGTTGGTTTTCCTGGGCACACAGATGTGCCCCTTGCCTGGGCTTTAGCGAAAATTTTTCACCGAAAGTTAGTTTTTGACGCTTTTACTTCTATGTATTTAAACCTTGTGTATGACCGCCAGGATGTTGCTCAACATTCTTTGAAGGCTTTAGTCTACTGGCTAGTCGACTGGTTAAGTTGCCTGCTATCAGATAAAGTTCTGGTCGATACTTCCGATAACCAACAATATTTTGCTAAAGAGTTTTCTGTTAAGGTGGATAAAATTGCCTGTATTCCTGTATGTTTTGACGAAAGTATTTTTAAACCGCAAAAAGCGATTAATGGTGATAGTTGTATCGTCGGTTGGCACGGCACTTTCCTCCCGCTTCAGGGGGTGGAGACTATTATCGCAGCAGCGCAAAAACTTAAGAACGTGAATATAAATTTTCGCCTTTTAGGCTACGGGCGAGAGAAAGACATGAGTGTTAAATTAGTAAAAAAGAAGGGCTTGAAAAATATTTATTTTTTTGATCGAGTAAATTACCAACGCCTGCCAGATTTTATCAGTGGCTGTGATATTTATCTTGGAGGACCGTTTGGCCAGAATTTAAAGGCCAACATGGTTATACCAAATAAGGTAGTAGAGGCAATGGCCATGGGCAAGCCGGTAATTTGTGCTGACACACCTGCCATGCGGCGAGCTTTTGTTTCGGGAAAAGAAGTTTTGTTAACAACACAAAGTAATCAGCTTGCTTTAGCTAGGGCGATAATAAGTCTGAAGGAAAGCCCCAAGCTACGCGAAACCCTGGGTCATAACGCACTAAGGGCTGCTTCTTTCTATACTAGCAAGAATATTGGTCGCTTATTACTTCAAAAAATCGCCCAGCTATAATATACTTTCTAAAGATGCGTAAGATAGGTTATCTAGAGGGGTTAAGAGGCATCGCTGCGTTCATTGTCGTCCTTAATCATTTTGCCGTATCCTTTTTCCCGGCATTGTATAACGGAAAGATAACCCAGGCTCATACCTTATCCTGGCTAGAATCGGCTATCGCTAGTAGCCCTATTAATTTTTTTTATAATGGCAACTTTGCCGTCGCTGTTTTCTTTGTTCTTAGCGGCTTTGTCCTCTCATACAACTATTTCAAAACTCTACGTGTAGAGGTAATTGTGTCCGGAGCAATTAAACGATATTTCCGGCTAGTGATTCCGGTTGCCTTTACTGTCCTGTTGGCCTACTTATTCATGAAATTTTCATTTTTCTTTAACAAACAGGCCGGAGAGATAAGTTATTCGACTTGGTGGCTATCAAGATATTGGGAATTTGATACCAATCTAATAGATGTTTTAAATACCGCATTTATTAGAGTGCTCTTTTTTGGTGATGTTAGATTTAATCACATATTGTGGACGATGCGTTATGAGTTTTTTGGATCCATAATTGTATTCACGACGTTATTTATCTTTCGACAAAGAAGGTATCGATATGCGGCTTATATCATTCTTAGTTTATGGTTTTTAAGGTCATACTATCTTCCATTTATCCTTGGTTTGGTTCTCTCCGACCTATATAGTCTTAAAAGATACACAGTTAAACTAAATAAAGATTTAAAAAGAATTTGTCTTCTATTGCTGGGATTTGTTGGTTTATATTTAAGTTCCTGTCCCAGTGGAGCCCCAATAAGAAATACAATCTATGCCCCCTTGTTTATCTTGGATCGTTATCCCTACACCTTTTATCACATCTTAGGGGCTTTAATGCTCATGATTACTCTTTTAAATTGGACAGCGCTGCAAAACTTATTTTCAAACAGACTATTTATCTTTTTGGGCAGAATATCGTTTTCTATGTATTTGCTTCATTTGATAGTGATTGGTTCCTTATCCAGTCTACTGTTAATTATTTTGACTCACTATTTTACCTATCCTGTTGCAGCTATGCTCGTCTTTGTGATATCGATGCCGGTCTTAGTATTTACCTCCTATTTAATGTACGTGCTGGTGGATAGTAAGGGTACCATCCTATCTAAAATTATTTGTCGTTGGCTCACTGGGTCAATCAGGCGGCAACAATTCGCCAACCAGTTTGTCCTTGGTGGCAAAAAATCATAAAATAGATTTATGGAAATAATCATTCGACCAAAAAGTGTCTTCAATCTAGATTTTAAAGAAATCTGGCATTATCGCGAACTTTTTTACGTCTTTGCCTGGCGAGATATTAAAGTCCGTTATAAACAAACAGTTTTAGGCATCTCGTGGGCTCTTTTTCAACCTCTAGTTACGACTGGAATATTTAGCATTTTTTTTGGAAAAATTGCCAAAATCCCTTCTGACCATATCCCATACCCGTTATTTGTTCTTACTGGATTGGTTTTTTGGAGCTTTTTTTCAAATAGTGTTACGGCGGCAAGTCAAAGCATGGTCGCCAGTGAAAACATCATCAAAAAAGTCTACTTTCCACGCCTGATTATTCCACTTTCCTCAATTGTGACAGCCGGGCTTGACTTTCTAATTTCCTTTTTGATGCTATTACTAGTAATGGTTTACTACCGGTATTTTCCTCAATTTACCAGCCTGCTAGTTCTCCCAGTGTTGTTGCTTACTTTAATTCTCACTGCTGGGGGAATCGGTTTATTTACATCAGCGATTAATGTCAAATATCGCGATGTCAGATATATCCTGCCGTTTTTCATCCAAATTGGGCTCTTCGTTACTCCCATTATCTATCCAATAAGTGTTATCTTGGACTACCGTAAATGGCTTCTGATTCTCAATCCTCTGACCTCAGTAATCGAAACAGCGCGTGCCCTCTATTCGGGCAAACCAATAAATTATTTTCTCATCTCTTTAGGCTTTGCGATTTCGGTCGTCATATTTTCTCTCGGCCTTTACTATTTTCGCAAGACCGAAGCTTTCTTTGCTGACGTCGCTTAGACTTTTGCTATGGACAATATTATTGAAGTCAGTGATCTATCTAAAAAGTACCGTCTCGGCCAAGAACAGCGCTATTACACGCTACGGGACAGCATTGCGTCTTTGTCTTCGCTTCCCAAACAGCTTTGGGGGGTGTGGGGAAATTTTAGCGAAATTCTTGAAAAAAATGAATTTTGGGCTCTTAAAGACGTTTCTTTTTCGGTCAAACGAGGCGAAGTTGTTGGAGTCATCGGGAAAAACGGTGCTGGTAAAAGCACTCTGCTTAAAATTCTGTCTCGCATCACTCCTCCAACCTATGGTCAAGCTCGACTGCGTGGTCGTGTAGCTAGCCTTCTGGAGGTTGGAACTGGTTTTAACCAGGAATTAACAGGCCGCGAAAATATCTTTCTCAACGGTGCTATCTTAGGCATGAGCCGCCAAGAGGTAAGAAGAAAATTCGACGAGATAGTCGCTTTTGCCGAAGTCGAAAGGTTCATCGACACGCCAGTGAAACGTTATTCTTCAGGGATGTATTTGCGCCTTGCCTTTGCCGTCGCCGCCCATTTGGAACCAGAAATACTTCTGGTTGACGAAGTCCTTTCCGTTGGTGATGCCCAATTTCAAGAAAAGAGTTTGGGAAAAATGCGCGAAATTACCCAGCAGGAAGGCAGGACAATAATATTTGTCAGTCACAACATGGGTGCAATTAACGCTCTTTGCAACCGGTGTTTATTGCTTGAACAAGGGCAGACTGTCGCTTTCGGCGAAACCGCCGAGGTCGTCACCAAATACTTATCGTCGAAAAGAAAATCAGTCAACAATATTTGGAAGATTCCGAAAAAACCGTCCGTCCCATTTTATGTTTCTAAAATGTGGTTAACTGACGAAAACGGGAAAGCTATTTCTCAAATAGAGATGGGAGAAAATGTTAACCTCAATCTAGAAGCTAAAATTACTCAGGAAATCAGGGATGGAGTCCTTGCCGCTCTCGTCGCTACGGAAGGATCACCGCTTCTTTATATCTATGATACTGACAACTCCCCAGAACTGCGTCGGAAGCGTCGGGTAGGTAAATATTTTGAACAGGTTCTCCTGCCCACATCCATATTTAAAGAAGGCGACTACACGATCAGTATAATGATCGGCCACGGACAAGATAATCTCACCGACCAAAACTGTGAAATTTCCTTCAAGATCGTTAACACCAAAAGGGATTTGACACACCTCAGTTTCCGTAAAAACAGACTAGGATTTCTTTATCAGGAAACCCACTGGGAGGTGCGCCAACTTGGACGTCAAAAAGAGTACTAACCACCTTGTCCGGTACTTAGACAGGGCCTTTGGAGTCAGATCAGTTTTTCCTCTAAACCCGGTCAGAAAAAGGGCCAGAAAGGAACTTCTTAGACGGCTATCATCCGGAATTTATAAATTCCAGGAGATAAATTGTCCCTCCTGTGCCAGTCATAGATTTACAATCTTGGCTAAACAGGACATGTACGCCCTGCCGCATCTTGTGGTCATTTGCCTCTGTTGCTCGCTGGTTTATACGCGACAAAGATTGACGGAAAAATCTTTGTCAAACTTTTATCAAAATCTCTACCAGCAGTTAGACCGGGGTAGGGATTTGCCAAAAGAAGAATATTTCCGTTTAGAATCTAAAAAAGGACAAGACATTTTCCACTATATGTTCAATAACTCTTTGCTACCTCCTAAAAACACACTCATTGTTGAAATTGGTTGTGGTGTTGGAGGCGTACTTTATCCATTCCGAAAGTACGGTTATGAGATAATAGGTTGCGATTTCAATCAAGACTATATCAATTTTGGCATCACCACCCGCGGTCTTAATCTAAAAGCTGGAGGATTGAAAGAGATATCAAAAGTCCTCTTTAAAAGCAAAAAGAAAGTAGGTCTAGTCATTTATGAACAAGTATTTGAACATCTACCTGACCCCAAAAAAGAATTAACACAACTTAAAAAAATTATGACATCAAACACTTTACTCTATCTTGGCGTTCCAGGAATTAAAAATATTCGTCATCACTACCAGGAAAATTTTCGTGCATTCCTTCAATTTCCCCATTTGACCTATTTTGAACTGTCAACTCTTAAATCTCTGCTTGCTAGTCAGGGATTTCAATTATTAAAGGGGACTGAGAGAATTAGAGGAGTTTTTAAACTGGGTCAGAAAAGAAATATCCTCCTCACCAACCCGGATGGGATTATAACCTATATTCAAAATTTGAAATTTATCTAATTTGCCATCCCTATGGCTTTGGAAAAGCAAGACCTAACGCTGCTCCTTAGATTAAGAAAACAATATCCCGAAGGAAAAAATCTGTGTATTTTAGGCGATTGCACTTTTCATTTTACCGATGAAACACTCAATCGAAAGTGTGGAATTAAATTTAAAGGGCAAGCAAAACAGACGACTTTAAAGTCTTTTAGCCAAGCCTATGGCTTCGAAACAGCGGTGACTATAGATATTGACGGCAATCCAACCCTTAAATTCGATTTACAAAAGAAGCTCCCTCGGAATTTGATCGGAAAATTTGATTGGGTTATTGATGCTGGCACGTTATTCTGGTGTTTTGATATTGCCGGGATTTGGGAAAATATCCTCCTGCTTCTTAAGCCTCACGGTTGTGTGTTTCACATTGATGCCTTAACCGGCTATTTTGGCCGGGGTTATTATTCTTTGCATCCACGGTTGTTTAGCGATTTCTATAGCCAGAATGGCCTAAAAATTATTACGTTCGCTTACCGTCTCAGGCCACCATCCCTTAATATTATCGAAAAAAGGTTCCGGAGACTTGAGTGGCAACCTTTTCCGCCAAGCCACATGTTTTTAAAAAATGCGGATAAATTTAATATGGAATTTTCTGATAAAAACACCACGGACCCGTCAATTGTGCCAAATGATGCCGTTTTGGCCTGTTTCGCGGTAAGGGCGAAAAAAGTGCCTTTCCAAACCGTTTTACCGTCAAATATTTAATTACTTGAGTTAATACCTGTGCCAAATAACGCCGATATTCTTATTGTTGTAGCTCACCCGGACGACGAGTCCTTATGGTTTGGCGAAGGAATTCACCAGCTGGTAGCTAGGGGCAAAAATATAATTGTCCTTTGCCTCTCAGGTGGATCAAATCCAATCCGAAGCGCCGAATTTAAAAAAGCCTGCTTAAGACTCAAAGTTAAAGGCAAGATGCTGAACAATCCTGATCGAGGGATGCCGCGTTTGCAGACTAGCCCAAGTGACCTAGATTTGGTCGATTGGCATCCCGAATATGTGATAACTCATGCACCGTGGGGAAATGAACGACATCATCCCCACCACCAACAGTGCTTTCAAATCTCCCGGTCATGGGCTTTAAAAGGGGGAATTCCGTTTGGTTATTTCTCGGAAAAAAAACCTCTCATTCTGAATCCTTTAATAGAAACGATCGAGTTTTCAGTCAACCGTCCGAGGAAAAACGCCCTTTTGTCCATCTATGATTCAGAAATTTCCGGACTTCGCGACTACGAAGCCTACCACCACGACAAGGAATATCTAATTATCGAGCGAAAATATTTTTCCCGCATTTCCAAGATATTCACTAGGCTTTGCCAAACCTTAAGTTCTATTTTCGAATCGCGAGGACCACGAACGTGAGTTCGAGGCGTTGCGAGAGAAAAGAAACTGGCGAAGCCAAAACGAAAGAGACCTCGGGCGTAAGCCCGAGGAGTTTCATACAATTAAAATAATCAGATGCCGTGCATATTAAAAAAACTGGCAAGGAAAAGTCCGGGTATAGTCACTTTTACTCATAACGAAGCCCTATATGGTTTACCGGCGAGATCGCGTAAGGTTAAAAACTACATTACCCAAACCTCTGGGAAAAGATGGATTTATGGCGTTCATCTTCAGGGCAGCTTGAAACATCTGAAGGAGTGGCCACTTGAGCCCTGGCAAGCATTCATTTCTTGGTCGAACCCAAAGTCCCCATTTCTGTCAAATGTCCCCACCGAAAAACTAATTGATATTAATCACATTAATCTTCTACCCGAATTTGGGTTTACCCCACGCCCTAAGATTTGGGACATCATCATTATTTCTCGGCCATCAAAAATTAAAAGAATTCAGGAATCAGTTTTCATCATTAAAAAATTAATGTTGAAAAGACCTGAGTTAAAAACAATTTTTATCGTTCCAACTCCCAGTCGGCAAGCCAAAGACATTGACCGGAGTTTTTTTGAATTGCCCAAAAGGTTATTTTCTACTAAAGAGATGAAAAATACATCATTTATTGTTTCACCGACTGAAAGTTTCGGAAATTTTCCCGTTTCCTCAGAACTAATATCAAAATTGATTTCACAGTCAAAATTTTTACTGTTAACTTCTCACCGTGAAGGTGGGCCACGGGCGATTGGCGAAGCGCTTCTGGCGGGAACACCCTGCATTATATCTAAAAATTTAGACACGGGAATCGTGGGCGTTTTTGACAATAAAAATACTCTCACAATCGACGACAATATCGATCTAGCCACGCAGCAAATTAATCAAGGCTTGCAAAATTACTCTTCATTTAAAATTGATGATAAAAAAATCTGCCGCTTTTTCAGTGAGCGGCATAATAAGCCAATATTTAAAGCCAAATTATCAAAACTACTAACACAAATGAGTTACCAGGTGGCGGGAGAATGGTATCTTGAAGATTTGTCTTTTCGGCTCTGCGGTCACGGTCGAAAATTCAGTTTTCAATCCCTGGACGACGACCGACAATTCTTTTTTTGGTTTGATAAGATTACTTCAGTAAATCCATATGATGAAGATGGTCTGATTTATCACCCCGAATCATTATCAGACTATGCTCTTCGGAAACTAAAAAGGTTATGGCAGACAAGACGCTGATATTTTTTCTCCTCATGATTCCTGGCACCCTGCTCCTCGGAATCAATGACGTTCTTGCTCGAAAGATTCTTCGTTCCGGGGTGGCCGACAGTCTTCTTGTGGGGCTAATGTTCTTGGCCTCGGGAGTTCTTGGCCTTGCCCTTTTATCTCTTTTTGGTCTTCCGGAAATAAAAAATGGCTTTTGGCTGGTTTTTTCGGGAACTGTAATTCTCAATGTTTTTGGTCAGGTGGCTTGGTACCGAGCCTTCAAACTCGAGAGGTATCTTTACTTTCTCCACTGTGCCTCTTGACCCCGCCCCTCGTCATTTTCACCGGCTCCTCCTTCTTCACGAACAGCCAACACTTGCCGGTGTCAGCGGGATCCTGATTACCACACTGGGTTTGTTAGTCCTCCTCCAGCCGGATCTTTTATCAACAGAGCTAAAAATAAAAGCTGTTGTCTTGAGAAAAGGCGTGGTCTACGGCATTATCGGCGCCATCCTATTTTCCTTTTCTTTTCCCTTGGACAAAATCACCATATCAAAACCTTCAGGTCTCGTTTTGGCAGCTGGAATGAGTACGGCCGTCGGTCTAACGACCCTTCTCTACAGCCTTGTGACGAGCAGTGGACAGCGTGCTAATCCTCATCTTCTCATCAAAGAAAAAACCCTCATATTTCTAATCATCACTATCTTTGCTGGCACCGTGCTCGTTTCCCAAGCCCTCCTCTACGCTCCCGTGGCCAACGCCGCCAGTGTTAAAAGGCTCTGGTCCCTCTGGGCTGTGATCTTGGGCGGGAAGTTTCTCCACGAGAGTCACATCAAAGAAAAAATTATTGCCACAGTCATTATGGCCTTGGGGATTTTTCTGCTCTCAGTTTAGGGGTAGGGAAGTTGGGTCAACTCTTTTAGCCTGAAGTAATAAATTACAAAAATCTCGTACCGCGCCGCTACCAGCCTCCCGTGATGCTGTGAAATGGGCGATGTCCTTGATAATCTTCTCCGCTCCGGCAGGGCAAGCCGCCAGACCGACCTTTTTCATCACTGGGTAATCGCCCAAATCATCGCCCATAAACGCACATTCATCCCAAGCAAGACCCAGTTTTTTCAGCCAATTTCCAACGACCTTGACTTTCCCTTCTCCCGCCGCCTGGACAAAAACGTCTACTTTAGGCCACTTGCCGGATTTAGCCGAAGGCAAACTGTTTAATTTTTCAGCGAATTTTGGCAAGAAATTGTCGCCCGTTGCAGTGACAAAGCAGATTCTCAGGCCTATCCCGCGCAGAAGCGAAATCCCCTGGCCATCAACATGGCTTCTAACGCGTTGGACTTCACCCTTTTCGGAGTCAAACCAGACGGTCGCCGAAAAAAGGACCCCGAGCGACCCAAAGCCGGCCGCTTTAATTTTTTTAGCTTGAGCTAGAACCTTACTCTTTTGTGTCTTTCTTTTTACCATTGTTAAGTTGTTTTTTTAAAAAGCTTTCGGCTAAAGACCAGTCGGCCGGTTCGTCAATGTCAATCGCCTTTTCTTCCGGCATGACATAGACACCAATTTTACCACCCAAGCGATTTTTATAAGTCTCTAAGACTTCTTTCTTCGTCAGGTAAAACGCCCCATTTTCATTGACCACGCCTTCAAATTCCTGTCGTCTGGGACGATGCAAGTAGTCATAGTTTAGCGGCTTGCCGTCTAGTGTCCAGTAGAACTTTTTGTACAGTATTCCAGTTAGCATTGAATCCCAGCCATTTTCAAAGAACAATTCAATCGCCTGGTCCAAATCCTCGCTGGTCGTAAATGGCGATGTGGCCTGAATCAGATTTAAAACGTTAAAATCCTTTATGAGTGTCGCAAAATGGAGCATTACCGATTCAGTCGAGGACGTGTCCTGGGCAAATTCCGCTGGGCGGTCGATGATTTTAACGCCTAATTTTAAACTCTGAACAACCTCTTTAATCTTAGCATCTTCAGTCGAAACATAGACTTCGTCGATATATTTTGATTCCTTGGCGGCTTTACAAGTCCAATAGAGTAGCGGCTTGCCCGCCATGAGCTTTATGTTTTTATATGGGATGGATTTTGATCCTCCCCGGGCAGGAATTAATGAAACAATTTTTCCGCCTTTATACATTTTTGCCTCTAAAGTCTAATTGAATATAACAGATTGTCAATACCGGACCAGTTATCAGATTGAATCCCAACGAGCTTTGGTTTAAGATTAAAAGCGATATGATGACCGAGGTTCATAAACTTCTGCCTAGTAAATGGCGGCAGATACTCAACAATAACTATCAGTTATTTAAGTGGCGATTGCAGAAAAAAGACCACAGGTTCTTGCCTAGGGGCTCTTCAAACTTTAAAACTTTTTACAACGCCAAGGGTAAAGAAATCGATACGGCAAAAGTCCTCAACGACCTTCTGGAAAACGGCTTTGCCGTCGTCACCGATCTATATCCCGACACTTGGGTCAACTCCGCCTACAAAAAAGTAATGCGCTATGTGGGGGACTATCGAAAGAAAAAAATCCCGGAGTCCTCACTTTCGCAGGACAAATTCGGCTATGATAAAAACCTGTTAAACACCGGAATCATTCGCTTTTACAACGTCAGTCGGAAAATAAAAGAAGCGGGGGAATTTGCCAACAATGAATTTCTCAAATATATTGGCGAACTTTACTATCAAAAAAAACTTAAACTGCATACCGTCATTTCTCAATATAACCAGGTCTCTAAAATCCCTTGCCGTGGCTATCATGTTGACTCCCACGTCGAGGAATACAAAACTTTCATCTATCTAAACGACGTCAATAAATATAACGGCCCCCACACCTACCTCAAAGGCAGCCACAAGCTCACTGACAAGCTGGTTTCTAAACTTTTCCGAGCCTACACAGCACACAATACCGATGTCTCCGATGAAGAAGCCCAAGCGGCGGGTTTTGAAGAGGTGGCAATTACTGGTAAAAAGGGAACAGTGCTCCTGATCGACACCCGTGGCATCCATCAAGGGGGAACACTTCTTAAAGGTCATCGGGCGGTTTTTAATACCTACTTCTACGTTGGTAAAGAATAGCCTGCTAGAACGCTAGATGGTAAAACCTAAAACAATAAAAATTGGGAACTCCTACGTGGGCAATGGTCAGCCAGTCTATATCATTGCCGAAATCGGCATCAACCACAATGGTGACATTGAAGTGGCGAAGAGATTGATGGAAATTGCCGCTTCGTCAGGAGCAAACGCCGTCAAATTTCAAAAAAGGAACCTCAAGAAAATCTATACCCCGAAGCTACTTTCTGACCCCAACTCTGCCGAGTGGAGTTTTCACTATCTTCTTCCTCAACTTCGTTCTTATGAACTTTCTGAAAAAGACTATCTGCAAATTAATAACTACGCTAAAGAGCTGGGAGTAGACCTCCTTGTCACCCCCTTTGACCTGGAATCACTGGCTTTCATTAGAACACTTCATCTGGCGGCAGTCAAAATTTCCTCAGCAGATTTTACCAATTGGCCGTTAATCGACGGAGCCACCCGATTAAAACTTCCCTTAGTTTTGAGCACCGGTATCTGGTCAGGTCGAGACATTCTTGGCACAAGTAGATTTGTCAAAAAGCTGACATCAGATTTTGCGCTGCTGCATTGTCAGTCTACCTATCCAGCCCCTTTGGAAGCAGTTAACCTGCGCTATCTGGATAAACTCAAAGAGTACGCCCCCGTTGTTGGCTATTCGGGGCACGAACGCGGCATTTCCGTCTGTCTGGCAGCGGTGGCGATGGGTGCCAAAATCATCGAAAAGCATCTCACCATGGACCGGGCGCAAAGTGGACCGGATCACAAAGCTTCCCTAAACCCAGCTGAATTTGCTAATCTGGTCAAAGAACTAAGAAAAGTTGAAAAAGCTCTGGGCAAAAAGCGTAAAATAACCTCTGTCGCCGAAAAACTCACCCAACAGGTATTTTCTAAAAGCCTGACCGCCAAGAGAGATTTACTAACCGGCCACATCCTAAGAAGAAGCGATGTTGTGTTTTTGGCACCAGGAAAAGGGATTCCTCCTGCCCATCTGCGTCGGTGGCTAGGTAAACCGCTCACCAGAGCTAAAGCAAAATATGAATACCTGTCGGAAGACGACTTTCTCCACTCCTTGGTCCCTTCGGGGTGGGAAAAATTTTCTTTCCGACACCCTTGGGGGGTGAAATGTCGATTTCATGACTTCCAAGAGTATAAAGTATTGAATTACCCGGTGGTCGAGTTTCATTGTTCTGAGGAAGATGTGGCTGATTCTTTTAACGACGGAAACAAGAATTCCTCCCTCATAATCCATGCACCGGAGATCATCGATAAAGAACTCTTCGACCTATGCCACAAAACTCCAGAAAGGGTCAGTCAGTCGGTTATCCTCCTTACCAAAACAATAAGGAAAACTCGCCAACTCAAAAATAAATTTAATTCTCAAATACCAAAAGTCATTGTTCACATGGGCGGGATGTCAGCCAATACCGAGACCTATAACACAAGAAAAATGATGCGAATTGCCGAGAAAGCCCTATCAAACATTGACCTACAAGGAGTTGATCTGCTTCCAGAAAATCTGCCTCCTAGACCATGGTATTTGGGCGGTCAGTGGTATCAATTAGCCTTCATGCATCCAAAAGAAATTTTGGAATTTTGTCGTAGTCTTGGGCTGGGCATGACTCTTGATCTCAGTCACGCAAAGCTGTATTGCAACTATTTCGGCCAAGATTTGCTTGACTATATCAAGGCTCTTTTGCCGGTTATCAGGTTGGTTCATGTTTCCGATGCTTCTGGAATTGACGGGGAAGGATTGCAAATTGGCGAAGGAGAGATTGAGTTTAACAAAGTATTCGACCTCCTCAAAGACGTCGAGTTTTCATGGGTGCCAGAAATCTGGAGTGGCCATAATGACCACGGAGCGGGTTTCCACCTTGCTCTCAAAAGGCTTTCTTCCTATAATGCGCAGCTTTAATGAGCTTGCAGAAAATTGCGCATTTATTCGCAAGCGAATATAATCAGGATTTGTGACCATGACCAAGAGTAATCTTGACGGCTATCACTTCACCCTCCAACTTTGTGCCCAGATTGAAAAAACAACCTCAAAAATTGTCAAAGAAGACCCCTCAAAGTTATATTATAAAGGTTCCAATCTCCAATATGCCCTTGAACGAAGTTGGTACGTCAAACACATTAATAATAATAAACTTCTGGAATACTTCTCCAAAAGTTTGCTTGAAGTCGAAGTAAAAGCTATTAATAAACCTAGTGGCCCCCAACAGTTTATTCACTCTCTACTTACACTGAAAAATAGTTTACGGCACGTGAAGCTTTATGGAAGTAAGGGTAAACCCGAGATTATTTTCTTCGTCCCCAGTAAGAAATTTGTTCGATTTTTACTGCCGGTTGTAAATAGGCTCGGGCCCTCATATGCGTTTTTGAGTTTCAACCAATTAACCGATCGATTTCTGGAAGGCAATAGCTTGCCCCACATTAAATCATTAAAATCCCGACATTTTTCTTTAAGACAAGATGGAGATATCCTCGAGCAGCTTGGACTCAAGACCTGGTATGACAGTTTTGAACGGATCCTGAGAAAGTTTCACCCCCGGGTGTTAGTGGTCGTTGAAGGCAACGCTCCTGCAGACGAAGTCGCTAACCAGGTGGCTAAAAAACTGGGGATTACTGTCATCTGTCTTCAACAAGGTTGGTCGCCGATCATCCACAGTGGGTTTCGCAACATGAACTTCTCAAAAATGCTAGTGTGGGGCAAAGGCTTTGCAAATCTTCTCAAAGATGCAAATCCACACCAGAAATTCATCCTGGCTGGAAATCATGTCGTCACTAAAACATTGCTAAGATCAAAGATTAATAAGACTAAAAATGTTATCTTCTTCCCTCAAGCAGCAACTACTATTCTCTCAAGTGAAAATTTCACCATTTTTCTTTCCCTGATAGTTTGGACCGCCCTGACATTTCCCAACATAGATATTTATGTGCGTGAGCACCCCAATCTCCCTCTCACTTCAAGACAAAGAGACAAATTACTGAAAATTCAAAATATTGTCTTTTTACCCTTCGGAGAATATAGTCTTGGTGAAGCTTTGATAAAAAGCGCCATCAGTATTTCTGTCTATTCCTCAACAATCTTAGAAAGTATTGCGGGGGGGGTCGTCCCAATCATTTTCAATCTGACGTCTATGCCTAAATATAGCCCCGATGTTTCTGCGGCCGATGCCGGAATAGAAGTAAAATCTTCTAAAGCAGCAAAGATCGCTATTCGAAAATTGTTACAAGACGAAAATTTCTACCGGGGGTTTGCCAAAGGAATGTTCAACTTTCGACGGCTCTATTTCTCCGCTCTGGGTGATCAAGCTATCAAAAATATTATTAAAGAACTGTGTTAGTGAAAAAGTTCTTTTATCAGTTCCCCCAGAAAACGTATCCGAAAGGGAAGTTAATCTTAAGCTCGATACAGCCCACGGGAAAAATTTTCTACTTGCAACAGGGGCTAATTAGACAATACACCGTAACACCTGATGGCGAGGAATTGACAATTCACATATTTCGACCCTTATCCTATTTCCCGTTGATGTTAATTTTAGGCGGGGTGACTAACTCCTATAACTTTGTTACCGAATCTAGGACCCTCTTGAGGGAAGCCCCTGCGCAAGAAGCAATCAACTTCTTGCGCCAAAATCCGCCGGCCGCCTTTGAGTTGCTCCAGAGATATGCAGCTGCCCTTTGTGGACTATCTCAACGGCTGGAGAAAATCACTACCGCAAAATCAAAAAAATCAGTTAGTGAAATAATTCTCTACCTAAGCGCCAAATTTGGTATCCGTCAAGGGCAAGCAGTTATTCTGCCCACCATGTTCTCCCATAAAATGATCGCCAGTTGGACTAGCCTGTCCCGAGAAACCGTTAGTCGTCAGATTGAAGAAATGCAAAAAAAAGGCTTGGTGGAATATCGCAAACGGAGATTGGTTATCAAAAACCTTGACCTTATGAGAACGGAAGATACCGGCTTTCTGTGGGAATGATCGCCTCGCCCTCAATTTCAACTAGCCAATTAGGGCGGCAAACAGCCCCCTGAGCAAAGATAACTGGCGTTTCAACAAATTTTGATCTAATTATTTTTTCAGCCGACGGAAAATCGGCTAAATTACGCAGATAAACGATCAAATACTTCATGTCAGACAGAATAGCCCCCTGTCCAGAGAGAAGAGCAGACACATTGGTAATTGCTCTAACGGTTTGCCTCTCCACGTCGAACGGATGGACAATTTCCCCTTTACTATTGATGCTGGCCGTGCCAGAGATGTAAAGGTGAGCCCTGTCTCCGTAAATTATCTCTGTTCCTCGTTCGAAGGTTACCCCATACTCATAAGTAGGGTTGAGATACCTTCTTGCTTCCATGCGGACGATTTGGGCAGTCTGTAGCGGGTAAAGAGATACCGCATCCATGCTGACCAACACTTTAGGGTCATCCAACTGCGCCTCTATTCCGGTACTCGCCAGATACCTACTCCGTGGCGTCAAGCCTTCACTTTCGAAAAGTTCCTTTCTGGCTTTGACCATGCCACCATAGTTGTTATCAATGTCTCGGACAAAAACCCAGGTTCTTAGGGAATTTGCTAGTAAGGTTTGACCTTTTGCCGCCAGTGTGTCACAGTAGTCTTTAAAAATTTGTCTGGTTTGATCAAAAGATGAACCAGTGATCACTTTTGCAATTTGATTACATTGGTATACCAACTGGTAATTTTTTAATGGAGCATCCAGAAAATAGACAAGAATCGCCACTTGGCTCAAATCCGCCGGAGGCTGTCCAACAATGGAACATGAACATTCTGGCAGAAAAGAAAAAATTCGTGATTTTTTTAAGACAGCCTCTTGATTGGCAATGTCACTTAAGAAGATTCTGGAAAAGACAACAGTTTTTCCAGTCAGTTGCCCAGAACATTTTTGATAAAGATAGTCTAACGCCGAGCGAAAATCAAGTCTTGTCGGAACCGATACAACCAAAAAATGTTCTCCCTTCATTAAAGTCCGAACCTTCCCACGTAACAATGTTCTACTGTTATGGAGCTATCCTTTTTACGTAGCAGGATGTGCTGGCCATAAAGATAGGCTGATGCACAAGAGAACCAAACTGTATAGTTACCTCCATTTGAAGGAAAGGGATGTTCGGAAAGCAACTCCGAAAGCTGGACAAAATCCCCACCATGGGCTGAGATTTTTCGATAAAAGCTACGTTTCTGCCCGTTGGTATTAACCACTTGAACTTCATAGACAACGTCTTTTGTTAATTTTGTGTCACCGCTGGGATAGTGAATCAAAAAGTAAGTATCATATTCCTTATTTGCAATCCCCCGGGCAAAAATCTCAGTCGCTGCTGCGTTTGTGGCATTATTAAGATAGTTTGGTGGCCCCGCTCGAAAGTAAAAAGGTAAATTTGCTGGTTGAGAGCCCGCCCCGGCCGTGGAGGTGAAGTAGCCGCTCTTTTTGTGTCGGTAGACACTAATGGAGTTTAGTAAGACCGGCACATTTCTTGTGTCGGCCGTCAGTCGCAGCGACACAATTCCGGAAAAATCGCCCAAGCCATGCGACTCAACTATTTCAGACAAACTGTAGTAACGCTGACTATCATAATCAAGAGTTTGGTCAAATGATTTGATTAACCTCCCCGAATAGTTAAACAAATCCAGCTCAAAATCAATGATTTTGGCCGTAGAATCATTCCCTAAAGCAATTAACGTCTCCACTTGCGTTGCTTTTGGAAGAAGGAAACAAGGCAAGTCAAAAGTCACAATCCCTAAATCACGAAACTTCTTAAATTCATCCGAGGAAATTTCCGCCATCCCCCGATACGATTTTCGGACGAAATTACGTAAATCAGGACCAGCATGAGAGGTGTCGTAATATTCTTTTGATTTTAGATCTCGGTAATAATAATTTGGACGATGAAGTTTAACTTCCGTCTGCACTTCAACATATGGAGCGGAAATTTTACTAAAGTCTAAAGAGCCAAACAGAGCCTTAACGTCTTGATAAAGCATCTCATTTTTCCCCACTGCTTTAAATCGTTTTTCTACGACATAATCTTTCTTTCCTCGGCGATAATGCAACACCGCTTTAGGCCTAATAGCCTCTGAATAATTCCTTTGAAACAAACAGACTTCTAAAGTCTTGTCTTTCTCAGTAGGAATATAACCTCGCGTGAATAGTGATAGCGGCGCATGTAATCCCAAACCAGATTGATGATTACTGCTGATGTATGTTGGAGAAAGATAGTCAACCATGTAGTGAAGAAATGCAGATACCTTTTTTGGAATCTCAAATTCAACTTCTAAATAACCAACGAAATTATTAACTCCAAACTCGCTACTTTTCAATGTTTGACTGCAGTCTGGTCCGAGAATGATTTGACGACTATGAACAATTTTTCCTCGTGTGTCACGTAGTGTCAGCCGCAGCGCCAGGGGTAAAGCAAGGTCATATCCTCGGTGGAAATAGTTGTTGATGTGAATGAGTGTTTCTTGTTTGTCATGAAAGAAATCGGCGTAAGAATAATATTTTGTTCCATTAGGATATTTGACGTGATAGAGAACCATTTGATTTTGACGATCGTTGTCTAACAAATATTGATTGAGAGCCCATGGCGTGAGTTCATTAGTAGTGCTTACTATCCAGCCGTCGACATTTGGGCAATTCTTATTAAGTAGGGATCGTATCTTTAGCCCATTTATCTGCTGGTCAATAAGTTCTAAGTTAAAACTATAGTATCCAGCAATTTTAACCGGTAATTTTTGCAGGGGCGCTAAGTCCGTCTCTCCGTCAATTAAAACCCCCACATTTTTAAGCGAAAATTGGTCGATTTGACCTGCAAGCTCATCAGGGGTTTTATATTCTGTAGGAGTGGGTCCTTTAATTCTTTTAAGAAATGTTTCCAGAAAATGATCAACCATATTGGAACAACTATAACTATCTGTCATGTATTATTCAGTGATATTTATCACATAAAAACGTAGGAAACGATGCTACCATGTTTGGGACTTATTAAGGAGGTGAGTTTATGAACGCAATAATGGTTTACAGTAAAGAACAAGGTGAAGTACTTAAATTATTTCCTCAAGGAGACGAACAAGTAGTAACTCTGGCAGACGGTCGTACTGGCATTTGTACCTCTAACGGCGGATTAGACACTGATTCACGATGGATAGCTTTAGTTTTGTCAACGAGGAAAATTCCTGCCACTGTCGCAAAAGAAGGAAGCCAAAGCAATGCCAGGATAACTCTATGATAAATCTTGAGCGGCCTATTTTAATCGGCGGCCCTTGCGCCGCAGAAAGTGCGGAACAGGTAAATAAAACTGCGTTCGACGCACGGGTAAGAGGATTCGGAATTTTTCGTGCCAGTCTTGAAAAACCCAGAACCAGTCCTTGGGAGATTGTTAATGGCGAAAGACGTCCATGCTTTTTAGGTGTCGGAGTTGAAACGGGAGCTCCGTGGCTAGTTGAAGCCTCGAAGAGAAATAACATTGTTCCCGCAACCGAGGTAATGAGCGGAGGACAACTTTTGACTTACCTCGAAGTAGCTAGCGGAGCTGGTTTAAAAAATGTGTGTGCCTGGTTAGGCTCTAGGAGAATAACCGATCAGAATTTCTTACAGGAAATAGGCGGAATAGCTAGAGAAAATCCGACGCTCATACTTGGTCTGAAAAACCCTACGGCAAAGGATGAACGCACCTGGCTGGGTGTAATTGGTTGGACTATCCATGGGGGAGCCGATCCCAGACAGATGTTTACCGTCCATCGTGGTTTTCCTGATGACAGTCAAAACCTCTTTCGCAACCCGCCCGATTGGGACATGATGATCAGAGTAGCGGAGAAGTCAGGTCTTCCGATGATAGTAGATCCATCTCATATCGGAGGCGGCCGCCAAAAGGTCATAGAAGTAGTAAATTCCGTTATAGATACGCAAGTTCCCTTAGATGGTTTTATGGTTGAAATTCATCCCAATCCCCGAATTGCTTTGACAGATGCCAACCAACAGCTTTCTTGGCAGGATTATGATTCCACTCTCAAAGAAAAAATCGATCAATGGCAACGAACATACCGTCAGAAATGATAAAATTGGAGGGTGAGATTTTTAATCCTTGACACCTACGCCCGACCAATTCTTGCCCATTTTGCCCAGAACCATCCAGAAACCCGCTCACTCACCTACACCGCTGAATTAAAACTGCTCCTCGGTCAACTGTACGGAACTGCCGATTTCTACGCCAAGAATCTGCGTCTCTTGGGACACCCAGCCCAAGACATCATCGTCAACTACGAGGCACTGCAAAAAAAGTGGGGGAGAGAAAACAATATTTACTTTTGGCAAAATATTCTAGAGAGACAAATATTAGATTACAAACCAGACATACTCTACTGTCAAAATCTTTTTTCTCCAGGGAATGCTTTCCTACACAAAATCAAAAAAAACGTAAAAGCATTCATCGTTGGACAAGTAGCTTCACCAATGGAGTTTAATCACAATTTACTAACTTCATACGATCTCATCCTGACCTCATTTCCTCATTTTGTCGACCGTTTCAAAAATCTGGGCATTAAAAGTGAATATTTCCGAATTGCTTTCGAGGAGACCGTTTTACAGAGTCTAAAAAAAGGAAAAAAGGAATACGGAGCAATATTTGTTGGCGGCTTTTCTAAGCATCACCACGGCCAGTGGGTTATGGATACTGCGACTGATATTTGGGGATACGGTTTGCAGATCAAAACCTCGCCAAAGTACCATGGCGAGGCGTGGGGTATTGACATGTACAACCTTCTTTACAATTCTAGAATATCGCTTAATAGGCACATTGACGTCGCCGAAAACTATGCCAACAACATGCGCCTCTTTGAATCCACCGGAGTGGGGGCAATGTTAATTACGGACTATAAAGACAATTTACCTGAACTGTTCAAAATCGGCACAGAAATAGAAACATACAGAACCAAAAAGGAACTAGTTGAGAAAGTTAACTACTACTTAGCACACAACAAAGAACGCGCCCAAATAGCCAAATCGGGGCAAAAGAGGACGCTTAAAGAGCACACCTACATAAAAAGGATGACCGAGTTGTTAAAAATCTTGAGCAAATACCTATGAGAATTTTTGATAAGTTTTTCCTTAAAGGGTATCAAGTCATCAATCTTCCTGATCTTGAGCAATTAGAAAAGAAATACTCAAAGGCCTGGAAAGACGACAGTATTCCTTCCCGTCAATTGCAGTTGACCAAAAAACAGCTGCCACAAATAGAAAAACTGCCCGCAATTGCTGACCTGATTGATATGGTTTCCCAAACAAAACTATTTAAGCCTCACATCTTAGAGGTGGGCTGCTCAACTGGCTATCATATCGATGCTTTCAAAAAGGCAAAGTTAAATGTAAGTTACGAAGGCTGTGACTACTCACCGGCATTTGTCGAATTAGCCAAACGGCTGCACCCACAATCTAGGTTTAAACTTGATGATGCAACTAAACTAACATATGCAACTAACCAGTTTGACATCATCATTTCCGGTTGTTGTCTACTGCACATCTTCAAATACCAAAAAGCAATTATGGAGTCCTCGCGAGTGGCTAATAAGTTTGTCATCTTCCATCGCACACCAGTAGTGCATTTAACCAAAACAACCTACGCCAAAAAAGTCGCCTATGGAGTCGAGATGGTAGAGATATTTTTTAACGAGACAGAACTTTTTCAACTTTTTGCCAAAAGTCACCTTGTTATTAAACTAGTCAAAACCCACGGCCAATTTTTTGTCAAAGGCCTCCCCGAGCCGGTCTTCATGAAAAACTATCTCTGTGAGAAAATATCTTAATGCGATTTGAATTTTGTACGCTATTTGACAAAAACTATCTCTCCCGAGGGCTAGCTCTTTACCAATCACTAATTGAAGTAAGTTGCCCGTTTAGATTGTGGATCCTCTGTTTAGACGACGAATCATTTAACCTTTTGACGAAAATGAACTTGCCATTTGTTCGCTTGATCAAGCTACAAGAAATCGAGACTGAAAATTTAAAAGCGATCAAAAACGGTCGGTCAATTGTTGAATATTACTGGACTCTGACCCCATTTCTTCCTTTATTCATAATAACCAAGTACCGTCTTCCAAAGATTGCTTACCTGGACGCTGACCTTTTTTTCTACTCTAACCCACAGCCAATCTATCAGGAAATGGCTAATAATTCAGTTCTAATCATCCCCCATCGGTTTTACCAATCAAAAGGAATTAGTGAAAGAACGGCTGGGGAATTTAATGTGGGAATGTTAATCTTTCGGAACGACGCCATCGGCCGAAAATGCCTAAAATGGTGGGGTGACCGGTGCCTTGAGTGGTGTTTTCTAAAATTTGAAGATAATAAACTTGGTGATCAAAAGTACCTTGAACAATTCCCGAGACTTTTTAAAAAAGTCCACGTTTTGGCCAATGAAGGCGCCGGAGTAGCTCCGTGGAATGTTGGCCGGTACAAGATTAAAAAAATACGCGATCAGTTATTTGTCAACAACACAACTCTAATCTTCTATCACTATCAAGCCTTCAAGTTTTATTTTCCAAAGAAATTCTTCCCAGCCATTCCCTCAAGCCACTATATTATCCCCTCACCGTATCGGCAATTGCTTTATAAACCCTACCTTCAAGCAATTGCCGAAAAATACCAGCGCATTTGGCAATTTTCTCCCTCCTGGCGATTTGGATTTGCCCCAAGACCACCACTTTCTAAACAACTTGGTCAAGCAATTTTCGTCGGCTATCTTGAAGCCAGCGCCCTACTTGGGATGGCAAAGCAGGTCTTCGTCGGAAATAAATTTGAGCTTGTAGCCCCAACTGGTGAGTAGGGAAGTGATTTTTGAAGATGCATAGCCAAACTGCGCTGTATTCCTATCAGTGCATTCAAGAAGGATTATTGGCCTGGCCCGAGTAATCAGTTGCTGCCCGCCGATCAGGACAAACCATTCCGCTCCCTCAGTGTCAATTTTGACGTGCGTTGGATCTGGCATGTAAAACTGTCGGTGGAAAATATCGAGAGTGGAGACCTCAGCCTCTAATACCTTGCCGTTTTCGAAACGCTTAGGTGTGCCAAAGGTCGCGAGACCGGACTTTAACCTCACTTTCGGGATATGGAGAGTCAAAAAGGCTTCTTTGTCCATAAGGGCTATTTCAAAAGTGGTGACCCTTGATGTCAACCCATTAAGTTCGACATTTTTTCGCAGTATTTTGTAAACCTCGCTCTGCGGCTCAAAAGAATACACTTTTAGTTTGGGAATGAGCTTGGCAAGGAGGCTAAAACTGCCGCTACTGGCGCCGATGTCATAAAGAATCGGCGCCTTACACATTTTTAACCCTTCATAGAAAGCTTTCAACACTTCTGGATGGTGAGTCTTGGCAAGTTGGTTTTGACCCGAAGGAAACCAAGCACCACCCATTTTGAGCGATCGGGAGTCAAGCTTAACAGGGCGTTGATCGAAGAGCAGCCCTCGAATAGTTTTTCCCCTATCTCTTTGGTGCGTAATATATTTAGTCACATCGGAAGTCGCTATTTGTGATTTTTTGAGGAGGCTTCCAGATTTTGAAATCAGCTTATGCCGGAGGCGCGCCAGAACATTTGGCTTTCTAACAGGCCCTTCACCTTTTGTGCCCATCTTGATTTGGTAGGAAACAGAATCACCCTTGCCTGAAAGAATTCTCGCATCAATTATCCACCGCGCAAAGCTGGAGCACCGTTGATAATTAAAAGGAGAAGAGAAGAAATAATTTGCTTTGGAGCATATAATTTGCTCAACGAAACTGTTTTCTTCGCGTTTCCGCCAAGAGCGGGCTGGTGGATACATACTAATCGGCAAACGGGATCTAAGATAATTCAGGTGCCATTTAGTTCCAGAGTTTGTTGCTAGAAAGACCCTTGTTAACTTATTGTCGTGCATGGTTTTCTTGATCGGTTCGATCAAATACTCATCGATTCTTCGCCTCATCAAATAGTCATCGGTGACAATTTCCTCCGCCACCGACTTCATTTCTGGATGGACTCGGTCACCCCTCCGCCAGTGAACGGCAAGATATTTCCCCAGCTCTTTTTTGCGCCTAAACTCGTCCGCTTTGACTTCCAGCCGGGAATGATATTTAAGATGCGACCTGATTTTCCAATAATCTTCCTGTCTCTCCGCCGGCCAATTAGGGGAGGACTTGATCAGAAACATTCCCCGCTTGTAACCGGTAATCGCCACAAACGGATCATCAAGCTTTTTGACTTCATCAATATGCCTGACCAGCAGGCTGTCATCGCAGTACAACTTTTCGCCGTAACTATCGATTAAATGATTGTGAAGAGATTTAAAACGACAAAGTGTCGAGACCCTTTGCTTGGAAATTACTAAGTAGTCCTTGAATTCAATTGTCTTAACATACTTCGAAAGCAGGTGCTGGTCAAACAGACGCTCCATGGGAATATAAATTTTCCCTAAAACAAATTTGCGATGGTCGACCTCGCCCGATTCAGCCAGCGCATTGTTGCGTGGTTGTGAATGCAAATGCGGCAGCACAAAAACCCTGCCCGTTTCCTTGGCCAGAAGAATAATCTCCATAACCAAAAACATGTACGAGTTTATTTGCTCAGGAAATTCTTCCTCTGGCTGCAAGAGCAAAAGGTATTTCATCGACCCTCAGTTGAGTAATCTAACACCTTGAGTAATCTTTTATACCGATTATTAAGGTAAGTTTTGTTACCACCTCTGAAAGTGTCTTTTAGAAACACAAACCCTTTTTCTTTCATAAATTTATCTAATTCCTTCTCTGTATGACTGTAAGTATAACCCTTCGCGGTGCATTCGGCCGTAACAAAAACAATTTTTTTTGGCAAATACTCACCAGCACTCTTTAAAACTCGTAGGTCGTTTCCCTGTGTGTCTATTTTAATGTGTTCAATATAGTTAAATCGGTCCCAGGGAATAAATTTCAGAAAATTAGCAAGGCGAAAACAGGGAACGAGTATTTTCTTTTTAATTTTGAAATCTGTTGGAGAAAATAAACTTGAGGTGCCGGGGTCATCCCTGGTCATATAAAAAGTTTTCAGCGTTGGAGGGCAATCATCAATTGCCGCATTGAATAAGAAGAAATAGCGACCAAGATATTTTAAGTTGAGATAGTGATATTTTGGGTTTCGTTTCCACAGATCATTAATGAGAAGTTCATTAATGTTTTCCGGATTGGGTTCAAAACCGAAGACCACTCTCCCTGGCAGTCTTTCCAGCCAGAAAGCCGAATTGGGAGCAGCAACGGACAAACCGATGTCAATTTTAATCTGTGTTGCCTTGTCAGGGATGGGTAAAATTCCTCCTGGACCTAAAAAACTTTCAAAAACTAAATAACCCCAAAGCTTGGTGCCAAGATTTGATTGCCGCGGATCTAATATCAAACTTTCCCCTGCAGCGGGAATTAATAAATTATTAAGATCAGTCCCAATTTGACGCACAGTTTTTATTCCTTGAGCCAATATTTGTTTGGGAAAGACATTAGCTAACATATGTTTTTTGTTTTTGGGGTAAATGTGCCAACAAAGTTGACGCTTTAAGCGGTTTTTTAGAACCTATAAACACGGCACGATAGAAAGTTTGCTTTGGAGGAAGTTTCCAGTCAGTAATGAAATCCGGATGATTAGGTTGAGTTGTCGTGCTGTAGGCAAACCCAAAGTATTTTTTCAAGAGCTTGAAAACGGCCAGTCTAGTCGGACGACTTCCCTTGCGGGAACTAGACTGACTGACAGAATCTTTTTCCGGAACGACGCCGATCGAATATTTATTTTGTGGCTCGACAATTGTCTCTACCAAGATGATCCCAGAGCTAATTTTCGCCAAGTTTCGTATTGCTTTCTCAGGAACAGAGAGGTGATAAAGGGTTCCATAGCAAAAAACCACCTCAAATTTCCCCCACATTTTTGGGTCGAGATCTTTTTCCAGATCAAGTAGAGCCACTTTTCGCTGAGGATACCCTCGCTTTAATTCCGTGATATTTTCCTGCCGGCTATCAGTCGAAAGAATATCGCAGTTCCTTTTTTCGAAAAATTCGCTCAGTAGTCCAATCCCCGCCCCAACCTCTAAAACTTTTTTCTCGGACAAATCTAGATTGAGCGACTCCAAATGTTCTAATCGCGCTTGATTAATGCGCAGCGCTCTATCCGACAAGAATTCCTCAAATTTCGGATGTAACATCCTAATCAAAATCTTTGTAATCCACATCCCTGCTATGATAACAGATACAAACTATTCGTTATTTATTCTCTCTGCGAGTGTACCCGCCAGCGGTAAAGAGGCGGCGGATATAACTATCTGGTGGTCATTTTTGTCCTGGCCAAAAGTTTGATATCTCTGCTGTCCTAAGTCCTGTCCACTTTCCGTCAACATCACACCACCTGCCCTAGTGACGAGCAGATAGGCAACTGCTAACTCTAAATTCCGTTTCCTGGTGCATTCCACCACTGCGTCAATTCCCCCCGAGACCAATTCTGTGTAACTCTCTGCGGAACACTTCGGGTCGTGAACCACAAGGTCAGGAAATTTGTCTGACAGAAAATCTCTCGTCCTTTGCCAAGCTAAATCTGCCTTCACTCGCAACTCCGGAGTCAATCTCGCAGCATCAGAAACGTGTAGAAACCGCCTTTCGCCAGAACTTAAATTGGTGACGGAGGCTCCACCGGTGGCAGTTGCAAAGTAGAGCATTCCACTTGGATGATCAACAACAAAACTCACCACCGCGCTGCGTAAAGAGGATCATCTCCGGCCAAAACTGCTGTCATCGTGGCAAAATGTCTTTCTTGGTCAGCAGGAAGTGACAATGTTGATGAACCATCCAGTCCGTCAACAATCACAGTGAACTGCGGTTTATCTTGTCCGATAACCATGTCACCATGTTCTTCGGTGACAAGCCGGGCCGAGACGCCCGCTTGAACAAATGCGTCAATTGCTGCTTGTTCACAATCCCAATCTAATCACAATGGTTTTACCCAAACCGGTTAGTGCCAACAATCTCGAGTGCTTTTTCCGGAGGAGTACTTCGATAGACAGCATAAGCGCTCTTAGCCGCTTGGAGGCAAATTTTTTCCAAATCCGGAACCACATCCCTTTCTTCATCGCGATCCGAGTTGATCTCCTTGACAGACATAGCTAACTAAGTATACTACAGCACACCGGTAGGGTCTAGAAGTTACTAGTAAATCTATTTGTGGCAGGACTTACGCACCACTTCCAGTAATTTGCTAAACTGATTGGACTTTAGGCAGG
>CAZSSJ010000003.1:0-47421 GCA_964609775.1 uncultured Gammaproteobacteria bacterium
GCCTAAAGTCCAATCAGTTTAGCAAATTACTGGAAGTGGTGCGTAAGTCCTGATAAAATTAAAGAAGAAAGGAGATGAGATGGATTTTTCCATTTTCAGCGTTAATCTTGCTATTGCTTTATCCCTTTCTGCTATAGCATTGGTGTTGACATACGCGCTTCTTATTCGTCCGGATCAAAAGAAGACAAAGAAAAGCGCTAAGGTATAGTTTCTATGAGTCGAGTTGAGAGCTTTTGTTTGATGGTGCCAAAGTGAAGTTGAGAAATCGACTTGGCTTTGGTATGTCCTCGCTTAAAGCGAGGGTTTTTGTTTATGGAGGATTTAAGGCAGTTTTTGCAGGCGTTTAAAGGTCGCAAGGTCTTAATGGTGATCTATCCTCATCCGGATGATGAGACGATGGCTGCCGGAGGGCTCCTTATGGTGGCAAAAAGATTGGGTTATCAGACGGTTGTTGTGTGCTTGACCGAAGGCGAAGCCGGGCAGAACTATAGTGGTTCTTGGGACAGGAGGCTAGCGGACATCCGTCGTGAAGAATTAAATCGGGCCGGCAAAATTCTTGGTGTTGATGTTTTGGAACATGGGGATTTTGGTGACGGGAAACTTCGAGGGAATGAAAAAGGGTGGTCTTTGTGGGTTTCAAAACAACTTAAGAAATACGATCCGGGAATTGTCGTGACCTATGACCACTCAGGGAATACGGGACATCCGGATCATATTATTTTGTCGGTGCGAGTGCTGGAGATAGTCAAGCGCATGAAGAAACCGCCAGTTTTTTTGTGGACGAGCCTGTTTGGAATTGTGCGGAGAAGAATGCTTAGTCAGAAAGTGGCGGAATTTGGTAGCGTACCGAACTTCTTTTTGGACCTCGGCTGGAAGGCTGTGCGAAAGGGTCTAGCGGCGAGAGCCCACCGAAGTCAGAAACCGGGTAAGGATCTTCCGGTTCCACTGCTGGTGCTCTTTTTAATCTTTCGACGGGAATGGTATTATCAAGTGGATCTTAAGAAGAGATATTTGTATAAATTCGTTGATTTCAAAATTTAAGTTTTGACACATTATTCACACTAGCGCATGATGTGTCAGTTTTCTACAGATGTTAGGAAAGAGAAATGAGGGTATTTAATTCTTTGACTAGGAGAATTGAGGAATTTGAACCAATTGATCCGCCTCATGTGGGGATGTATTCCTGCGGACCGACGGTTTATTGGAATCAACATATTGGCCACATGTACGCTTACGTCCAATGGGATTGTCTGGTGCGGTTTTTGCGGTACACGGGAAACAAGGTTACTTGGGTGATGAACATGACTGACGTGGGTCATCTGACCTCTGATGAAGATGAGGGTGAAGATAAGATGGAAAAGGGAGCTAAACGGGAGGGGCTTTCTGTTTGGGAGATTGCTGACAAATATATCAGGCAGTTTTTGGAAAGCATGGATCTTTTGAATATCACCCGACCGGATGTGCTTTGCCGGGCGACTGACCATATTGCTGAACAGATAGACTTAATTAAAGAAATTGAAGCGAACGGGTTTACCTATCGGACTTCCACCGGATTGGTTTTTGACACAAGTAAATTTCCGGACTATGCCAAATTTGCAAAACTTGATTTGAAGGCGCAGGAGGCGGGGAAGCGGGTTGACGTTGACAAAGAGAAGAGACAACCGTGGGATTTTCTTCTGTGGATTACCAACCAACCGGGACACATTATGAAATGGGATAGCCCTTGGGGGGTGGGATTTCCCGGTTGGCACATCGAATGTACGGCTATGTCGACAAAATATCTTGGGAAAAAGTTTGATATCCATACTGGAGGGATCGAGCATATTCCGGTTCACCATACTAATGAAATCGCCCAGGCTTTCGGAGCCTTTGGAGAGCGGACGGCTAATTACTGGCTTCATAATAGCTGGCTTCTGGTGGATGGAGAAAAAATGAGTAAAAGTATTGGGAACAACATTTTGACAACTGATCTTGCGGCTAAAGGTTTTGATCCGCTTGCCCTTCGCTATTTAATCCTTAATTCAACCTATCATCAGGGGCTCAATTTCACTTGGGAAGCCATGCAGAACGCGCAAAACTCTCTGGTCAAACTTAAAGCGAAAATAGGGGCTTTGCGTCAAGGTTTGCAAGGCCCGGCCTTGCAAAGGGCGGTGGGATGCGCCGGGTATGAACAGGAGTTTTTGGGGAAGATTAATGCGGATTTGAATATGCCGGAAGCGCTGGCGGTGGTTTGGAAGATGATTGACGATGCCACTTTGCCTCCCTCCGCCAGGCTGGTCAGTTTATTTCGATTTGATCAGGTGCTGGGGTTGGGACTCGACCGGGTGGAGGGTGAAGGGCGAGAATTGGTTGATTGGGAAAGGGATGAGAAGCTGAGGGGTCTGGTTGAGGAGAGGGAAAGGTTGCGAAAGGAAAAGGAGTTTGCCGAGGCGGATGAAGTGCGGGAAAAAATTGCTCAAATGGGGTACACTGTTGAGGACACACCGGATGGGGTGAAAGTCAAGAGAGCCTGAGACTGAATTTGCGTGGTAAAAATTTTGTTTCTATTAGTCTTCCTGATCCTCATTGGCAACCTGCTTTTTTTGGATGTCATTTACGTCCAACAAAAGGAACAAGTGGCTGATGCCAAACTGAGAATCGGAACTTTAGCTGACAGTTTTAAGCTTCTCTCGGAGCAAGTGGCAGAAGAGAGACCTCAGGCGAGCACTCCGGCAGCCCAGATTCAACAGATTCAAACAACTAACGCTTGCCCACAAAGCTGTGTGACGGCGTTTAATGCAGCGATAGCGAATGTTAAACCAGGAGCAACAACAGTGACAAAAACGACGACCCTTAATCAGAAAGGAGAATATGTTATTCCGCTGGGGAGTGGGGTGGGGACGAAAGTGGGATCCTGGGAGGATGTCTATACAGCTCAAGGCAATTTTGACACAGCAAATTTCGGTCCGATCAGAGCTTTTTATTTTGAGGTGGTCATGCACACCACCGAAGGGGAGGTCAAGGCGAAACTTGTCGATGACACGACGCCATTTTCCTATGACGGGCAGGTTCTGTCGACGACTTCAAGCACGGGCCAACTACTGTCGGTTCAGGTGCCGCTCATTGCCGGAAAAAAGACCTATCATGTGAAGCTCTATTCAACAATTTCTGTCAGTGCTTCTTTAGATTCGGCCCGGATCAGGATTGTGACGGAATAGTTTGACAAGTAACTGCTCGGTGTTTATTATCTCCGTTGATGGATTTTAAAGACGCTCTGGAGAGGATACCAGGAGTCGATGGGTTAGATTATCCAATGAGAACTAAGGTAAGGTTGGATTTTTCTACCCTCACCTGTTTAAGGGGGATTTTTGATTCTGTGGCGGCAGAACCAGAGAGCTTACAACGGACACGATTGGAAAGACGTGTGGCTTTGCTAAGTTTGGAGCAGGTGGAAGAAATGGAAAAAAGTATCTCTTTTCGACGTGGCAGAAAGTTGCATTCTTTTGATTGGCACTGCTTGTGGAACTCAAACGGTCCGTGGGCGGAAGTTTTCTAGATTGGAGATGATGCATACATGCGATGGGTCATTTACGAGGTAGAGCCAGGATTGGATAAGGGGCGGGGAAGAACGAGGGCGATTGAAGTGTGTGAGAGATATGGAAGAGACGAACCACTTTTGTATGTTGTTGGAATTGTGAGCGCAAGGGAGCAAAATAGTCTTGTTCGTGAATTGCGAAAAGGTGATTAGATTGGATGGTTCAAGTTGTCAGTTCTTCCTTTCGAATCATTTTCTGACAAGGAGGATGACGTTGGGGAGAGCGCGGCCGGGGCCGATTTTGTATCCCCCAAACCAAAGGGCTGTTGAGCCGCCGTCATCGAGATTCATCGCATTCTCCAGGCCGAGAGCTTTCAGAATGACAGCAGACTGAGCGACGGTGGCGTTGTGATTGACGCCAATGTAGACAGTGTTTCCCTTGGCGGCGACGAAACTGCGGTTGCCGCGGCTTGATTGCTTGGCGTCACCGGCATCGGAGAAAGTGATGTTTCCGCCGGAGAGAAGCAAGGGAAAGTTAGACAGAACGCCGTCGACGCCCGTGTCGCGGCCCCATTCCTGGGCCTTGCCAACAAAGCGAACGTAGTTGCCGCCGAAGATGACGGCAGGATTGGTGCTGTAGACGTTATTGTCAGAATTTAAGTAGTGCTTGTTTTTGTTCATAGCCAGAAGATCAAATGAGTTGGTTTTTCCAGCGCAGGAAGGATAGTCGGCGGGGCAAAAGTAGGAGCCGTTGACGCCAGCAAAGGCGCCACTTCGGGAGACGTAGTCTGCCAGGGACAGAACCGGGCAGTTGTTGGGACAGGTTTCGTCACTGGCCGTGTCGACAATCACCTTTGTTGAGCCAAGATCAGCGGCAATGATGTCGACGAGAAAATCGCCTTGATCAGTGTGGACGGTTTGACGGCTATAGCCTGACCCGGGTGCGGTGTTATTAGCGGGGGCGCTTTGGGTGGATGGTTGCAAAGCGGCGGCAGCAACGAGTTTTGCCGTTTCGGCGGCGATCAGTGAGTCGAGCGATTTCAAAGTGGCTTCGGCGGAGGCGAAGTGGCGATCGGCAAGCTCAGAAATGGCTTGGGCCAGGAGAGTGTCGAATTTTTTGTCCAGTTTGGGGTTTTTGACCTTGAGATCGAGAAGGTCTTCATAGACGGTGACGGATTTTTTGTAGGTGGTTTCGATGGTTTTAATCTCTTTTTCCAGATCGTCATTTCGTTTAATTTGATCGGTTTCCTGGAGTTTTTTGAGCTGGGCGCTGACGCTGGCCAGTTGGTTGGACAGGGCGAAATTTTCGTTTGTAAGGAGATCGGTTGGTGACGGAGACTTGGGCTGCTGGAGCATGAGGAGAACAAAGATAAGGAGAAAGAAGATGAGAGGGAGGCCGAAAGTTTTGAGCATTAAAAACATTATGTAGGATCCGGATGATAAAATCTAGCTTACAGATATTATGGAGACTAAAAGAGTAGTGGTGATTGGCGGCGGGACGGGAACTTTTACAGTTCTTTCGGGGCTTAAAAAATATCCCTTGGATCTGACGGCAATTGTGACAATTTCGGATTCGGGGGGGAGCACGGGAAAGCTGAAAGATGAATTTGGGTATCTGCCGGTCGGGGACTCCCGGATGGCATTGGTGGCTTTGGCAGAATCTGATGACGAGAATGAGGTGTTGCGCAGATTGTTTCTCTACCGGTTTGACAAAGGTGACGGACTCCGGGGGCACAATTTTGGTAACTTGTTTTTGGTGGCCCTCAGTGAAGTTTTTGGATCTCAGGTGAAGGCAATGGAATATGCTTCCAAAGTCTTGCGGGTTCGGGGGAAAGTCTTGCCGATTTCGAACGAAAGTGGAGATTTAATTGCAGAGTATGAGGGTGGGGAAATTATGGTCGGGGAAACGCATGTTGATGAGCCAAGTTCCCGGCATGATGGGCGAAAGAGAATTGAAAAATTGTGGCTGCAGCCGGAGGTGGGAATTGCCCCTGAAGCTAAAAGAGCAATTCAAGAAGCAGACTTAGTGGTTTTGGGCCCGGGGGATCTCTATACCAGTCTTGTAGCCAATCTGGCAGTTAAGGGAGTGCCGGAGACAATTCAGAAGTCAAAGGCAAAAGTTGTTTATGTGGTTAATCTGATTGCCAAATTTGGCCAGACATTCGGGTTTACGGCTTCGGATCATGTTGAAGAGCTACAAAAATATTTGGGGAAATATCCTGACGTGGTACTGATGAACAATAGGAAGTTGCCGAAGGCGATTTTGAAGAAGTATGCGCTAGAAAAAGGATTTCCGGTGAAAGATGATCTTAGGAAGAAAAACAACTTGCCGTTTGCGGTGG
Organism: uncultured Gammaproteobacteria bacterium; assembly: GCA_964609775.1. GTDB lineage: Bacteria > Patescibacteriota > Microgenomatia > JAMCZE01 > JAMCZE01 > CAZNUP01. The sequence goes on from CAZSSJ010000003.1 coordinate 5,857, forward strand.
TACGGGTTGATCTGTTAGGGAGTGAAGAGATTAAAAAACGGTCGGGTGATGTGCTTAGGCGCAGTCTTATTCGCCACGACTCCGCTAAGTTGGCCAGGGCAGTTGTGAAAGCCCTTTGTTAGTTATCGTATAATTGAACGGATGACAACAATCGGCATTGTGGGGTTTGGCTATGTGGGTAAGGCAGTCGAGTATGGGTTCCGGCCGAAAAATAAGATAGTTGTTCACGACAAGTTTCTTCCTTCAGAGCCTCTGGAGAACGTAGTCTCCAATTCAGATATTGTTTTTGTCTGCGTGCCGACGCCGATGGATGGAAAATATTCCCGAATTGATCTTTCGATTGTTGAAAGTGTGGTCGGGGAAACCGTCGGGCTAGCCAGGAAACTGGGACGAAAACCGATCATTACAATTAAATCGACGGTGATTCCCGGAACAACACGAAATCTTGGAAAAAAATTTGACTGGCCGGAAATCCTTTTTAATCCGGAGTTTTTGACCGAGACCAACTATTTGCAGGATTTTATTAAGTCCGACCGGATTGTCATTGGCGGGGATGTCAATTGGGTTCGGGCGAAATTGGTGGATTTGTATCGAGACAGTTTTCCTCTAACGACAATTTTTGAAACTGATCCGACGACAGCAGAAATGGTCAAATATATGGCAAACACGTTTTTGGCTGCTAAGGTTATCTTTGCCAACGAAATGTTTGATCTTTGTGAGCAACTGGGGATTAAATATGAGGAAATGAAAAAGATGGTGGTTGCCGATTATCGGATTTTTGACTCGCATTTGGACATCACGACACAGCGGGGCTTCGGAGGGAAATGTTTTCCTAAGGATACGGTAGCCCTTCTTGGTCTGGCACGGGAATTGGGGGTGGAGCTCTCAGTTTTGGAAACCGCCTGGAAAAAAAATTTGAAAATTCGGAAAGTTCGGGATTGGGAGGAGATTCCGGGGGCGGTGAGTAGAAAGCAAAGAAAGCAGGGAGAAAGTAACACTTGACAATGGAAGTGTTACTATGATAGTGTAGTGGCACGATGATGATTCCAACCTCGGTTACTTCAAAAGGTCAAATTCTGATTCCCAAGGCAGTTCGTGATGAGGTGGGTATTAAGCCGGGAGCGAGGGCGCTGGTCTCGGCGGTCGGTGGAAAAGTAGTAATTGATCTGGTTCCGACGCTGGAAAAGATAAGGGGATATTTTCGAGGTATTAAGGCACTGTCGAAGAAAGAGCAAAAAAAGATCGTTCAGGAAGCGGTGGTCGAGAAATTCCACCGTAAGGGATTTACCTGACCAGTAATGATCATTCTCGACACTAATTCCATCCTCAGACTCGTTACTTCTGATTTGCCTGAAGAGGCAAGAATGGTGGAGAAGTTGATTCAGGAAGAAGAGAATTTATTCATTCCAGAAGTTGTTTTCCCAGAGATTGAATATAACCTGGCTAGAGGATACTCCTACTCACGAGAGCAAATTATCGATGTTTTTTCCTTCCTGACAAGTCGCATAAACATAGGTTTCCCCGATGAAGTCGCAGAAGCCTTAAAATTTTTTAAGGAGTCGAAGCTCGATATGGCAGACTGTATCGTTGCGGCTCATGCGAAATCAGGAAAGCTGGCGAGTTTTGACCGGGGATTGTGAAAAGTTTCGGGGATGAAATCCTGTTTTAATTTGGATAGCTAAGTTTTAGCTTGACCGGGTTTTTGGAAGTTGATAGATTGGACTGTCACGATAGTCGATGAAGATGGGGAAGAGGTCTTTTCTTGCTCCGGGGGTGAGATAGAACTCGAAGTAGCCATATTCATGGTGGCCTGCCTCGTTTTTGGGAATGCTTTCGATGGTCCTTTGGGTTCCCCTAAGAACTTCTTTGTTGGAGATGGGGGATTTTTAATCTTTGAAAAGTGGCAACGGCGGCGTCTTTGATTTTTTCATCTTCGAAAAAACGTTGGGCAAGATCGCTGAGCCCAGCGTTTTTGAAGGCGCGGGACCAGTCGTTCATGGAGGCGCCGATGGTTGGTGAGCTAGTTTTAGCCATTGAAATTTGTGAGGACAATGATATACCCATTTTGCGCAAACGAATACGGTTTAAAGACCTATGAAACTCATCTCCTGGAATGTCAATGGACTGCGATCGTGCGAGGAAAAGTTTCTGGAATTTGTGGCCTCGGAACAGCCGGATGTTTTTAGTCTTGCAAGAGGCACTCTTGTGAAGCTAGTGGGTAGTGAGTTTTGCCGGACGCGTGTGGCTCTGACCGCTGCCCGATTCTACTCGAGATTAGTGTTTGACTGACCAAACGGAAAGTGTTTTTTGAGGAGGGTTTCGATGTAGTCGTCGTCCAGCTGAAGATTTTTCAGGAATTTCTGGTCGGGGAGGAAGCGGTATTTTTCGATGTCCAGGGTAAGGTCGGCGTTTACTTTTATTCCTTCTGACTCAAGGAGTTTCTTTTGCATTTCCGGAGTGCAGTAGAGGTTGCCTTTGATGGAGATTCGCCCGGCGTTGTTCACCACACGCCACCAGGGAAGATTGTCCAGGTGGCCGCTTTGGTGAAGGATCCAGCCGACCTGCCGGGCGGCTCTCGGGATGCCAGCGTAGAGGGCGACCTGGCCATAGCTCGCCACTTTTCCCTCGGGAATGAGTTGGATAATTTGATGGATTTTGGTTTTGAACTGAGACATGGGACTGGGAGAAATATTATCATGGTTGGTGTCGGGAAAACTCATTTGACAAGGTGATGTATATGTGGTAATGTATATTTATGATAAGAACTCAGATCTATCTTCCAGAAGACACCCATGCTCGACTGATGCAAATTGCCCAGGAGGAAAAAACAACCTTTTCTAAACTTGTCAGGAGTGGGGCAGATTTGGTAGTAAAGAAGCGAGTGAAGAACAATCCTCAGAAACGCGCTGTGACCTTTTTGGCAAACTTGCCAAGTAAGTACAAAACTAAATTGACTGGTAAACAATTAGTCGACTTAATAAGCAGGGGCAGAGATGAATGATATCCTTCCCAAGCGTGGAGGTTTGGGGTATCCTTTGGTGCTGGATTCTTCGGTGGTGATTTCTTGTTTTGGGCAGGGAGACGAGTATTCAGAGATGTCGAGGAGATTTTTCAAGGAGGTGGCTTCGAAGTTGGAGGCGCTTTTGCCCACGATTGTGTTTGTTGAGGTAGCCGTTAATTTGTATTTGCAGAAAGTGCCAAATGTGAGGAGGGCACTGGGGGTCATTTCCGGCTTTAAACAGATTGCCTTAGATTCTACGTTTGCCTGGAACTGTGCCAAGTTTGCCCCGAGTAATAGGATCTTGAGGACGTCCGATTTTATTATTGCAGTTTCGGCGAGAGTTAATGAAGCGGTTTTGATTACATGGGACAAACGGTTGCTAGATAATGTGGTTTGTGAAGCCATGACGCCAAGCGAATTTTTGAAGAAGACAACGAAAGCTTCTACCGCGTAGTTTTCTTTGGTTTAAAGTCGAGGGCGAGGGAATTGATACAGTATCTTTCTCCGGTTGGCTCGGGGCCGTCAGGCCCGCCTGCTGGCGAGGCGGGGAAGACGTGACCGAGGTGGGCGCCACAATTACTACACAAGACTTCTTGGCGGTGCATGCCCAGGGAAAAATCATCCTCGATTTTGACATTGGTTTTGGCTTCGGGCTTCCAAAAGCTGGGCCAACCGGTGCCGGAGTCAAATTTGGTGGCTGAGGAAAAGAGAGTTTGACCGCAATTGACACAGACATACAGGCCTGGTTCGTGATTGTTCGTATACTTTCCGGAGAAAGGCGGCTCGGTGCCTTTGAGGAAGCAGACGGTGTATTGTTCTTGGGTGAGGTTAGGATTGACAGGTTTTGCTTTCACGGAGGAAATTGTATCTTGCCGGAAGAAAAATTGCCAGCATGTCGATTTGGCAGGCGAGACAAGGGTGGTTGGGTATATAGTAAAATGATTTGATGAACAATTTGGCGGCGGTTTTTTTAGCGGTTATTTCCGGAGTGTCAGGAATCTTTGGCCCCAGTGCTTCACGGGAAATTGTCTCGCCGATTTGGGGAGTGGCTTCAAGTGGTCGAGTGGTTGCGGCAGAGACGGCCGGGAAGAAAACAGAGACATCGCCAGGAATTGCTTCGGCGGTCGAGCAAGCGCTCAAACAAAGCCAGGGAAAGTATTATGTTTACGTGAAGAATCTGAAGAGCGGCGAGACGTACAGCTTAAATGACCACACACTTCTGCCGGCGGGAAGTCTCTATAAAGCGTGGCTGGCGGTGGAGACGCTTGATTTAATTAGACAGGGGAAAATTGAGGAAGATGAGGTGCTTTCGGCGAAAGTGGCTGATCTTAATGCGTGGGCGGGGCTGTCAGCCGAAGAAGCGGAACTGACGGAGGGAGTGATGACCTTTACGGTTCGGGAGGCGGTGCAACGGATGATTGCGGTGTCCCACAATTATGCGGCGTATCTTTTAACACGCAAGGTTGGGGAGACGTCGGTGCGGACGATGCTTAGAAAGCACGGTCTAACGGAGTCTTCTTATAAACGGCCGCCGCTGGTGACGGCCTTCGACATGGGCTTGTTTTTTGAGAAGGTTTATGACGATGAATTCTTCAGCGGAGAATCGGCGACGGAGCTCAAAGATATTTTTGCCGCTAATGAGCTTAATTTAGGCCTGCCGAAGTATTTGCCAAAAACGGTCCGAGTGGAGCATAAAACTGGGGAGCTGGGGAGGTATAAACACGACTGCGGGATTGTCTATTCTTCGGGAGGAAATTATGTGATTTGTGCGATGAGCGAGAGCGGGGATCCTTTGGGGGCGCAGGAAAGAATTGCCCGGATTTCCAAAAATGTTTATGACTATTTCATTGCCAAGTAGCTTCCTCATTGACGATTTTCTGAACCGGATTACGATGTACCGTTTGGTGCTGTATGTCCTGATTTTTTATGTGGTGGTTGCCCTGGTGTTTTCCTTTTTCGGCCTCCTGCCGTTTAGCCCCGAGAGGCTGCTTATTTCGAGCGGGTTTATCGTCGGGGTTAGTTATGGAGTGAATGTATTTTTTTCCCGGATCTTCCGGGTGGCGACGAATGGGGAGTCAGTTTATATCACCGGTCTTATTCTGGCGCTTATTATTAGTCCGCCAGCAAATATTTCCGGATTAGCATTTCTTTTTTGGGCAGCGGTGGTGGCAATGGCGGCAAAATTTATTTTGACAGTGAGGCGGAAACACCTCTTTAATCCGGCGGCTCTGGCGGTTTTGGTCACGGCAGTTTTTCTTGGGAGGGCAGCCAGTTGGTGGGTGGGGACGGAAGTTATGCTGCCGTTTGTGGCTGTGGGTGGCTTTCTGGTGGTGCGCAAGTTGCGACGGTTTGATTTGGTGCTAAGTTTTCTTCTCACGGCAATGGTGACGACGGTCGTTTTAGGAGTTTTGGGTGGGGCGCCCCTGTTAACGGTGATTTCCAGGACAATTTTGAACTCGGCAATTGTCTTTTTCGCGACGGTTATGTTGACGGAACCGATGACGACCCCGCCGGCGTCAGGATCGCGGGCCCTATACGGCTTGGTGGTGGGATTTCTGGCTGCCCCGCAGGTGAATCTAGGAGGGATTTATTCCTCACCGGAGCTGGCTCTGGTGGTGGGTAATGTGTTCTCTTTTATTGTCAGTCCGAAGGGAAGGTTTTTTCTGAAATTGCGGGAGAAAAACCAAATGGCCGCGGATCAGTGGGACTTTGTTTTTACCCCTGACCAAAAGGTGAGGTATTTACCGGGGCAGTACATGGAGTGGACACTTGGCCACCAGGGGGTGGATGGCCGGGGGAACCGGCGCTATTTCACTCTGGCCTCGTCGCCAAGTGAAGAGGAGATTAGACTGGGAGTGAAATTTGTTCCGGAGGGCAGTTCTTTTAAACGGGCTCTTCGGCAACTGCCGGTGGGGGAGAGCTTGGTGGCCGCGCAGTTGGCGGGAGAATTTACTCTTTCTTCTGATCCGCAAAGAAAGTATGTCTTTTTGGCGGGGGGAATTGGGATCACGCCCTTTCGGAGCATGATTAAATTTCTGCTTGATAGTGGGCAGAGGCGCGACATTATTCTTTTCTATCTTGTGAGAAGTGAGGATGAAGTGGTGTATCGAGAGATATTTGACCGAGCGAAAGCCGAAATTGGGATAAAAGTCGAGTATGTTCTTTCTGAGAAGTTGGGTCATTTGAAGGCAGTGATTATTGCCAAGGAGGTGGCGGATTACCAGGAGAGATATTTTTACATTTCGGGATCGCACAGTGCTGTGGTGGCACTTGAGCGGGAAGTGCGAAGTTTGGGCGTGCCCGGCAGGCGGATTAAGAAAGATTTTTTTCCGGGGTATGTCTGAAAGGCAGTAAGGCAGGAAGGCGGTAAGGTAGAAAGGGAGTAAGGCGGAGAGGAGCTGGAGGTTTAGTTTCGTTTGAGGAAAGTGAGAACGGCAAAGATGGCTAGGGCAGTGAGGACGATGAGGCCGCTAGCGGGGATGTCCAGGTAGAACGCGGCAATGATGCCGGTGATGACGGAGAAAAGAGAAATGCCCTCGGCGATGAGGATGGTTTCACTGAAACCTCTTTTCAGCTGGAGGGCAGCGACGACGGGAATGACGATGAGGGCGGAAATGAGGAGGATGCCAACGATCGGGATGGCGAGAGCAACGGTGAGGGCGGTTAGGATAATGAGGATGGTGTTGATGAGTCTGGCGGGAATGCCGGCAACCTGGGCGGCTTCCTCATCAAAAGAGAGAAACACCAATTCTTTATAGAATAGGGCGATAGCGATGATGACGATGATTGCCATCAGAGACATGACCCAGATGTCTTCCTGCCTGACGGTGACGATGCTGCCGAAGAGATAGTTAAAAAGATCGACACTAAAGCCGTGAGCAAGACTGATGAGGATGATGGCCAGAGCGAGGCTGCCGGAGAGAAAGAGGGCCAGGGCAGTTTCCCCATAAACTTTGCGGGTGAGTCTCAGGCGCTCGATGAGGATTGATGAAGTGGTGGCGGCAAGAATGGCAGTCACGATCGGATTTATTTTGAAGAGGAGACCGATGGCGACGCCGGCGAGCGAGACGTGGGAGAGAGTGTCGGCAATCAGGGAATAGCGCCGCAGGACGAGAAAGATGCCAATGAGGGGGGCAATGGAAGACACGATGATCCCAGCTTGGAGGCCGCGAATGATGAAGTCGTATTGGAAAATCTCAAACATATGACCGGTTAAAGTTTTCTGATGAACCGTGATAGATTAGGGAATGGTTGATGCAGGCAACTTCGGTGGTTTGTGAGGTGATAATGTCGAGGTCGTGCGAGACCAGGACGAGGGTGAGGTTGTGGTGGTCATTAAGGTCGCGAAGGAGCTTGTAGAACTTATCCTGAGTTTCCGGATCGACGCTGACGGTGGGCTCGTCGAGGATGATGACTTCCGGTTCCGAGGCAAGAGCTCGGGCAATGAAGACGCGTTGTTGTTGGCCTCCAGATAGATTGCCGATCAGCTGGTCTTTTTCGCTAGTTAAGTCAACTTCGGCAATGACGCTAGTGACGACGCGGTTGTCTTCATTGGTGGGAAGTTTGAACAGGCCCCGGCGACCGTAGCGGCCCATAGCGACAGTTTCTTCAATTGTGGCGGGAAAGTTGAGGTCAAAGTTGGTGGCTTTTTGGGGAACGTAGCCAATCTTATACCAGTCAGGGAAGTCTTTCAGATCTTTGCCAAAAAGTTTGACCTGACCCTCAAAGTTGGGAAGAAGGCCGAGCATGATTTTGAGGAGCGTCGTTTTTCCGCCGCCGTTGGGGCCGATAATTCCCAGATAGTCACCGAGGTGAATATTGAGAGAGAGGTTGTTCAAGACCCTTTCCTGGCCATATGTAAAGGAAATGTTCTGCAGCTCGATGATGTTTTTGGTGTGGTCTACTTGGTGCACTGGAGAGCGATTTTAAGGTTAGCTAAATTGTCTTGCATGACGGTGAAGTAGGTCTTGCCTTCCATTATAGCTTTTTCAGATAGTCCTTCGAGGGGGTCCAAGACCAGGATTTGAGCGCCGATTTCAGAAGCAAGGGTTTCGGAGAGCTTTGGGCTAGTGAGACTTTCAAAGAAGATGTAGTTGACGCGGCGACTCCTGGCCAGGTTGGTAATCTCTGCCAATTGTTTGGGCGAGGGCTCCTCATCGGGTGAGAGGCCGGCGATGGGGATTTGGTTTAAACCGTAGGCTTGGGCGAGGTGGCCAAAAGCGGCGTGGGAGGTGATAAAGTCGCGACGGGCACAATTTGCTAGACTTTGACGGTAGGCGGCTTCGAGGACGTCGAGCTCTTGGTGCAAGTTCTGGGAGTTGGTTTGATAGTAGGCTTCATTTTGGGGGTCAATTTGAGTGAGGGTGTCAGCAATTCTCTCGGCTTCGGCTTTTGCCAGAGTGGGGCTTAGCCAAACGTGGGGATCAGCTGACTGGATGCCGAGGTTTTCTCCCGCGACGAGGATTCTGACGGACTTTTCTTTGAGATTAGCGCGGATTTTGTCGGCCCAGGGTTCAAAGCCACCGCTTAAGATGAGCAGGCGGCTTTGTTCGATGGTGGCCAGATCTCGGGCGGTGGGTTCGTAGTCGTGCGGTTCGAGGCCGGGAGGGGTGAGGTTGATGAGGTTGACCTTATCGCCGCCGATTTCCTGAGCGAAGAAAAAGAGCGGGTAGATCGAGGTAACTACGGGAATTTTGGAGGCCCGGCTTGGGTCTTTTTGGGAGGGAGGTAAAAAAGAAGCGAGTAAGGTTGAAATGATGATTATAAGGGGAACAATAAAAATGGGAAAAGTTTTAGCAGGCATTCTGGTTGACCAAGACGGATTAAATTATTACAGATGGGTTCCGGTTAGTCAACGAAACTCGGGTTGAGAGATCGAAAAAGGCCGTGGCGGAGGGCTAAAAGATTAGGAAAAGTCAAAGTTGAAATTAATCCTGTTAAAATTGACTAAATTCTATTATAGCTTCAATGAGAAATGGTTTTCCATTTTAACTTCTTCTTCCAGCTTGCCTCGCAGAGGCAGATAGATTGTCGAAAGAGACGAGAAGGGGCGGAGATAAAAGGCCACTTGATACTACAAGGAATCCGTATTGTATTGACAAGTAGTGTTAAGTAGTGTATGCTATCCAGCAGTATGGATGATCAGCTTCAAAAATTAGCGGCTAAGAAACAAAGATTAGACGCCCATAGACCATTACCTAGGGAGTTGGTCAAAAATCTCGATGAATGGTTTAGGATAGAGCTTACTTATACCTCTAATGCGATCGAAGGGAACACTCTCACCCGCGCTGAAACAGCTCTGGTGGTCGAGAAGGGAATTACTGTTGCCGGGAAAAGTTTAAAAGAACACCTGGAGGCCACCAATCATGTGGAGGCTTTGGAGTATATTAAATTTTTGGTTGGGAAAACAAGGAGAGATATTACGAAAAACGATATTTCCGATATTAACAAAATTATCCTTTACAAAACGGAAGAAAATAGCGGCGGAAGATACAGAACCATGCCCGCCCGCCTGACAGGATCAGAGACAATCCTGCCTAACCCCATAAAGACCCCGGAGTTAATGGAAGAGTTTATGATTTGGCTAAAGAGCGATAATCAGGACAGTCCGGTTATAATTGCGGCTGATGCCCATTTTAGGCTAGTTAGTATCCATCCTTTTCCGGACGGCAACGGGAGAACGTCACGGCTACTCATGAACCTGATCTTAATGCAGGAAGGCTATCCTCCGGCAATAATTCGTAAGGAGGACCGAGCCGTGTATATTGATTCTTTGGAGAAAGGACAAAAAACCGGAAACTTAGAAGATTTTTACCGCCTGGTTTATGAATCTGTTGACCGGTCGTTAGATATTTATCTTGAAGTGTTGGAGCCAGAGAGAACGAGTGTTGCCGTGCCCGCACCGGATCAGCGCTTCTACACAACCCCGGAAGTAGCCGCGCTGCTTAAAGTGGATCCGGAAAGTGTCCGGCGTTATGTTCGCTCCGGTAAGTTAAAAGCGGTCAAACTGGGTGGTAAATTCATTCGGGTTGATCGGGCAGACCTAGACAGGTTTATAGAAGGAATGAAAACATAAAGGCCTTCCGGAGTTCTTCGGGATAGATAAATTAAATTATTCCTCATCGATGGAAATTTGTGAGATAAGAATTTGATCTTCCGGGGTCTGGGTCATGCTAAAATAGCTTCTGTATGCTTCAGGTAGGGATGGGATCAGCGTAGTCCCTCTATTTTCAGATCTTCCGTTTAGCTTCACTTTTCAACTTCTCCTAGCCCGCAATGAGAGAATTATTGCCATCCGGGATGGACTGGGCCATTTCGACGGTATGGAAATTGTCAGTCGCGATCCAAAACACCCGATGGGGATAATCCCTCGAGCCTTAGCAATAATTGATGAAATTATCGAGTCACATAATAAATCTCTTAGAGAGATGACTCAGGGATTTGATCTTTTTAGTATGGGCCTAGCCAAACACCAGTTTGAAAGGTTGGAGGAGTTTTTGCTAAAAGGTGATTATGATGTTGACCAAGCGGCAGTGGAGAAAAAAGTGGCGGGGGTTGAGGAGGAGGCGCGATAGAGCTTCAGTTGGAAAATCTCTCCTTAGCTGACTTAGAATCATATCCTTGATCACTAAGAAAACTGAAGGAGTTGGAAATTAACCGTGCTGCAGCTTCGATGATTGGTTGCTGGTCAGCAGGGGTGTTAGACAAGTCAGTTTCTACTTTAAAGCCCCCACTTGCTATGGTCACGGCGACTCTCCCTCCGGCCGGTGATCTCGCTTCAAATAGACTTGGACTGTAGTCTATGTTAAATCCGTCAGGATAAACCACATGATAGCCGCCCGGGTAATAGTCTAGAACCCCGACTTTAGCAAATTCATTTGCGGAGACGACATCCTCAGTGCTCTTTTGGGAATCTTTAACGACGGCCTCGAGGACAGTTTTTTTTATCTCTCCAGCCTCGGTGCTAGCTGGAACTTTCTTAACCTCGCCGTTACTTTTGACGGCGTATTGTTTCTTGGGTTCTGAGAGCAGAGGAAATTTAGCCAGGAACACGATTAAAAGGATCGTTAGTAGGGCCAGAAGTCCATAAATCTTGAATCTATTTTGTTTCTGGTGTCTGATATGCCTAGAAGTATATTTTTTTCGCATGCATATAAGTTACCCCTTGACAAGGAGTTTTTCAATGTTCAATACTGTATGAATGAGTAAATTATTAGCCTTATTCTTTCTCCCGGTTCTTGCTGCGGCGCTATTTTCTCCAGCAGTTGCTTATGCGGCGGGTCCACCAAGAACGACTACAGTTTGGACGGTCGATGACACTAAAGGGATTAATGTTATTCCCTATGTTCGCGTCGATAAGAAAGCACTCTTTGTTGACTTCGATCATTTTACCTCGGATATGGACTACATTTATTACAACCTCAATTATGTTAATAAAAATACTGGAGTTAAGGGTGGAGTTGAAGGATCTTTTCTGACCAGTCCACTGCCAAAATTTGGCAACTATGGTGGCTTTGACTATGCTCGTCGCGAACTGGTTTATGGCACATGCTCGAAAAATGTTTGTAACTACCATTCTCCAAAGACAGTTACTCTGACCGTTAATACACACTTTTCTAAGGGGACAGTTGCCCAATACACCAAGGTTCTCACTTTCAACGACGATCAGTTTTAACCTCTTCGGACCCTCCTAGTTTTTGGTTTCCTCGAATGGTGTCTTTTGTTGGTATAACACTGGTCATTTTTCTCGATATTGTTTAAGGATAGAAATTACTAAATAATTACTTCATGAGGAAAAAATACCACAGTCTTGTTATTGTTGGGTTGATTTTAGTCACAGTGATATTTGCGGTTTCTATTGGGTTGGCGAGGCTCAGGTCAAACAGCTCTCAACAGTTGGCCAGTAGACAGATTGTTGAAAAAGAGACAGAAGAATGCCCTCTAAATGGGAAGTTCTATACTAAGAAACAACAGGATATTTGGCAGAAGAGGCGGCCACTGGGAATAATGGTTGACAACGCTGCTGGGGCCAGACCTCAGTCTGGGTTGTCAGAGGCGGATGTTGTCTACGAAGCAGCTATTGAGGCGGGGGTGACCCGTTTCTTAGCTGTCTATTACTGTCAGAGTTCAGAAATAGTCGGGCCAGTCAGGTCAGTGCGAACATATTTTCTGGACGTAGCTTCGGAGTATGGCAGTTTTCCCCTTATTGCTCATGTTGGAGGAGCAAATACGCCTGGTCGGGCTAACGCGCTAGGGCAGATCAAAGAGTACGGTTGGGGTTTATATAACGATCTGGACCAATTTAAAATCGGTTTCCCCACCTTTTGGGCCGACTATGACCGGACGGGGAAGGATGTAGCTACAGAGCATGCGATTTACACCTCGACTTTAAGATTGTGGGACCTTGCTGCACGAGAAAGAAAGTTAACTAACCAGCAAATTGACAGAATTACTCGTAAAGGAAGCAATTGGGATGAAGAGTTTCGTAGGTGGAAATTTAAGAGTGATCTGGCTTACGACCAAAGATCGAAAGAGTTCGCGGCGGAAATTGCCTTCTATTCTGGTCGCTCTGCGACGACTAAAGACTACATGGTTGTCTGGCAGTATGATCCTAAGAGCAACTCATACCTCCGGCTCAATGGCGGACAGAAATTAATTGACCAGAGCACGGGTGAGCAGTTAGCAGCCAAAACAGTTGTTCTCTTGCAAATGAAAACATACCCGGCAGGGGATGGGTATATAGAAGAAGGCTTAGGTTATCACTTAGTCTACGGCACTATTGGTCGAGGGGTGGCCGAAGTTTTGATGGATGGCAAGGTTGTTGAAGGAACATGGAGCAAGAAATCGCGGACTAACCGTACAATGTTTTTAGATGAGCAAGGTGATGAACTAAGCTTTAACCGTGGGTTAATTTGGGTGGAGCTTTTGCCATCTGGACATACTGTAACATTTGGTGTTGGTAAGGCTAAAACGGTCAATCCAGATAACTGGCGCTCGTTTTAAATTGTATTTATGACCGTTTTATTGATGAGTCGGGGACATACAAGCAAGAGGGATTGTCGGAAAAGCTTCACACTCAAAAGCGATGGCTTCGTCTTGAATTTTAGTGTCTTTGGCATACAATCGGCTAAAATAGTGATGGCTTTGGGGCACTTGTTTTTGTTTGCCCACAGTTGGGACAACGAAACACGCGACCTCCAAGAGTTGGGACAGTATGCTACAAGTAGGAATAGTCGGGTTAGCGAATGTAGGGAAATCGACGCTGTTCAATGCTCTTCTGCGGAGACAGCAGGCACTGGTGGCCAACTATCCGTTTGCGACGATTGAACCGAACGTGGGGATCGTACCAGTGCCGGATGAAAGACTTCCGAAACTGAAAGGGGTTGTAGAGGAAACAGAGGGAATAGAGGGAGTACCGATTGTGCCCGCAACGGTACAATTTGTGGATATTGCCGGACTGGTTAAAGGAGCTTCAGAAGGAGCGGGATTGGGGAACAAGTTTCTGTCACATATCCGGGAAGTAGATGTCATTTGTGAAGTTGTCAGGGCTTTTCCGGACGAGGAAGTGGTCAGGGAAGGAAGTACCGAACCAATAAGTGATATCGACGTTATTAATACAGAACTTGTTCTGGCGGATCTGCAAGTTTTGGCCAAGCAAAAAATTGATGGGAGTACTTCTCCTGTTAAAAAAAGGGCCTTGGAGAAATTAAAGACAGGAATGGACAAGGGAATGCTAGCGAGCGGTGTAGGATTATCGGAAGAAGAGTATGAAGAAATTAAAGAATTACAGTTGTTGACTTTTAAAAAGATAATCTATGTTTTAAATGTGAACACCACGACTAACTGGAAGGGAACAATGGATACTCTCGCGATGCTTCAGGCAAATGGGTATCAAACAGTCGTGATTGATGCCAAATTGGAAGCAGAATTATCGGCACTTGATCCTGATGAACAAGTTGAGTATTTGGGGAGTTTGGGAATCAAAGAATCTGGACTGGATCAACTGATTGGTCTTGCATACCGAACATTAGGGCTAATTTCTTTTTTGACAGCGGGAGAAAAAGAAGTGCGGGCGTGGACGATCAAGCGGGGGACAAAAGCACCGCAAGCGGCGGGAGTGATTCACACCGACTTTGAAAAGGGGTTTATTAAGGCGGAAGTAGTTGATTTTCCGGACTTTGTGGATTTAGGAGGGTGGAAAAATGTTCGGGAAGCGGGAAAAGTTCGGCTTGAGGGCAGGGATTATGAGATGCGGGATGGTGATGTGGTTGAATTTAAGGTGAATGTTTGATAAGATTGCCGCAATGGGTTTTTAGGATACTTACGTGACTTAAGTGACTTAGGTAATGGTTTAAATGAGAGATTACGAACTGACAGTTTTGGTGAGAGCGACCCTGGGGGAAAAGGAACTGGGTAAAGAGATTAAATCTCTGCAAACACTCCTTGAGAAGGCTAATGCCAAAATCAAATCAAAAAAAGATCCGAGGAAACAGACGATGCAATATGAGATTGGCAAGAGCCGAGAAGCTTATTATGTCTATTGGGAGCTGTCGCTGGAAACGGATAGGGTGGCCGAAGTCGAGAGCAAATTGAAACTTGGGGATAATGTAGTTAGGTATTTGTTAGTTAAAAGTGGTTCATAGCATATCGTTCATGGTTCGTCGTAGAATATTTACGTGACGATGAACTATTAGCGATAAGCGATGAGCGATTGAGTATGGCCAGTAAGAGCCTGAACAAGGTAATGCTAATTGGGAATGTCACGCGGGATCCGGAACTTAGGTATACCCCGCAGGGGAATGCGGTCTGCACAGTGGGACTGGCGACAAACCGAAGTTGGAAGACAGAGTCGGGGGAGATGCGCGAAGAGGCGGAATTTCACCGCTTGGTCGCCTGGAATAAACTGGCGGAGCTGTGCAGTCAACTTTTGACTAAGGGTCGAAAGATTTATGTTGAAGGCCGGCTGCAGACCCGAACTTTCACTGGTTCGGATAATGCCCAGCACACGATCACGGAGATTGTGATTGACGACATGATTCTGTTGGATTCAAAATTCGCCGGCGGCGGAGCCTCAGGCGGATCTTATGGGCCTAGTGTGGCCTATGGTGCGGGCAGTGCGGCTGCTCAGGCGCCGGCAACCTCTCCTGAGTCGGCGACTGCGTCGGGTGCGGCGGCTTCGTCTCCGGCAGCGACCGATGACCAAGGTGGGGCTCAGGGAGGAAAGGGAAAGAAAAAGAGTGAAAAGCCTGAGGAAAATCCGGCAGAGGCCGCCTCCGAAGCGGGTGGGGAAGATGTGAATATTGATGATATTCCTTTCTAGGGGTTAGCAGTTAGTAGTTAGGGGCTAGCTATGTACAGAAAGCCGTTTAAACCAAAACCAGTCAAGAAAAATTGCGTGTTTTGTAAGTCGGACAGCGAACCTGACTATAAAAGTGTGGAACAGTTGCGGATGTATGTGTCTGAACGCGGGAAAATTCTCGGGCGGGCCCGAACGGGGATCTGTGCCAAACACCAGAGAGATCTGAGCCGAGAAATTAAGCGCGCTCGGCACATTGCGACGCTTCCATTTGTGGCCGGGCTTTAAACCGTCTTTCAGAAATCGGAATTTTGTGTACAATTAACTCCATGTTACCAAGCGCTCGAATTGCCAGATGGGTTTCCTTCGGGGCTGATCCCATTAGTGTTGAAGACTGGGTGGCAAATCGGGAACTTTTTGGTCCAGCGGGGAAGCCGAACGAGCAGGAGGAAGAATTGGAGAGGGCCTATCTTTTAGAGAAAGAACGGGAGGGTGACAAGGGAAAGGGAATTTACGGGAAAGATGGCTGGTTGCTCCTCTCTATGGCGGGGAAAGGAGCAAAAGCAGCCTTTGAGGTGGAGTGGAGTGGGGGGAAGGAAAAAAAACGGAAGGTCAAGATGGGGTGTCCAGGATTTGTTCTCGTTTCCGGGAATCCGGATGACCAGATTAAACTCAGAGTTCACTGCCAGGGTGGTTTTAAGATTGGAGGAAAGAGGGACTATTCTTTTTCTGACAGCGGAAAAGAGAAGATTATCATTGAGGCGTATGTCGATTAGTGCCAAGATTGGTTTTGGACCGAAGGTGTCGGGTGAGGCGGTGTTTCTTGGTGCGGCGCAGGAAGTGGCGACCCATCACTTGAGCTTGGACTTGACCGGAAAGATTCTTATCCTGCCTAGATGGGTCGGAAAGGAGTTTGTGCAAAAAGCAGATTTCGTCGGTGTTTTGGGGGTCGTGGTGCCAGCGATGCACTACCGCGATTTTGACTATTTTCGGAAACAAGGGGGTCTGACATTGCTCGTTGTGGAGCAATTTGGTGAGCTGGATGCCAGTCCAGAGTCGGCAAAAAAACTAGCGTCCTTTGATCGGAGGCAAGTGGTGGTTGATGGTGAGGAGAAAACGTTGGTGCTTTTGCAAAGTCATCATGAACCTTAATCTTAAATTCATTCGCGAGATTACTATCCTGCTTCTTTTGGCGGCAATTTCCGGCTGGTTGGGATACACGCTCGGAACTAACAAAGTGCAGTGGGGGGTTGAGAGTGGGTGGACGCCAAGAGTTGAGGTAACAAGCAAACTGCCGCCCTCGAGCACGACCGTCGATTTCTCCCTGTTTTGGATGGTCTGGAATGAAGTTTTCCAGAAATATGTGGATAAGAGCAAACTGGACAGTCAGGAGATGGTTTATGGAGCGATTTCCGGGATGGTGGCGGCGCTTGATGACCCCTATACGGTTTTTTTGCCGCCGAAGGAAAACAAGGAGGCAAAGGAGCAGTTGAATGGCAACTTTGAGGGGATTGGGGCGCAGCTGGGAATTAAAGAGGATCGGATTGTGGTGGTGGCGCCACTATCGGGTTCTCCAGCGGAAAAAGCCGGGATTAAACCCGGAGACTGGATTATCAAGGTCAATGGTGAGGAGACAGATAAGTGGACATTGCCGGAAGCGGTCGGAAAGATTCGGGGGCCGAAAGGGACGGTGGTGGTTCTTAATGTCCTCCACGAGAAAGGGGAGAAGCCGGAGGACGTCAGGGTCGGGCGCGAGACGATTATTCTCAAAAGCGTGGAATGGAAGGAAGTTACCTCGACTTCCTCAGCTAATCTTAAGAAAGCCGTGTATATTAATTTAACCAGGTTTGGGGATCAAACTGACCACCAGTGGGACAAAATGGCAAGTGAAGTTTCTGCATATCTGGCAACAAATTCCGGCAAAGTGGCGGGGATGATTCTGGACGTTCGGAACAACCCCGGCGGCTATCTGGCCGGGTCGGTGTATGTGGCTTCGGAGTTTTTGCCCAACGGACAGGTCATTGTCAAGCAGGTGAGCTATGACGGGACAACGCAGACCTATGCTGTTGATCGGTTGGGTAAGCTTCTGGGGGTTCCGGTGGTGGTGCTAATTAATCAGGGGACGGCTTCGGCCTCGGAAATTTTAGCCGGAGCGCTACAAGTGGCAGGTCGGGCTAAGCTTGTCGGGGTGCAGTCGTTTGGCAAAGGAAGCGTGCAACAAACTGAGGATTTGCCTTCCGGAGCAGGGCTGCACATAACCTCGGCTAAGTGGTTGCTGGCAAATGGTGAGTGGATTCAGAAGAAGGGGTTGGCGCCGGATGTGAAGGCGGAGGCGGATGAGAAGGATGTGACAAAAGATGTTCAGCTGGAAAGGGCGATATTAGTTCTGAACGGAAGATGAAAAATAAGTTTGCGATTTTTCTCTCCATCTCAGTTGTCCTGGTTTTGCTCGGGATCAGCTCGGGGGTGTTGGGGTTGCGGTCGGGGTCGCTTGGGCGGTGGCTCTCTGGCCCGAATGTTGGTCAGCTCAAGGTCGGCGACAGTGGCAGCGTCAAAGTTGTCAGTGAAGAATCGGTGACGATTGATGTGGTCAAGAGAGTGTCGCCGGCCGTGGTGACGGTGGGGATCACCAAGAATCAACCGGTTTTTGATTTTAATCAGGGTTTTGGTTTTGGGCCGTTTGGCTTTTTTGAATCTCCGGTTCCGCAGCAGCAGGGAAGTAGACAGATTAAGCAGGATATTGGTTCAGGATTTATTGTCCGCAGCGATGGGCTCATTATCACTAATAAGCACGTGGTTTCCGACACGCAGGCAAAATATCGGGTGATTACGGTGGACAATAGGTCCTATGACGTGCAGCGAATCTACCGTGACCCGAATAATGATTTGGCTATCCTTAAGATTGATGCCTCGGGACTGCCGACAGTGGAACTGGGCGATTCGAGCAGGTTGCAAGTTGGGCAGTTTGCCATTGCCATCGGCACAGCTCTGGGGGAGTTTCGCAGCACGGTGACGACGGGAGTGGTTTCAGGGCTGTCCCGGGGGATCACGGCCGGTTCACCATTTGAAGGAGCGGAGAAATTGAATGATGTGATCCAGACCTCAGCGGCGATTAATCCCGGCAACTCCGGCGGGCCGCTTTTGAACTCATCGGGGCAGGTAATTGGGGTGAACGTGGCGGTGGCTTCTGCGGCGCAAAACATTGGATTTGCGCTGCCGATTAATCTTTTGAAAGATTCGTTAAAAACTTTTGAAGAGAACGGTCAGTTTCCTAAGAGAGCTTTCTTAGGCGTGGAGTATCGGATGGTGACGAGAGATTTAGCTATTTTAAACGAAATACCTGAAGGAGCGTATGTTTCGTCGGTGGTGGCGCAGTCACCGGCGGAGGAAGCCGGGCTGGAGCCGGGGGACATCATTACGAAGATTGATGGCAGACAACTGCGGGAGACTGAAGGCGGACTGGCGGCGGTTATTGCGGCGAAGAAACCGGGCCAGACGGTGGAGCTGACGGTTTATCAGGCGGACGGGAAGACGGTGGTGGTGAGGGCGACGTTAACGGAAGCGACACAGTAGGATTAGTCCAATTGGTCAAATTTGGTTTCAAGGGCAGTGATTATTTCCCCAATTTCCCCATTCATTATTGTTTGAATGTTGTGAAAGTTTTGGTCAAGACGGTGGTCGGTAACGCGGTCCTGAAGAAAGTTGTAGGTGCGAATTTTTTCATTGCGCATGCCCGTGCCGATTTGAGCTTTGCGGTCGGCGGAGAGCTCATTGTATTGCCGCTCTTGTTCAGCTTCCCAAAGAATTTGCCGGAGT
This sequence comes from uncultured Gammaproteobacteria bacterium, assembly GCA_964609775.1. Classification (GTDB taxonomy): domain Bacteria; phylum Patescibacteriota; class Microgenomatia; order JAMCZE01; family JAMCZE01; genus CAZNUP01. The sequence goes on from CAZSSJ010000003.1 coordinate 24,969, forward strand.
TTTTCCATGGCTTTGGCGCGGTTTTTGGGCTGGTCGCGCTCGTCCTGGCAGGTGACAACAATTCCTGTGGGTATATGGGTTAAACGGACAGCGGAGGAAACCTTGTTGACGTTTTGGCCGCCGTGGCCGCCGGAGCGATAGAAATCTTCCTGAAGGTCAGACGGGTCAATGTGGATGTCAAAGTCTTCGAGTTCCGGAAGCACTGCCACTGTGGCGGTGGAGGTGTGCACCCGGCCGGAGGATTCGGTTACGGGAACCCGCTGAACCCGGTGGACGCCGGATTCGTATTTCAGTTTGCCATAGACCCCCTTACCGTTAATTTTGATGCTCATGGGGCCTTCGGGGGCGACTTTCCAGCCTTGGCTTTGGGCAAAGCGGGTATACATGCGCAAGAGATCTTCGCCCCAGAGTTTGGCTTCCTGCCCTCCGGCGGCGCCGCGGATTTCGAGAATGATGTTGCGGTTGTCCCATCTCGAGTCGCTGTCTCCGGAAGTTGGCGAATCTGATAAATTTGACGAATTTGGCAGTGATGAAGAGAGCAAGAGAGATTTTTCTTCCTCGAGTCTTTTTATTTCCTCGTGGCTCAACTCGGCCATGGTTGGATCTGAGGCGAGCTGTTTGGCCTCGGCAATTTTTCGGTCAAGGACTTCAATTTGGGGCTTGAGATAGTCGGGGACTTCCATATATTAAAATTCGAAGCACGAAATCCGAAATGCGAAACCACTTTTCGCTCTTCGAGCTTCGAGGTGGCAAGCAAGTATTTTAAATAATTTGCCTGCCCTTCCGAAGCTTTAGCGAAGGAGGGTTTCGAATTTCGATATTCGAATTTCGAAATTGAAGCTCGCTAGCGACTTTGTTGCAGCATTTCCCGGAGCGTCTTGGGGCGGTGGTCTTCTTCCTGCTTGGTTTGCTTCTTTTGCTTCACCTGAGCCTGAGATTTAGCAGCAGCAGCTTGTTTGTTTTGAAATTTCTGGACTTTTCCGACCGAGTCGACGAATTTTTGAGTGCCGGTGTAGAAAGGGTGACAATTGGCACAAAGCTCGACTTTAATTGATTGTTTGGTCGAGCCGGTGGTGAGGACGTGGCCGCAGGCACAGACGACCTGGACGTTGTCGTAGTATTGAGGGTGGATGCCGGATTTCATAAATGTATTTTACCCTAAAAAGGTTAAATGAGCAATCTTAAATGAGCAATCCTCAATAAAATCGTCAATCATCAATCGTCAATCATCAATCGTCAATTAGCAATATTTATCTTTGTGTTGCTGATGATTTTGGACACAACAAAGAATATTTCTCTTCCCTCTTTAATGAGCCAATCAAGGTCCTTATGGGTAAATCCCGTTTCTTTTAACACTTTCCACCAATAAACTGTTTCATGAGTTTCTTTTCGAACAATGGAATATTTTGATGTGAAATCTCTTTTGGTTACTGCGGCATCGGCTTCTTGGTCGTTTGCTCCTATTGATGTAAGAGAAGAGGAAACCTGTGAGATTATTGGAAGGTTTTCTGGCGTTTTGGGAATTGTTTTTATTACTTTGAGTCCGATGACAACATAATTGAATATCCTTTCGTGGATGTCTTTTTCCGTTCCTGAATAGTTATTGATCATTAGATTTTTTTAATTGATAATTTATTGCTTATTGATGATTGCTCATTGGGCGTACTCACTGGAGTTGGGAGTTGGTTTTCTTGATGGCTTTGTGCCTGGTTTCGGCCAGGAGGAGGCCAAGGACAATGAGAGCACTGCCGAGCCAGAAAGTCATTTCCGGGTGCTCACCGAGGATAAAAATGCCCAGGGCAATGGCAATTATGGGGCTCCAGTAGCCGATCGTGCCGGCGATGGAGGCGGAAATGTATTTGAGGCCGAGATTGGAGAAAAAGTAGGCAAAAATTGAGGAGCCCAGGACGAGGTAGGCAATGATGAGCCAAGAATATGGAGGCACCTGAGCGAGCCAATAGGGATTTTGAAGAAATTCCAGGAGAAAGAAAGGAAGAGAGCAGAAAAGGCTGATTAAGAAGAAGTAGTAGGCAAGAAGGAGGGGGTTGAACTTGACGACCAGCTTTTTAGTGAGGAGATAGGAGACAACTCCGCTCACGGTGGCAATGAGCATCAGAAGATTGCCCAAAGAATTGCCTTTCCCCAGGCTGAGAATGGGTGAGCCAATGATAACAAGGGTGCCCAGAAAGGCAAGGCCGATGCCGATGTAGACAATTTTTCCCAGACGTTCTTTTTGGAAAAAATAACAGTAGATGACAGTGAAGATGGCGCCAGTGGAAGCAATGACCCAGGCATCGCTCACAGTTGTCAGTTTTTGACCCAGGAAATAGGTGCTGATGTTGATAAAGACGCCAAGGAAACCGGCCAGGAATATGTCCCGTTTGTCCAGGGGGCTTTTGTGCGGCTCGGATTTCAGCAGGAAAATTTCGTAGAGGGGAAAAAGGATCAGGACGGCAAAGAGGGAGCGGAGAAAGAGGAGGCTCATGGGAGGGACAGAGTAGAGGACGAGTTTGACGAACGGCCCGGAAAACCCCCAGATTGTCTGGGCAAGAAAGATAGCCAGAGCCCCTTTGGCGGGGCCGTCGAGATTTTTAAGCATGGTTTAATGATACGGAAAGTAAGAACGAAAGGCTAGGGACGGATTTGGTCGAGAAGCTCGGCTTCGGGAATGGTTTTTTGCTCTTTGAGGCGCAGGTTTTTGACAGTGACAAGATTTTTGGCGGCTTCATCGGGGCCGATGATGACGGCAAAAGGGATGCCTTTCTGGTCGGCATATTTGAGTTGTTTGTCGAGTTTGGCCTCTGGGTCAAGATAAATTTCAATGGGGATATTGTTTTGGCGACAGAGAGAGTAGATTTTAAACGATTTTTCCAAGAGAACCGAGGAAAAGATGGTGATTAAAGCTTTGACTGTGGTCTTGGGCGCATCCGGCCATAGGTTCAGTTCGGTGATAACATCAACCGTTCGATCGAGGCCGATGGTGGTTCCCACCGCCGGGAGGTCCACGCCGGTGAATTGGCCTATTAGCTTGTCATACCGGCCTCCGCCCGAAATGGAGCCGATCTTGGGTTCGGTGACCAGAGTTTCGAAAATCGCCCCGGTGTAATAGTCGAGGCCGCGGGAGAGGACGGGATCGAATTTATAGAAGTCTTCGGGGATGCCAAACTGTTTGAGAGCGGCAAAAATTGCTTTTAGATTGTCATTGGGGCGAGATGATTTAAGCGATGAGAAGATGTTGGTAATCGTTTTTGACGGAAGGCCTTTTTCGGATAACTCTTTTTGGACATCATCGGTGCTTTTTTTGTCGAGTTTGTCGATGGACTGAATGGCGGTCAAGTATTTTTCTTCTGGAACTCCAGCTGTTTCCATCGTTTCAAAAAGGACCTGGCGGCTGTTGATTCGGATGGTGAACTCTTTGAAGCCAACCTTAGAAAAACATTCCTGGATAATGGCGATGATTTCAGCGTCAGCAAAGGGAGAGCCCGTTCCGAAGGTGTCAATGTCACACTGCGTAAATTCGCGGTAGCGGCCTTTTTGGGGCTTTTCTGCCCGCCAGGTAGGCTGAATTTGATAGCGCTTGAAGGGTTTGGGCAAGTTTGGATATTGTGCAATGACTCTTGCCGTTGGAACCGTCAGGTCGTAGCGCAAGCCTACATCACGGCCACCGTTGTCTTTAAAGAGGTACATTAATTTTTCGGCCTCTTCGCCGTATTTGCCCAGAAGGATGTCCTGAAATTCCAGTGTTGGGGTTTCCAGGGGCTCGAAACCATATTTTTCAAAAATTTCGGAAAATATTTGGATGACTTTTTTACGCACACGAAGAGTTTCCGGAAGAAAGTCCCGGAAGCCGGGAAGGGTGCGGGGTTCGATTTGTTTAGAGCTTGACATAAGTTTCTAATTCAGTTATACTGCACCAAGAATAAACCTTCCTCTGCGCAAGCGGGGGAATTTTTATGACTCGGTTTGCGGTCCTCGCCAAGTCAAACTTGGCTGCGGGCCTAAAACCTTCCTCTGCGAAAGCAGGGGAATTTTTTGTCTAGTTTTTCCTCTCAATCAGCTCTCTAAGCTTTTTCAGGTTGACGTACTTGTCACAATTTCTGATGAGCTCGATTGAAATGTGCTTTTTTGCCGAGACAACAATTACTTGTTTCTTAAGAGTCCGCAGGTGTTTTACGAGTATTTCAAAATCACTGTCCCCACTCAGGAGTATACAAGTATCGAATTTTTCTTTTAAAGTTAAAAGATCGAAGGCTAATTCAATGTCTAAATTGCCTTTTAAGATTATCCCTTTTGGAGTTTTGATATATTTTACCGGCTTTGTTCTGATTGTATATCCACGGTCTTTAAGCATAGAAAAGAAATTTTTCTGTCCCTGGTTTGTTGAAACCTGTCCATAATAGAATCCGGCGAAGATTACGTCTAGTTCTTTTTTGAACAGCTCAATCATTTTTTTATAGTCGACTTTCCAGCCAATTGTTTGCTGAGAGTAAAGAATGTTAGCGGCATCAACAAAGATTGCGACCTTGCCGAGCGGGAGGAGTTTCGGGGGGAGTAGGCTTTGGAACCCACGGGACTTATTTGATTTCTTTGTAGAAGATGCCATAACAAAACCCGCATCAGGAATCTAATGCGGGAGATTTTATAAGGTATATATTGGCATTTTTTCCACGGAATGTCAACCGGATTAACAACCAAAAAAGGCCTGGTAAAATGTCCCGGAAGCCGGGGAGGGTGCGGGGCTGGATGGGTTTATTTGACATTTAATCTTTTTCTAGCTATATTGTTCATGTCCGCTGCGTATTACTTAAAAAGCAATCTTTGATATGGCAAGTAAAGAGGAATCTGTGAAACTAGCTGATCTTAACCTGAAAATTGCTATTGCTTTCGCGTTGCTTTTCATTGCCTCTTTGCTGCTTTATATTGCCTTCTTAAAGTAACATCCCCATTAAAATTCATCGCTCGTTAAAAAGGCCGTTGGGTCACTTTTTAAAACTTCGAGCCAGAGATCGCGATATTCTTCCCATCTTCCCGGCGGCAGTTTGACGATTTGAATGTTGTTGTCCATAATCTTATGTTACCAAAGCCTCGAAATAAATAATATCTAGCTACTTGTGGGCGGTTCCATATGAGAAGGGGCTGTTTCCCATTTTTCCATATGGGTGGCTGCGAGAGTTGAACTCGTATCCTCTAGGTTCACAGCCTAGTGTGCTACCGCTACACCACAGCCACCATTTTCGAAGTCGCAAAAGAGGAACAAAAAACCCCGACACGTATGGCCGGGAACAGAAGAAAAATTAAAACCAAATAAAAAACTCAACCGTTAAGTTGAGCAAATTTAGTTTTGCTTCTGGCTCCACTTTTTGTTTCACCCCTCCGTAGCTTTAGCGAAGGGGGGCGACACCAGTTGGGAGATTTTGACGGTTTCCCTTCCGTATCCCATTTTGGGGATCAGCTTCGCGAATCGTGACTTCGCTCAAGTGCTTTGTATTGAATTGTAATTGAAGTTTATCAGACTTTTATCGATTGTCAAGTTTCCTGTCCTATTGGCCTATAATGGTTATTTCTATAAACGAATTTAAATTTTCGGGTATCTTCCTTGATCCAGGCAAGTTCGTGTTTGGTTTTATATTCATTTTTTTTGACAAAGCAGTGACCGCGGAATTTAATTCCGCTACGGTTCTTGTCAAAGTATATTTCGGCGAGTCTTTTATTGACGATTGCAAAACTCCAGCTCATGATGACTAGTATAGCACGGAGATTACTTCGTCAAAATCAGAGCTTTTAGTGAGGAGTACATCCCAGTTTTTGCATCTGGGGAGTGGGCGATGACGAAAATGGTATTGCCGGTTTTGAAATTGGCCAGTTTGGCCGGGGAGATTTTGCCATCGATAATCTTTTTCAAGGTCAGGGCGTCGGAGAGGTCGACTTTAATTTGGGAATTATCTGGGAGAGTGATGGTGGCAATTCCTTTATTGACACTGTCAGGAGTGCCGACGTAGTTATAGCGATGGATTTTAGCAGTGACTTGCTTGGCAGTCATGTCCCCATTTTGGGGATCAATGGTGCCAATGGCAGAAACGTCGTCGCCGGTTTTTATATTTTTAAATTCGATTTCAGTGCGGCGGCCGGCTTTGAACCGATAGAAACTGGTGGCGTCGTTAGTGATGATTTTTTTGTCGCCCTCGGGGGTGCTGATTATATGGGCGGAAGCGGTGGTTGATTTTACCGGGCCGTGATAGGTGCGGCGGGTTTTGTCGGCGATTTGATTGATTTTGTCGGAGACGCGATTGAGAAGCTCTTGGGCTTTAGAACCAGAAGTAGTTGAGGTTTGGGCTGAGGGTGTTGCGGCAGATACGACAATCGGGGAAATTAGGGTAATCAGAGAAATTAGGGTGAAAAAAAGGATGTATTTTTTCATTCGGAAACCTCCAGAGTAACGTTTCTTTTAATGGTGACAATTTTATCGTTTTGGTCAAAAGTGCTGACAGTAATTTCGTTTTCACCGTCTTCGAGTTTGATGTCAGCGGCAAAATTGCCCTCGGCGTCGGGGGTGGCAATTTTTTCGTCGGCGTTGGCATAGATTATCACCGGGTTGGGGGTGGGAGATTTACCGGAGACAGTGACGGTGGTGTTGGTGGTGGAGGAATTGTCGTCGGGGAAAGAGAGAGTGAGATCTTTGGCCCTTAGGGCTGGTGGGGATGCGGTTTGGTTTTGGGAAAGGGTGTTTTCAGAGACAGGGGATTGTTTTTCCGCAGGGCGGGGGAGGAGTTTGGGGCCGAGGAAATAGCCGCCAGCCAGGAGGGCTCCGATTATGAGGCCAATGATGACGGTGATGATTTTTTCCCTATCCATGGGTTGGCGAGGCGATTCTAAACTTCCCTTGATCTCTTGTCAAGAAAGGGGGAATCGAGTATATAAGTACTTAAGTTTCTTAGGTTACTTAAGGCACTTAAGTCGATGGATATTTATCCACTGGGACATTCCAGCTTTCGAATTAAAGGGAAGAACGCCACGGTGGTGACGGATCCCTTTGATCCTGAGATGGTCGGGCTGAAGTTTCCCAAAGTGGAGGAAGTGGACGTGGTGACGGTTTCGCATGATCACAAGGATCATGACGCGGTGAGGCTGCTTCCGGGATCGCCGTTTGTGGTGCGGGGGCCCGGGGAATACGAGGTCAAGAGGGTGACGATTAGTGGGGTTTCGACCTGGCATGATGACAAGGGTGGCCAGGAGCGAGGCAAAAATGTGGTGTATAGGTTGACGATTGATGGAGTTAATGTCTGTCATTTGGGTGATTTGGGGCACAAACTGACGGATGGGCAGGTCGATGAAATCGGGAATGTTGACGTTCTTTTTGTTCCTGTGGGTGGGTTTTTTACAATTGATTCCAAGACGGCGGCCGCGGTGGTGGCCCAGATTGAGCCGAGGGTAGTTATTCCGATGCACTACTATCGTTCTGGAATGGCAGAGACGTTCAAGGAAAAAATTGTCGGGGTTGAAGACTTCCTAAGAGAGATGGGAGCAGAAGAGGTCGTGCCTGTCCCGAAGTATGGGACTTCGAAGGAGAGACTGCCGGAAACGACAACGGTTGTTGTGTTAGAGTGATTTAATGGCAACTCCAAAAATTCCTCCTCATTCCCTGGAGGCTGAGCAATCAGTGCTTGGGGCGATTATGATTGACAAAAACGCCATTGTGGAAGTGGCGGGGTTTTTGCGGCCCGGGCATTTTTATGACGAGCGTAACGCGACTGTTTATTCAGCGATGCTCTCGCTTTATGAAGAGCGAAAGCCGATTGATCTCCTGACGATTACCGAGAAGTTGAAGGCTGCGAAGAACTATAAGGATGTTGGGGGGGCTGGTTACCTGACGGAACTTACCGGAGTGGTGCCGACGGCAGCCAATGTGGAGAATTATGGGCAGATTGTCCGGGAAATGCACGCCAAGCGGGAATTGATTGCTGCCGGGGCGTCGTTGACTGAGATGGCCTTTGATTCAGGAAAGGAGTTACGGGAGATTCTGGACGCGGCGGAGGCGAAGATCTTTGCCGTTTCCCAGGAAAATTTGTCACGAAACTTCGTGTCGATGAGGGACATCCTGGCAACGTCTTTTGACCGGCTTGATGAGATTCAGAGAAAAGGCAGTGGACTTCGCGGAGTGCCAACCGGGTTTAAGGACCTTGATGATGCCCTGGCGGGAATGCAGGATTCAAACTTGTTGATTTTGGCGTCGCGGCCGGGGGTGGGGAAAACGACTTTTATTTTGGATGTGGCTCGGCACGTGGCCGTGAAGGAGAAATTGCCGGTGGGGATGTTTTCGCTGGAGATGAGCTGTGAGGAGCTAGGGGACAGGCTTTTGGTTTCCCAATCCGGGGTTGATGCCTGGCGGCTCAAAACCGGCAGGTTAGAAGACGAAGACTTTGACCACCTTCAGGAGGCAATGGGGGTGCTGGCGGATGCGCCAATTTACATTGATGACACGCCAGGAATCACGATCATGGAGATGCGCACCAAGGCACGTCGGTTGCAGCTTGAAAAAGGGCTGCGGCTCATTATCGTTGATTACTTGCAGCTCATGGATTCCGGGCGACATTTTGATAACCGGGTGCAGGAGGTTTCGATTATTTCTCAAGCCCTGAAGAATCTGGCGCGGGAGCTGCGCCTTCCGGTGTTTGCGGCTTCCCAGCTGTCCCGGGCAGTGGAAGCCCGGGGGTCGAAAAAACCGCAACTGTCGGATCTGCGGGAGTCAGGGAGCATCGAGCAGGATGCGGACGTGGTGATGTTTCTTTACCGGCCGGAGGAGACAAAGGACATGGCACCGACGGACAAGATCCCCACGACTTTGTCGATTGATAAGCATCGCAACGGGGCGCTGCGAGAGATTCCGTTTATGCTGCACGGGAGCAAACAGCAATTCAGACTAGTGAGTAAGGCGGTGAGCAGTTAGAGATTAGTATAATGGGGGGATGGGCAGGGAGAAGAACTGGATTTTAGTGGCGGGGCCAGTGGTGGCGGTTGTTGCTCTTTCGGCGTTTCTTCAAGTGACGGTGCTTTCTAATGCTGAGGCTGTTAAGGTCTGGTTGGAGTCGTTTGGGGTTTGGTTTCTGGCAGCTTACGTCATCGTCCAGACGATTACGATCGTCATCGCCCCAATTGGCGGGTCGTTTATCTGGCTTCCGATGCTGGCGATTATGGGGCCGGCGAAGGGGCTGCTTATTACCTATCTGGTTACGACGCCAGCCTACTGTGTGAACTTTTATCTGGCAAAGGGGTATGGGCGGGATATTGTGAGGAGGTTTGTTGGGGCGGCGGCTCTTTCGAAGATTGACCACGTTGCCGCTGATGCCGGAGTGGAAACGTTGGTAATTTTTAAGGTTTTCCAGGGAGGATATTTTGACTTCGTTTCCTATGCGGCGGGGCTGACCAAGATTTCCTGGGGGCAATTTTTAGTGGTGAATTTCTTGGGGGGGATACCCGGCTCGTTCATTACTTATTTTGTTCTGTCGCGGTTTGAAAATTTTCTTTTGGGGGTGCTGGCGATGTACGGAGTGGCGGGGCTGATGATTGCCTTTGCTGTTTATTTGCACCATTTGAGGAGGAAGCACAAATTGCGTTCTTAACTTTGTGCCGGGGGCGGGAGTTGAACCCGCAAGGCCATTTCGGCCGCAGCTTTTTGAGAGCTGTGCGTTTACCATTTCGCCACCCCGGCGTATTTTCAATTGGTATTTTATCATGTTAAAATAGCTCCCGGTATGATTGATGTCACGCAGCTGCGGCAGGGGGTGGTTTATGAGGATGTCAATACGGGAGTTGGGCCGTGGGTGGTCCTTAAGTATGAGCACGTTAAGATGGGGCGGGGGACGGCGACGATCAAGGTGAAGATCAAGAACCTTAAGACGGGGACGATCATTGAGAAGGCCTATATTAATGGGGCTCGAGTGCAGGATGTGAGTCTGGACAAGCGGCGGGGGCAGTTTCTCTATCGGGATGGCGAGGGATATATTTTTATGGATCCAACAACCTATGAACAATTTAGTGTTTCTGCGGATTTGGTTGGGGACTATGGCCAATTTTTGAAGGAAGGGACGGAAGTGGACCTGAAATTCTTTCAGGACGACCCGATTTCGATCACTCTTCCTCTCAAAATGAAATTCACGGTGACGGGAACGGAGCCGGGGGTTAAAGGAAATACGGTTTCAAACGTGTACAAAGACGCCATAATTGATACGGGGGCGAAGATAAAAATACCACTTTTTGTTGACGAGGGGGAAGAGGTGGTCGTGAATACGGAGACGGGAGAATATGTGGAACGAGCCAAATGAGAACGAGCAATGGGCAATGATCAATTAGCAATCAATGCCAAAATGAATTAATTGATTAATGCATTAATGAGTTGTTAATTTATTGCTAATTGGCTATTGATCATTTTTGAAGGGCCCAGAGGAGGAAAATGGTCACAACGACAAGCTGAGTGACGATGCCCCAAGGAGCTTTGAGGCGGGAGTCGAACCAGAGATGGTGAACATAACTTTGGATTTTATAGTTCTCGTAGAAGAAGGGGAGTTTGAATTTTAGGACGCTGTATGGAGCTTCGAGCCAGTCAGGCAGTTGGGCAACGAAAGCATTTAGAAGAACGTAGGCGGGACTATTGACGTGGAGAGTGAAGATAAAGATGAGCGCGACGAGGAAATAGCCCAGCAGGACATCGACGATGGTCTCTTTAATTATTTGTTCGGAGGTTTTCTCTTTTCTGTTGGTCATCGTGTCCCAATGGGGGAGTTTGTCGAAGACGAAGTGAGAGAGGAAGGATAGGGGCAGGCCGAGTATGGGGTTGGTGATTTGGCTTCCGATCGCTGCCCCGACCAAAGCGTGTCCGGTTGCTGTCATTGGTGAGTATCAGTATATCAGGAGCTGTCAACAATTTACAATTTAAAACGGACACCTTAGAATTAGAATTTGTGAAGCAAAACGCATTTATTGAGGTTCTGCGAATTTCTTCTTTTCGCAATCTTTGGTTGTCACAGCTTCTGTCCCAAGTGTTTTTAAATCTACTGGTTTTTTCGCTGCTGATTCGGATTTATGGGCTGACAGGGAGTAACACTGCGGTTTCGGTCATGGTTCTGACTGTCAGTGTTCCCAACTTCGTTCTGGGGGCGGTGGCAGGAGTTTTTGTTGACCGGTGGGACCGGAAGTTGGTCATGTTTCTGGCGCATTTCCTGCGTGTTTTTGCCGTTCTGGCTTTTTTGTTGTCGTCGGAGTCACTTCTTTGGTTGTATGGCCTTTCGATTTTGATTTCGCTTGTCACCCAGTTTTTTCAACCGGCGGAAGCGGCGATGATTGGAGTTTTGATCAAAGATAAGACCAAACTGCTGACGGCCATGAGCCTGTTTTCGCTGACGCTTTTTTCTTCGGTTATTTTGGGCAACGTGCTGGCCGGGCCGAGTGTTCGCCTGCTTGGCCACGACGGGACGTTCCTGTTGGTGGCTCTGGCGTTCGGATTGGCCGCCGTTTTTACGGCCCAGGTGCCGGGGGAATCAATTCGGGACAGGCTGTGGGCGGTGCGGATCACCCTGAAGTTGCGGCGTTGGCTGCGGCGGGATCAAGAGGAGCGGACGGGGGCAGAGCCGGCGGCGAAGGAGGAGGGGTCAGTGTTTGAAGGTTTTTTGGAGGGTTTGGATTATCTTCACCGGCACGATGGTGTGCGCAATGCTATCTATCTTATGGTGGTGGCCCAAGTAATTATTGGAGTCTTGGGGACAATCGCCCCGGGTTTCGGCCACCAGATTTTGGGGCTGGAGGCGGCGGATGTGTCCCTGGTTATTATGGCGCCGGCGGCTTTTGGTATGATTTTGGGAGCAATGGTTCTCGGGCAGTATTTCACCCGGAGCCACAGGCCGGGGCTAGTTAAATTTGGCCTAGTCTCAGCAGCCTGCCTGTTGCTGGTTTTTTCGTTTATTGATAAAAGCGCCCAGATTAGTCATCTGCCGGTGGTGCCGCTGGCAGTGGCCCTGCTTCTCATTCTTGGGTTTTGTAACGCCTTTTTAGATATACCAGTGAACACGACGATTCAAGAGAAAACTCCCGAGGAAGTCCGAAGCCGGGTTTACGGCGTCCTCTCGACTCTGACGGGGGGGGCGAGCATTCTGCCGATTCTTCTGGCCGGGGCTTTGGCCGATCTTTTTGGAGTCCGAGTGGTCATGGCTATTCTCGGACTTTTCCTTTTGGGGGTGGCGGTATATTATCGAAGAGTAGTTTTAGACGGAAGAAATGTGGCCGAGAATTTTTAGCTTTGACGGCTTGAGTGTTCATCTGCAGGGAATATTTTTGGCTGTGGGCGTTTTAGCGGCCTCGTTTGTTGTTTGGAAGCAGGTGCGAGCTAAGGGGTTGCCGGAAGAAAAAGTGCTGGACATTTTTATCCTGGCGCTTTTGGGCATGATTGTCGGGGGGAGATTGGCAGCTGTTATCTCCCGAGCGGACTTTTTTCTGGAGGACTTTGGTCGGGTCATTTTGATTTTGAAATACCCGGGATTTAGCTTTCCGATCGGATTTTTTTGGGCGGGAGTGATTGTGACAGTTCTGTCGCGGCTGGAGGGTTTTGTCGTCTGGCAAATTTTAGACATCTTCTCGTTGGGAGCCATTTTGGGGACGATTTTTGGCTTGGGGGGGTGTCTGTTGGGCGCTTGCCAGCTTGGTTGGAGCCAGCATGCTCCGCTTGTGGTCTTAGGCCTCTATGTGGGGTTGTTTTTGCTAATGATTGCAGTCATGGCAATGGTGGGAAGGTCGTCCCGGTTTGGTGTTCTTCATCGGAGGCCGGGGTTTGTTTTTCTTTGCTACTTGATTTTTTCCGGGGTTTCCTTTTTAATTTCTTCGAAGTTGAGTCAAAGTCTGACGGTGGTAATTATTTTAGGGATTGGTGTTCTGACTGCTTTTCTGGCCCTAAGGTATAATGAGGCGATATTATGGTTAAATTTCCCAGCCATGTCCTTTCGCAGATTAAGAGCTATCTTGAGGCGCGGCGGCGAGACCTAGAGGCACGACTAGCCCAGCTTAAGAGGGAGGATCCGTTTGAAGACAAGACGCGGCTTCTGGACCGAGCGAGTGATGACACTGAGGCTCAGAGCAAGGCCGGACACGAACGGGTGGAGGCGCTGCAATACCAACTCAACTTGGCCCTCGTCCAGACCCGAAAGGCTCTGACTAAGATCAAGATCGGAAAGTACGGCATCTGCGAAAGCTGTGGGAAGATGATTGACACCGACCGGCTAGCGGCGATGCCGACGGCGACTCTGTGCATGAGCTGCGAGAAGAAACGCGAACGGTAAGTGACTTAGGTGACTTAAGTCGCTTAAGTCTCTTATGTTAGATCCTCAGATTATCTTCGAAGATGACTTCCTGGTGGTGATTGATAAACCGGCGGGAGTGGTGGTGAACCGGGCGGACACAACCGCAAAAACAGAAACTGTGCAGGATTGGGCGGAGAGCAGAATTGAGATTGGAGATTTGAGATTTGAGAATGTTAGCCCGGAGGTACGCGAAGAGTTTACTAGTCGGGGTGGGATTGGGCATCGGCTGGACAAAGACACGTCGGGGCTTTTGGTCATTGCCAAGACGCCGGAGGCGTTTTCTAAACTCAAAGAACAGTTTAAAGGCCGGGAAGTGGTGAAGAAATACCTGGCTTTGGTTCACGGGAAAGTGGAGCCTGCGGAGGGGACGGTTGACGCGCCTATTTCCAGGAGCCCGTTTAACCGGAAGCATTTTGGGGTGTTTCCCGGGGGGCGGCCGGCTTTGACAAAGTTCAAGGTCCGTAAGTATCTTAAGGGACTTAAGGCACTTAAGTCAGGCGAAGTTTTTTCTCTCCTTGAGGTTGAGCCAAAAACCGGGAGGACACACCAGATTCGGGTGCACATGAAATATGTCGGCCATCCGATTGTCTCCGACCCGATCTATGGCGGCCGGAAGCAGGTTCGGGAGGATCTGAAGTGGTGCCCGCGGCTTTTTTTGCATGCAGCGAAGTTGGCTTTTTCCCATCCGGTTGCAGGAGAAGATTTGTCATTTGAAGCGCCTCTGACGGAGGAATTAGCTTTAGTTCTGGGCAAACTTAGGGGATAAAGAAATATTTCCTTGGGCTCACTAGTGTCGGATTAAGGCAATTTGAGGTGCCGGCAGATGTTTGCTGAAAATTCATTCAGAGAAGCGTGGTATAATTGGCGGTGTGAATAAATTAATTCCTTTTACTCAGCTTTCGAGGGTTGGCGGTGGTAGATCTCTTTCTAATGCCTCGGTGGTGGTGGATGATCGGGGCGTGCCGGTGGGCTTTTTCTTTGGTCGTGACACTTTCATTTCTCTCATGACAACCATTGATGAGCAGTTTGAGAAACGGACGGGAAGCGTCAAGGAAGCCTATGACAATTTTGCCGGGAAGATCATTGATCTAGTGGAAGAAAAATTACCGGTGAATCCGAAGTTTGAAAAAGAACTTAGTGAGTCGATAAGGGAGGCTAAGGAAAAAGGGTGGGTGCCATTTGAGCAGATAAAAAGCACGATTAATGCTTAAGGTTCAATTTACTCCTTCGGGAGAGAAGGATTTGAAGTTGCTGCCAAGAGATATTCGGGAACGCGTTGTCAGAAAAATTACCTTCTTTAGTTCTCAGGAAAATCCATTAACGTTTGCGAAGCCTCTGGTTAATTTACCGCCCGCGAACGCACCGGTTCAGAGTTGGGGACTATCGAGTTGCTTTCTATGTTCAATCAGGAGTGATGCATGTTCACAGGATTAAGCATAGGAAGGAAGTATATTTGGATTAGGTGAGTTTGGAAGTGGCGAGGAATTGCTTGAGTGTTTGAAGTTGGTTTCACTGGTGTCGGATTAAGGAAATTTTTGGATTTGGGTAATGGGTTGGTTTGCGGGGGGAGTGCTTTGTGAAATGCTTCGCAGAGGTGCTGGTAGATGTTTGTTCACACGGTGGAGATTTCGTTTAAACATCCAGTGACTGGAGGGAAAAACACTTCGAAACGCTGTTGCCAGGGTGTTGGGCATGGTTTTGAGAAAGATTGTTGATCTTATAGTTTGCAGCCTGACGCTAAAGGTGCTATACTATAAGACATGTTAACTGAATCGGCGGAGGTACCTGGTTTGAGAGAACTGGCGGTGCGGGCTGAAATCTGCACTGGGCTGCTTGAGGCGGGGTATGACGTTGGGGTTTTGGAGGAAAGTCCCGGCTACAAAGAGACGGGAAAATCGTTATACGGGCGCCACCCAAATTTTTTTCACTTCTTAGGTTTAGCGATTGCCGTTCCGGCGATTGCCTCGGGTGTCGCTCATCTTTTAGCCAATCCGGAAAGTGCCTATGCGGATTCGGGGCCTTCGGTAGTGAACACTGACATTAGATCTGTTCAGATCGAAAATTGCGACCCCGGCATCATGCTGTGCACACCGCCCCCAGGTGTTTTATTGCCTCACGAACTTAAGGCGCGGGGTATCACCATAATTAATGAGGATCCTGAGAATATTGCACTTTTTGCCCAAAGGTCGGTAGATGATCTGCCGGCTTTTCAAGATGAAAAGGAGGACATTTTGATTGTTCTGAACCGGGAATCAGTCGGGCAGGAGCAACTGAACGCGGTTCTTACTGGAAGGGTAGACGACCAGTTGAGGGAATCAATTGTCGGAGCAGTGGAAACAGGTTTGGAGCAGGCGAAGGCCCGATTGGGCATGGAGAGAAAGACGGTTGTTGTTGCTGGCGAACAGGTGACGGTGGAAGTCCCGCGAACGGATGTTGACGTTTCGGGGGCAACGGGATGGTTTCTGGGAAATATGAGAAACGCTTCGGGTGAACCGGTGGACGTGGTTGTGGTCGCGGCCGGAGAAAAACCCCCACAGTTTTATGAAGATCCCCAAAAGCCGCGGAATCTTGATCCCAATGTTTGTGCTCAGGACAAGGATAAGTATCATATTGGTGGATATGCTGGCGCATTGTGGATTCTGGCGCATGAATTGGTGCATGCTGGGGGAGTCGTCTCGGAGTGTTTGGCTGATTTAAGGGCTAGTGATCTGGTTCGTATGCACCTTAAGGCGGAATCTTACCCATTCGTTTGGTTCAGACTTGATTTAACATTCCCGAGTGGTCGAGCTGTGAGTTATTTTGTCCGGGGAGGATAAAATGATTCTTTACAATTTTGATAGAGTATGGTATACATAAGATGCATTAAACGACTATGGACCATGAGCAACTTTTACGGCTTTATTGGGTGCATGATTAACTTAGGATTGAGTCTCCGCGGTGGTGGAGATTTTTAGGTATGGATGGGAATGAGAGACTACCCAGAAGGGTTTTTTTAAAACTAGTTGAGCAAGGTCTTAAAGTAGGTGGTTCAGTGACTGTAATGCCTAATTTGGCTGAGCAGTTAATTGGGAGTGCGTCTCGGCCTGTTGATGCGGGAGCAGAATGGTGTGATGCGACGGGAAGGAATCTTGGGAAGCCATGGGAGCCTAATGGGTTGGCGTATTCTCCTGAGGTGAATAAATTTCTTGCGGATAATGTGAATATTGTGGGTTTTCCGGGTGGAGATGGGAAAGCGGCGCAAATGCGCAAGAGGGAGCGGTCTGGAATTATGGGTGTTGCTTTCAGTGGTGAGGAAGATCCAACATGGAGGGATTTCCGTCTCGATTTGTTTATGCGGGAACACGCGGTTTTAGAATGCGCACGTGTTAAAAATTTATCGGGTGGAGCCACGGTGATGGTTCGGACCAGCAGGCCACAACCGGTTGAGTTTTCGAGTGCTGATGAAGCAGTGGCAATAGCTACGTTACTTATTGTCGATACTAGGGTGCGGGGGGGTTGGGTTCCCACAAGAGAGATTAAGTCTAGAGGTTTATCTGGTGGTTTTGTTTTAACCTTAGCGGCGATGTTCCAACATTCAGCTACTGAGATGGGGGGTCTTGTTCCTTCGAAGGATTTACGTACTAAGAAGGGTGAACCTGGGGCGGACGAATGGTTAAATTTTTTACAGACTTTGAGAGATTCGATGGAACTTAAAAGTAATGCATTGAATAATATTGTCAGTCCACCGCCCCCAGCGCGGGTTCCGAGGGATTTCGAAAGGGAAGCGAATTTAGTGCTCCAATTTTCAGTGGGTGGAAGTTTAAATTATCCGGTTTTCAACAATATTGCCGGTGCCTTGCTGATTTATGATGAGAAACTGGGGACGAGTTAGTTCCTTTGTTCCGTTCTTGACAAGTGATTTCTCCTGAGGCTAAACTGTAGCAACGAATAACTCCATGTTAAGAAGTAGATGTGTTATCCTCTTGTGGAAGGTTCCTCTTTTGTTGCTAGTGGTTGCGTCGCTGACGATTGTTTTCTCGGAACGTGCGTTTGCGTGTGTTCCGGGGACGGGGGCGTGTAATGGAGGGCAAGCAACCATGTACTGTGGTTCGGATGGGAGATGGTACTATGGGGGAAGGTGTAGTGGTGGCTATGTTTGTCAAAATGGTGATTGTGTCAGTGGCGGAAACAGTTGCCAAGCTGCTAATGGTCTTTGTGGTGGTGCATTGGAGTGCTGTTCTGGTATCTGCTCAAGTGGAGTATGTTCAAACTCAGGGGGTGCGGGTCTGACAATACCAACGTGTACTTTAAGGTTTACAGAACTCGATAGGGTTACGCCTAAGGCTAACCCAATCGAGGGAAGAAGGTTGGATTTTGTCTTGGACATGGGGGACAATGGGGATGCGTTTCTCTCTGGAGGAACGGTTCCAACAGTGAGTGGGGTGGCTTGTAATGGAGCGACGATTGTGGGTTGGTGCGGTTCCGGTAACCTCTGTCCTTATTTTGAAAGCCAGGGTTTATGTGCGGATGTCTGTGTGGTTGGTAATAACTCGCCGCTATATGTTTATCCAAAGACAAATGGAACTTGCACTGTCACGGCAACGGTTGTAAACGGAGCTGGTAGTTCCCAGTGCAGTGCTTCAATAACGGTTGATCCCGATCCCAGTCCAAATTTGGTAGTTACAAATTTAGTTCTAAATCCGAGCACCGTGGTTGCCGGGGGGACGGTGGACGCGACGGCGGTCGTTACCAACGTGGGGATAACAGCAACCAGTGGGTCTTTCAAAGTGGCCATCAACCGGAACGCGAACTCCCTTTCGTGCACTTCGGGGACAAAAGATGATGAAAAGACGGTTTTGACGGTGTTAAACCCCAATCAGAGCACGACGGTGAATTTGAGTTTTACGGCCCCGGCGTCTCTGGGGACGAAAACGGCGATTGCTCTGGTTGACTCCTACCCATTTTCGGCGACCTATTGTCAGATTCCGGAGTCGAATGAGAATGATAACACCAGGCGGACAACCTATGATGTGATTGCCCAGCCTAATAAGCCAGATCTGATTATCACCGGCCTGGACATTCCTGATGGAACGGTCAGCCAGTGGGTGAACACGACGATGATGGTCCAGAACAACGGGAATGTCGATGTGGCGGCTGGCTCGTATATTGTGGCGGTCTCAAGAAATAATATCCGCTTCTCCGGTGGGTGCAACATTTCCAGCTATCAGACCAACGCTGGTAATCCGGCTCCGGCGTTGCCGGCAGGCGGCCCGGCGGTGCCGGTTACTATCCCACTGCAGCATCAAAGCGGGATTGTGACGAACAAGGTGGGTTCGGCCATGATCGATTCGAATCTTTCAGGAAACCCCTTCTGTGACATTGATGAAAGCAATGAAACCAACAATACGACGACTGATACCTATTCCGTGACTAGTCCGGTGGCTTCCTTCCAGACATTTTTCCACGCGCTGGGGGGAGGGGTTTATGCTCTGGGAAACGTGACAGACAACATTGACGTCGGGGCGACGAATAAATATATTTCTGATGTTTCTGGTCTTGTGTCTCCCGGGGGGGTGGTGACGGCCGGAGTGCTCGGCGGGACCATAACCAGCGGGGCCGGAGTTTTTTCCTCGTCGGGAACTTCCCCGTGATGGAATCTTCAGAACTATCCGGGATCTGCCCCGACGACTAAGGTGGCCTATGACACTTTGTTGCGCAGCGTCCTGCGCAATGCCGGGTTGGGGAGCTATCAGGATATTGGGTGCAACGGATCTAATGTCAATTTCGTTCTGGGGAAGCCCGGGGGGAAGTCTTTTCATTTCTGGTGCTACACTCCTACTGTGGCTGGGTTTGAGACTGCTTTGAATGGGGCGAATGGGGCTCCTCCCGGAGAAGACTATCAGGTTTTGGTTCCCTCCGATCTAACTGATCCGAAGAATGTGAGCGGTTTGGCGACTTTCGCTTCGCCAGTGACCATTTCCCGGGCGGTGATTGTTTTTAGCCCGGCTAATGTCACAGTGGGCTCGGGGATGGAGGTGGAGGCTGATTTGGCAGTGGCGGCCGGGAACACCTCGGGTTTGGTCGCGGTCGTTAACGGTGACCTCACGGTGGACAGCGCGGTGGGAACGCTGGACGGCGTCTATATTTTTAACGGTGATTTTGCTGACGGAACCGGGAATGGTAATTTGGCTTTGACCGGCAGTGGCTCGCTTGTCTCTCTGTCCTCCGGCGGATTTCCCGGCGGAGGGGCAAAGGGACTCATTCGGCAAATGAGTTTGTCTTCTCTCCCCGGGGAAGTTTTCACTTATCAACCGAAATATCTGCTCCTCTTTCGTTTTGCTCTGGCCCTTCCTCCAGTCACTTGGAGGGAACTGCCACCACAGTAGGAATTTAGAATGATGAATTAAGAATTTAGAATTAATGGAAGCGTTCCATGCTTGGATTGGAGAATACCGGCATGAAGTGCAGACATTAATTCTGCAGTCTAAATTTTGAATTCTAAATTCTGGGGTGGGTGGATTTTTGGGGTGGGGGATGAGATAGTTACTATGTGACGGAAATTTATCTTCTGGCTTTAGTCGTTATTTTGGCTTCGGGGTTGGCTTTTTTGGCCAAGAAATTGCATTTGCCGCTTTTGGTTGCTTATCTCGGAGCGGGGGCTTTTTTGTCGGCGCTGCACATTGTTAAACCCGAACAGCTTCATTTTTTGGCGATTTTGCCGGACATTGGCCTCGCCTTCCTGCTATTTTTGGTGGGAATGGAGCTGGATTTGAAGGAATTTCGGACTTTAGGGAAAAACGTGCTTCTGGCAACAATTGGGCAGGTATTGTTAACGTGTTTAGCAGTGGGGATGCTTCTTTTGGTGGGGGGGTATTCTGTGACCTCGGCAGTTTTCGTCGGATTAGCATTGTCGTTTAGCAGCACGATTTTGGTTGTTAAACTTCTTTTGGAAGGGAGAGAGCTGACCTCGATTTTTGGCAAATTGTCCATCGGCATTCTTCTTGTGGAAGACCTGCTGGCGGTGGTGGCCTTGATGTTCATTTCCGTTTTGGCAAACGGAGGAACACTGACTTTTGCCCCCCTCCTGTTGGTGTTTCTTAAGGGGATGGTGCTCATGGCTATTTCTTTGGAGGCGGGCAGGAGAGTGCTGCCGAGGATTTTGACGTTCTCGGCATCGAGTTCGGAGCTGCTGATTTTGACAGCAATTGCCTGGTGCCTTCTGTTGGTGTCTATTTCCTCACTGTTTGGCTTTTCTCTGGCCATTGGGGCTTTCTTGGCCGGAGTGTCGCTGGCTCAGTCGGTTTACCGGATTCAGATTACGAGCCGGATCAAGCCATTGCGGGATTTTTTCATCATGATCTTCTTTTTGGACTTGGGCACGGGATTGTCGCTTTCGGGGCTCTCGTCAATGTGGGTAGCGGCGGTGTTGTTTTTGTTTTATGCCATTCTTTTTAAGCCATTTATTTTCTTTCTTTTATTTACGGCGTTTCGCTTTCGGGCTCACAGCGCTTTTCAGACAGGAATTCTCCTCTCTTCAGTTTCCGAGTTTTCCTTGATTCTCGTCGCCAGCGCCTCGAAAGCGGGTCTTGTTGAGGCAGAATTTGTCTCGCCGCTCATTTTTGCGACGGTGTTCTCTTTCGTTTTTTCTTCGCTTCTCATTACCCATGGGCGAGGGGTTTATGGTCGCCTTAAGGAGGCGCTGAAGTTTTTTGAAGTTAAGAATACTTTGGGACTGGAGTTGGGGGAATTTTCGGAAGGTGAGTTTGCCGGTCATGCCGTGCTTATCGGCTGCCACCGGAGCGGTCAACTTGTTCTGCCGGCTCTGGTCAAACAGTTTGGGAAGAAAGTTTTGGTGTTAGACTTTAACCCGGAAGTGGTGACTGAGCTTCGGAGGCAGGGCCAAGCGTGCCTTTACGGTGATGTTTCTGATGTCGAGGTGGTGGAGAAATTAAACTTAAAAGACGTGAGACTGGCGGTTTCGACGGTCCGAAACTTTGAGGACAATTTGGTTCTTCTGGAGGGGATGAGGCAGGTGCGGTCAAAGGCGGCGGTTCTTTTGACGGCCCTGGATGCAACTGAGGCTCGGGAACTCTACCGGCGGGGGGCGCATTATGTTTTGCTGCCTCTGGCTTTGGAAGGAGCGAACCTGGCGCACTTGATTTCGGCGCACGACGGAGAGTATGATCGGCTGATTGCGGAGAAAGACCTCAGGGTGAAGGAATTGAATAATGAAGTCTGAAAGTGGCGAAGTTTATTGCCAGAAACGATCCGTTTAAGTGTGAGCATTGCGGTCGGGAGGTGGGGCCGATTGAATTTGGCGGGTCCTATCGGAACCATTGTCCGTTTTGTTTGTGGAGCAAACATGTGGACTCTGACGTGCCGGGAGACCGGGCGAATGACTGTCTGGGTCTTATGAGGCCGATGGGCGTGATGACGCGAAGAACGGGGGAATTTGTTTTGGTGCATCGCTGTGAGAAGTGCGGGTTTGAGAGATTGAATCGAGTGGCGGGGGATGATGAGGTGGAACTCTTGACAAAACTGGCCGGAGAGCCTATTAAGTAGGTTTTTTTAACAATGTTTGCAAATGTTTGCAAGGGGTGGGCTTGGCGAGCTTGCAAGCCCACCCCTTTCAAATTTATGATTCGATTTGAGGTTGTTTCTACGGACGGGAAAGCAAGAGTGGGGAAATTGATTACTTCCCATGGGGAGGTGGAGACGCCAACTTTTTTGCCTGTGGGGACACAAGCGTCAGTGAAGGCAGTGTCGCCGGAGGATCTGCGGGATGTGGGGTGCCAGATGGTATTGGGGAGCACGTATCATTTGTATCTTCGACCCGGTGCTGATGTGATTGAGAAGATGGGGGGACTGGGTAAATTCATGAGTTGGAATGGTCCGACGTTTACGGACTCGGGCGGGTTTCAGGTTTTTTCGCTGGGATTTGGGATTGAGCATCAAGTTGGCAAGATTTTTCGGACGGGGGAGGAAGGTTTGGTTTTAGGGAACTTAGGGGACTCGGGGAACTCAGGGAACTTGGGGGAACTGGTGGTTAGAACGAAGCTGTGCAAGATTGAAGAGGAGGGGCCAACGTTTCAGTCGCACTTGGACGGGACAACGCATTTTTTTCCGCCGGAAAA
>CAZSSJ010000003.1:47431-59992 GCA_964609775.1 uncultured Gammaproteobacteria bacterium
AGGTGCGATCGGGGCGGATTTTATTGTCGCTTTGGATGAGCTGACGAGCCCGTTACATGATTTTGATTACACAAAGGTGTCGATGGAGAGGACACACAGATGGGCGAGTCGGTCACTTAAGGAGCTTAAGCGGCTTAAGGCACTTAAGCAAGAACACAATCAGCAACAAGAAATGTTTGGGGTGATTCAAGGGGGGCCGTTTGAAGATTTGCGAGTCGAGTCGGCGAAAACGATTAATGGGATGGATTTCTTTGGCATCTGTGTTGGCGGGGCTCTGATTTCGCGGGAAAGAATGATCGAAATTCTGGACTGGATTTACCCGCATCTTGATCCAGAAAAACCGCGGCACTTATTGGGGATCGGGACGGTGCCGGAGATTTTCCTCGGTGTTGCGCGGGGGATGGACCAGTTTGATGCGGTGGTGCCGACGAGGCTGGCGAGGATGGGACACGTACTCTATAAATTGAGAAGTGAGAGGGGAGAAGTGAGAAGGACACAGGAGAATATTGCAAAAGTTTATAACCCTGAAAGGTTTGCATTTGATATTAATAAGGCGGTTTTTCGGGATGATCCATACCAGATCGACGAAAGCTGCCCCTGTTATACCTGTCAGAGTTACAGCCGGGCCTATTTGCATCATTTGTTTCGCAGCCGTGAACTGCTTGTTTACCGGCTTTTAAGCATTCATAATCTCCAGTTTATGATGGATTTAATGGGACAGATTCGGGAGGCAATTACCGAGAAAAGATTTGAAAAGTTGAAGGAAGATTGGGTACAATAGAAAATGAGCAATCATCAATCGTCAATCGTCAATCGTCAATCGTCAATTTTAGATAATTAATCTTTGGAGGTGAGGAAGAATGGGGAGTTTTGGGGATTTTTACAATAAGAATAGAAAGAAGCCGTCGAAAGATGAAATGACCAGAAAGGCGAACAGGAGCACGCCTTCGTGGGCTGTGCCGCAACCGCAGGTTATTTCCAAAGGAAAGAAGGACAGGTTTAGTTAATTTGATGTTGACTGAGAACAACGGACTGCCCTGGAACGCTATTATCGACGCCATCGTCACCGACGCAAATCGCCACTCAAGGGAATTTTGGTTGCCTTCCTCTTTTTACTGACGGTGATTGTTGGGGCGGTGGGAATCTGGCGCCTCGGGCCGCTTCTTTTGACGAGCCAATTTTCAACGGATGAGCGAATGAACGTGGTGGTGGACGACGGACAATCGGTGGCTGTCGTGTCGGTGCTGTCATCAGGGAAAGAAGCGACCGTGGTTTTGATTCCGGGGGATTTTGAGGCACAAAATGTCGCTTTCGGATATGGTCGATACCGCTTTTCGAAGCTGTATGCTGTTGGTCAAATTGACGGTCGCGGCGGAGAAACTCTCAGACGGACGAGCGAGAAATATCTCGGGGTGGCTCTGGGCGGGTTTTTTAAAACCACCAGAAAATTTAATTTCGACAACCCCAAGGCCTTCTTCACGGATCCGGGCTTTGTTTTTCAAGATAGGTCGAATCTCAACATTGTCGATCGAGTTATTTTTGCTAAGACGTTTGGCGGGGTGCGCTTTGACCGCCTTGACAGGGTTGATCTGGGGCAGTTCGGCGAAGCTCTGGTTTTGTCTGATGGGTCAACGACACAATTTGTGGAAGAGGCGAAAATTGACAGTCTTCTCTCGGGACTGTTTGTCGAGCCGGAGGTGGCGGCGGAGAATGGTCGGATTACCGTCCAGAATTCGACGGAAATGACGGGCATGGGGGGGGAGGCGGCCCGAATTTTGACGAGCACTGGACTTTCGGTGGTTGAGGTGACGACAGCCGGTCCGGCGGTGGGGCGGTGCCAGCTTGCTTTTCAGGACAAGTGGCGGGGGAGTTTTACGGTCAGGCGGGTTCGGGAGATATTCAAGTGTGAGGAGGTGAAGTATAATTTCAATGAGCGGTCAGACATCGTCGTTATTGTGGGGACAGACTTTGCTGACGGTCAAAAGAGTCAATGAATCTCCCGGGATTATTTTTGGGAATTTTAGTGATTTCGGCTGTCTGGGCGGCTTGGTCGCTTCGAGAGTTGAGGACGCCGGCGAATTTGTATCCAAAGCTGTCAAGACAAGTGAGAAAGCTGCTGTCGGGGGTGATTGAACTTCCAAAGAAACGTTAGGATTACGTTTCCTCGGGTTCTTCATCCTGATGGATGTTTTCGGCTTTGCGGAAAGAGGTGTCTCCCTCCTCGGTGACGTCATCTTCGTCAACGTTTTCCCGGGCGGGAAGGGCTTTAGTCGTTTCCTCTGGGGAGGTGTCTTCCCGAATGAAGCTGAGATAGTCGGCGCTGGTGGTGGGGAAGGAGGGGGTGTTGTGGAACTTTTTGGCCCGGAGGCGCTCTTTGATGAAAATGGTGAGGTGATTTTTGCTGACGGACTTGATGCAGCCGTCGTATTTATTTCCGCCTTTAATGAGGATGAGGAGGCGATGGCCAAGGTCGTCGGGCAGGGCGCCGAGGTAGGTGCCGTCGGGGTGCGAGGCGATGATGGTGTGGCGTCTGGCAGAAAGGACGATGGGGTCGGCGTTGTTAAGTGACAGGAGGGTTTTTCCGGAAGTTATGTTCACCAAGGCGACGACCTTAGTCTTGCCGGGCTCCTCAAGGAAGCTGACGATGGGTGGGAGCAGAGACGGGCTCTGGTGATTGTTGGCTTTAGACTGCTTACCACTGCTGGCTTTTTGGCTGCAGCGGGTGAGGTTCTTGAGGGCAATTTGGTCGTATTTGTTGACCCTTAAGACGCGGTGGAAGAATTGGAGGGCTTTTTTGCTGTCACCGAGCTCAAGATGGGCCTTGCCAATGCGATTTAAGCAATCGACGTCCTCGGGACACTCAGCCAGGATGAGATTGTTGATTTCCAGAGCTTTTTGCCAGTTGAAGGCTAGAGCGGCGGAGATGGCAGCGTCGACACGAGGATCGGACATTAGTTTTTAATTTGGATGAATTGTAGGGGATCCTTTGCTAAAGTCAAGACACCGCGGTAAAATGAGCAATGGGCAATCAGCAATGAGCAATGGTGGTGACAGCACTCCGTGCTGGGATTTTTAGAATGCAAGCACGCATCTATGTCAGGACATTCGAAGTGGTCGACCATTAAACGGCAAAAAGGAGTGGCGGATGCCAAGCGGGGGAATTTATTTACCAAGCTTGGTAATGCCATCACGATTGCGGTGCGGGAGGGCGGAGGCGGCGACCCGAACTTCAACTTTAAGCTGCGGCTGGCTGTGGAGAAAGCGCGGGAGGCAAATATGCCCAAAGATAACATCCAGCGGGCGATTGACAAAGGCTTGGGGAAAGGTGAGGGGGGGGCTTTGGAAACGGCTGTCTTTGAGGGCTTTGGCCCGGCGGGGGTGGCGGTCATCGTCGAAACGATTACGGACAATACAAATCGGACGGCCGGGGAACTGCGGAATTTCTTCGATAAACATGGGGGAAGCTTGGGTGGGCCCGGATCGGTGGCGTATCTGTTTAAAAAGGTGGGTTGCTTAAGGCTCTTAGGAAACTTAGGTAGCTTAAGTCCAGACGAAGTGTTGGAAAAAGCTGCAGAAGCGGGGGCAGAAGATGTTGAGAACGGGGAGGGAGAATTTTTGGTGTATACTAAAGTTGAAGATTTGCACAGGGTTAAAGAGAGGTTGACGGAACAAGGACTGACAGTGGCGAGCGCGGAGGTTGTCTATCGGCCGAATAGGGAGACGATGGTGGATTTAGAGGATAGCGGCAAGAGGTTAGAGATTAGTCGTTTCCTGGAAGGATTAGAAGAATTAGACGATGTGCAGAATGTGTTTGTGAATGTTTAGGATTTACACGAATTAGTTACGAATTTGCATTAATCGGAATTATGCCGGTAAATGATGTCTCGAAAGCAGAGTTGAGAGATAAGCTACCAGCTGAATACCGTAAGTTATTTGAAGAGGGAGCTGCAAGTGCTCGAGTGGTCAAAGAAATTCATGATCCAACACCTCCGGTCATCTCGCAACCTTCCCCAGAAAGGGTAACAGATGAACAATTACGTACTGGGCAAGTTAAACGCGGAGTTCCTGCTGGCGATATTAAAGACGAGTTTGGATATTAAATAGATATGGTAATTTTAGGAATCGATCCCGGGACGGCGAGGTTGGGGGTTGGCCTGATTGAGTCCAGGAGGGCGAACGGCAGGCCGGCCAGCCTTAGGTTTATCTATGCCGATTGCCTCACGACGCAGATGGAGACACCAGTTGGGGAGAGGTTGCTGTTTCTTTCCGAGGAACTGGGGAAAATTGTTGAAAAATATCAGCCTGATGTGGCCTGCGTGGAGCAACTTTTTTTTGGGGTTAATGCCCGGACAGCCATTGCCGTTGGCCAGGCGAGGGGAGTGGTCTTGGCTACGCTGGCGAGATATAAGATTCCCCAGGTGGACTATCAGGGATTATCGGTCAAGTTTGCCCTGACGGGTTTTGGAAGATCGGACAAAAAACAGATGCAGGAAGCCGTGCGCAGGCATCTTAAGATGAGAAAGATTGTCAAACCTGATGATGCGGCTGATGGACTGGCGATTGCCATTTGTCGCGTGCTCAAGGCAGAAAAGGCATGAAGGTGGCTTTATCGAAACGTCAGAAGTTTATCGCCGCGACAATCCTCCTTCTTGCGGGAATTGTTCTTATCCGTCTGGGGATTTTTGAAGGTGTCAGTTGGCGCCTCAGAGTGGCCGGGTTTGCCCTTTTTAGTCTGCCGGTGACCCTCATTTCCCTTTGGGACGAAGACCTCTCCGGAGTGGAAGTTTTCATTTTACCGATTTTGCCCATCTGTGTGGCGGTCGGATCGGTGCTGGTCTATCCGCTGCTCCCGGTTCGCTTAGACTCGTTTTTGATTTTCAATGTGAGTTCGGACACGAGTCTGCTGTTGAGTATTCTTATGAAACTGGTTTTTTTGGCGATCTTTGTGGTGGGGTATTATGCCAGTCTTTTGACTTCGAATATTTATAATGTAGCGGCGGTTCGGGGAATCCAGCTGCTGCGGGTGGCCCAATCGATCGGTTTTCTTCTGGCTGTCGCTTCGGCCTTGATGTTTTACCTTGTCATTGCCTCTTTTCACCTGTCTAATCTGGTTAACCTGATAACGGTTTTCGGAGTCAGTTTGCTCTTGGCGTTCTACACGATTTGGAGCGTGGGGCTTCAGAGTCGGGTGTCAGCAAGAGTGGTGGGGTTTTCTCTGGTGACGGCCTTGATATTAGGCCAGATTGCTTGGGCGTTGTCTTTCTGGCCGGTTAGCGTGTCAATTTTTGCTCTCTTTCTGACGGCTATTTTTTACGAAGCGGTGGGGATTATCCAATATCACCTAAACGAGCGATTGAATCGTCGGGTGGTAAATGAGTTTGTGATGGTGGCAGCGGTAATTATTTTTCTTATTGGGCTGACGGCGACGTGGGGGGCATGAAGGTGGGGAAGAGAGGAGTGGGGAAAAGGTGATCGTCCTATAGTGTTGATAAGTCTTTTCACTGAGATCTCGGTTATTTTTCATGAAAATCAAACTATATCAGTTTGATCGCTTCGCTCCTCAGGGCAAGCATCCTCTGACGGCATGATATGGGCATAAAAAACCCGAATGCTTAGACGGAAATGTGAGGTCGAAAGTGGGAGTGTGGGGCCTTGTTATGCCCTAAATAGGATGTAATTTGAATTAGAGATTTTGACAAAAGTTACGGTCGAAAATGAGTGATTAGACTGATAGTAGGCTCTAAATCCGGAAGGGAGGTGGAGCCCTCTTGGTGGAGCTTCTTCGGGAATTAGCTTGACGAAGAAAGTGGCGGGTGAGGAACAAAAGTAAAAATATAAATTCTCTTTTCGAAGCGAGTGTGCAGTTAGGTTGGAGATTCACTTCTCTTCTGGTATATTCCGGGCATTTTGACAAACCAGGCTTCGAGCAAAAGTCTTGACATTCTCTGCCGGAGAATGATAACTTAGTTATGTCGTAAATTGTATCTTTAGAGACGCGTAGGATTAAACTTTGAGAGTAGTGTGGGTTTTGATTGTTTCTGGGCGTATTCTATTAAGGTGTTATATATGACGTGTTGTTTGTGAGTTGATTCTTTTGAACTTTTTTATCCGTTCTCGATTGCGGCGATGCATCAAAATCTGTACTATAGGATCTAGATTAAGCAGTGATGATTGTTTCAGGTTGTTGGCAGGCTCCTCTTGCTCCTATCCCCTGCCGATATGGAAAAGATTTAAGGGAAAAAGTGATTTCGCATTTTGACAAACACCCTTTGTGGGCGAGAAAGAAGAAGGATTATAAGTTGTGGCGAGAGGCTGTACTGATTTTGGAAGTGGCGCGGCATCGAAAGACTTCTTTATTTGCTGGTCAAGGCTTGACTTTGGAGGAAGAACAGAGGCTTTATGCGATCAAGGATGAGATGGCCCAGCGGTTGTCTAATCGGAAAAAGCAGGATTATGAACTCAGACGGCTAAAGAAAACGGGAAAGGAGGTTCGAGATGTCTAAGTTATTTGTGGAGTACATAGTCGATTTTCTTGAGTACTGTGAGCTGGAAAAAGGGCTATCTCCTTTAACAGTTAAGATGTATGGTTATTATTTGGAAAGTTTTGCGGAATGGCTTTCGGGACGAGATAAAGCGTTAGTACCTGAGGATCTTACAGAGGAGGTCGTTCGAGAATATCGTTTATATCTGAGCAGGTACGTGAATCCGATTAAGGGACCTTTGGCTAAAAATACCCAGGGTTATTTTCTAATTGCTTTAAGGTCACTTTTGCGATTTTTAACCAAAAGAGGGATTAAGACCTTGGCTCCGGATCAGATTGAACTTGGGAAAAGCCGGGACCGGCAGATTAAGTTTTTGACGAAAGAACATCTCGACGCGCTTTTGGCCGGGCCGGATACGAGCACGGACGAGGGCGGGCGCGACCGGGCCATTTTGGAGATGCTTTTTAGCACCGGGCTGCGGGTTTCGGAGCTGACAAAACTGGATCGAGACAGGGTTAATCTGGAGACGCGGGAATTTGGCATCATCGGTAAGGGTGGCCGGGCGCGGGTGGTGTTTCTGTCCGATTGGGCGTGTGAAATGCTCAGAGAGTACCTTTCACGGCGTCAGGATTCCTGGGCACCACTTTTCATTCGGTATTCTGGTCGGAAGGACGAGAGCGAGGGGGGAAATAAGATGCGACTCACGCCGAGGAGTGTGGAGCGGATGGTTGCCAAGTATGTCAAGAAGGCGCGGCTGCCGGTTTCGGCCACGCCACATACCCTGAGACATTCTTTCGCTACGGACTTGCTTATGAACGGGGCGGATTTGCGAAGCGTCCAGGAGATGCTCGGGCACAAAAATGTGGCCACGACGCAAATTTATACGCATGTGACGAATGCCAAGCTGCGGGAGGTGCATGAGAAGTTTCACGGAAAGTAGGAAAATTAAGAGGTTCGGATGAGGGTGCGACACTCGGCCTGTCGAAAAAAATAATCCGTATCCGCTAGTAAATCTGGGAGGCTACCAACACTGGTTCCATAAGTGCTTCCTAAAGGGTCGGCTTCGCAGGTTACTGTGTATTGGGCATTGAATAGTGGCTGACGGTTCTTAAGTGGGCATCTGTTGCAGAAAAACTTTAAGAATGCTTTTCTGGCTTGTTCCCGTTCGTCTCCTAGTCCGGGCGGGATTAGATCCACCGAATAAGGAGTGGTCTTCTAAGTTCAATTTTTCCAGACCCGTTTATTAGTGTTTCTAGAGCTTTTTTGTCCACGTCCCGATTTTACCGGTATTGGTTGGTTTGTCAAGCTTCTCAGGTGCAAGCCGGAGCGGTCGCGTCGTAAATTGTTAGACCTCCCTAGCCTACTGGTCTGAGGGAAGGCATTTGCCGGCGGAACATTTGAGGAGTTGCCGGAAGAGAAGGCCGCAGACCGGCTTGAAAAAGCGCTGGCAGACGGAGTTTTGGTTGCAGTCGTCGTCGGTTTGACAGTAAGTTTTTGCTAGGCCGGTTCGTCCGGGGCCGGTGTAGGTGTCACCGGGAGAGGTTTTTTGAATGCCTCGCAGAATGGTGGTGGAGGAGCGAAGTGTGTAGGCTTGCGGGAAGAAGTCGACACCGGAGAAGACCAGGGCCAGGGCTGCAACGCCGGCCAGGAGAAGAAAAACCAGGACAGCTAGTTTAATGGGAATGAACCCGATTGTTTTGTGGGCCATGTATTCATTTAAGATATATTGTGTGGTGATGTCAATGAGAGCTACTTTTCCAGGGTGGTAACAGCCGCTAATCGATCTGTGGTTTCGGAGAAGCGCATGAGGATGACGCCTTGGGTGGCACGGGAGAGCTTGGGGATGGAAATTAGGGGGAGTTTAATGACAATTCCTTTAGCTGAGGTAAGGATTAGTTGATCGATAGTGTCGTCCACTAGCCTGGCCGTGACGAGGTTGCCAGTTTTGGTGGTAATCTGCATTGCCTTAACACCCTGGCCCCCCCGACCCTGCAGGGGGAATTGAGAAACGGCCGTTCGTTTGCCGACGCCTTTTTCCGAGACCACGAGAAGATCGGTTGCCCCATTGGTCAAACTTGGCAAATTAGACGAATTTGGTTTGGACGAGGGAACGGATTCCATGCCGACGACGAAGTCGTTTTTGCCGAGTTTGATGCCGCGGACGCCAATCGTGTCTCTCCCCTGGGGTTTGACCTGACGTTCCGGGAAGCGGATGGATTTGCCTTCATGGGTGACGAGGAGGATGTCATCGCTGCCGGTCGTGAAGCGGGCCCAAACCAGCTCGTCGCCGGCTTCGAGTTTAATGGCGGTCAGGCCATTCTTGCGGATGTTGGCAAAGTCAGTGACCGGCGACTTTTTGACCGTTCCTTGCTTGGTGGTGAGAAATATGTATTTGGCAAATTTGTCTAATTGGTCTAATTTGGTGTCGTAGGCAAGAATCGACTGCACAATTTCTCCTTGTTCGGTGTTAATCAAATTGACAACGGCCTGACCTTTGGCCTGACGGGAACCTTCTGGAAGTTCGAAGACCCGGGTTTGATAGACCTTGCCAGAATTCGTGAAAAAGAGAATGTTGTCGTGAGTATTGGCTGTTGTCAAGTGATCGATTTCGTCTTCTTCTTTTGTCGTCATGCCGGTGACGCCTTTGCCGCCGCGGGCCTGAGCTCGGTATGATGCCGGGCTTAGGCGCTTGATGTAGCCGGTTTTGGTGACTGTGACGATCATTGACTCGTTGGCGATTAAGTCTTCCTCAGAAAACTCGCCGACTTTGCCTTTGATGACTTTGGTCCGGCGGGGATCGCCGAATTTTTCTTTCAAGTGCAGGAGTTCGTCCCTGATCACTTTGAGGATCTTTTCCGGATGGGCTAGGAGATCTTCCAGATAAGCAATTGTCTCCCGGACCATGGCCAGTTCATCCTCGATTTTTTGGCGCTCAAGGGCGGCAAGTCTTCGGAGCTGCATATCCAAAATGGCGGTGGCCTGAATGTCAGTTAGCTTAAAACGGTCCATGAGTTTACCTTTAGCCACGTCGGCGGATTCGGATTTTCGGATGATGCTGATGACTTCATCAATGTGGTCGACGGCGATTTTGAGTCCTTCCAAAATGTGCTGCCGGGCTTTGGCCTCCTTGAGTTCAAACTCGCTGCGGCGCCGGACAACGTTTTGGCGGTGCTGGAGATATTCTTCAAGGATCATTTTGAGAGTTAGGGTTTGGGGTGTTTGGTCAACGAGGGCAACGATGTTGACCGGATAGGAAATCTGAAGACTGGTGTGTTTGAAAAGATTATTTAAAACGGACTGGGGACGGGCATCTCGCTTCAGCTCGATGTAAACTCTGACTCCCCTTCTGTCTGATTCGTCGCGAAGGTCAGAAATGCCGTCGATTTTTTTGTCTTTGACAAGATCAGCGATGCGAGCGACGAGTTCAGCTTTATTAACTTGGTACGGGATCTCACTGACAATGATGGCGGACTTCCCTCCCCCAACGTCTTCAATGTCCGTTTTGGCCCGGATGACGATTTTGCCTTTGCCGGTGCCGTATGCGGCAAGGATTTCCTTGTGGTCATAGATTATTCCGCCGGTCGGGAAATCCGGCCCCTTAATGAACTGACATAGGTCCTCGACCGTGACGTTATCCCCTATCCCCTTGTCGATCATTAAAACAAGAGCATCAATGACTTCGCCCAGGTTGTGTGGCGGGATTTTGGTGGCCATGCCGACGGCGATGCCGTCCGCACCCATCAACAAAAGATTAGGCAGTAAGGCAGGAAGGTAGGTGGGTTCGACGTCGGTGTTGGAGTAGTTCGAAACGAAGTCGACGGTTTCCTTCTCCATGTCGAGAAGGAGCTGGTCGGAAATGGCGGCCAAACGGGCTTCGGTGTATCTCATTGCTGCCGGCGGGTCGCCGTCCATGGAACCAAAATTGCCCTGGCCGTCAATCAAAGGGTATCTCAGAGAAAAATCCTGGGCCATGCGAACGAGGGCGTCATAGACGGGAATGTCGCCGTGGGGATGAAAGTTTTTGAGGACCTCACCGACGACGGCGGCGGATTTTTGGTACTTTGCTGTGTGATGAAGCCCCACCTTGTGCATAGCGTAAATTATTCGGCGGTGGACGGGTTTTAATCCGTCTCTGGAGTCAGGCAAGGCCCGGGCGACGATGACGGACATCGCGTAGTCAAGATAGGCGGACTGCATTTCGGAGGTGATTTCTGAAGGTAAAATTTTCCCTATCTCCATAGCTGGTTTCACATAAAAAGAGCCCTAAGGCTTACACATCATTATATTAGATTTTTGTTTGGTTGTATACTGAAAATGTGAGATTTGACCCAATTTGGTGGCAAGCAATTTCGGAATGGATGATCAATATATCTGCCTTTGTTGCGGGAGCAGGGATCGGTGTTTACTTTGCTTCCGATCGCGATTTTATCTATCGGTTTCTTATATTGACAGTGGATTTGGGGGTTGCTATAGTTGTGCTGGCTGCAGTCATCTTTATTAGGAGGAAGAATGCGAAGTAATATCGATTTAGTGTCTATAAATTTGCAGGTTGCAATAGTTATCTTGTTAATGATCATTGCTTTCTATCTGACGTATAGGTTTGTATGGAAAGAAACGCTTCCGGGGACTTCGGGGAAAAAGGGAAAATAGCTTCTTAAGTTAGACGATTAGTCCGGCCAAGAGTAGGGCGACGATGTTGGCGACTTTGATCATGGGGTTAATGGCCGGGCCGGCGGTGTCTTTGTAGGGGTCCCCCACCGTGTCTCCGGTTACTGCCGCTTGGTGAGCGGGAGACTTTTTGCCGCCGAGATGGCCTTCCTCAATATATTTTTTGGCGTTGTCCCAGGCGGCGCCACCGGAGGTCATGGAGATGGCGACAAAGATGCCGGTGACAATCGTGCCAACCAGAAGGCCGCCGAGGGCAACCGGGCCAAGGAGAAAGCCGACGAGGACCGGGATGACGACGGGAATGAGGGCCGGAATGATCATTTCTTTAATGGCGGCGCCGGTGACGATTTCGACGGCTTTGCCGTATTCGGGTTTAGCCTTGCCTTCCATGAGGCCTTTGATTTGCTTAAACTGACGACGGATTTCTGTCACAATTGTTCCGGCGGCTTTGCCGACGGCTTCCAGCAGAAGGGCGCCAAAAAAGTAGGGCATGGCTCCGCCGATGAAGAGGCCGATGAGGACCTTGGGATCGCTTAAGGAGAAAGTTAGGGGGTTTAGGGAGGTTGGGGCGGTTCGGGAGGTTATTTCTTGGACATAGGCGCTGAAGAGGACGAGGGCGGCCAGGGCGGCACTGCCGATGGCGTAGCCCTTAGTGACGGCTTTTGTCGTGTTGCCGACGGCATCAAGGCTGTCGGTGACGGCGCGGACTTTTTCCGGAAGCCCGGCCATTTCGGCAATGCCGCCGGCGTTATCGGTGATGGGGCCGAAGGCGTCGATGGCGACAACGATACCTGTCAGCGACAGCATGGCGGTGGCGGCTATGGCGATGCCGTAGAGACCGGCGAGAGAGTAGGCTAAAAGAATGGCGGCGGAAATGATGATGATCGGCGCGGCGGTGGACTTCATGGAAACGGCGAGGCCGGCAATGATGTTGGTGCCATGACCGGCTTGTGAAGCCTGGGCGATAGATTTTACTGAGCCGAAGTTTTTTGAGGTGTAGAACTCGGTGATGACGACCATCGCGGCGGTGACGGCGAGGCCAATTAGGGAGGAAAGATAGAGGTTGAAGGCCGGATAGATGGCGTTGTCAGCCATTAAGTATTGGGTTAATGGGTAAAAGGAGACTAATGAGACTAAGGCTGCGGCAATGAGGCCCCGGTAGAGAGTCCCCATAATTGATTTGACAGATTTGACAAACTGGACTAATTGGACGCCTACAATTGAGGCGACAATGGACAGAGCTCCGATTAACAAAGGGTAGTATTGTGATTGCGGAAAGTGGGGAAAGATGAGACTGCCTAAAAGAAGGGTGGCGACCAGGGTGACGACGTAGGTTTCAAATAGGTCGGCGGCCATGCCGGCGCAGTCGCCGACGTTGTCGCCGACGTTGTCAGCAATGACACCGGGGTTT
>CAZSSJ010000003.1:60002-71482 GCA_964609775.1 uncultured Gammaproteobacteria bacterium
CCCCCGCCGATGCGGGCAAAGATGGAAATTAAGGAAGCGCCAAAACCAAGAGCGGCCAATTTTTCGTTGCCGCCTGGCAGCATGGTTAGAACGATTGATACGGATAGAAGGGCAATCCCCGCAACCATTAGCCCGGTGACGGAGCCGCCACTGAAACCAACTTTCAGAGCTTCGGTGAGGCCGCTTTTAGCGGCTTCGGCCGTTCGGGAGTTGGCCCGGACGGAAACACTCATGCCAATGATGCCAGTGGTGGCTGACAGAATGGCGCCAAGAGCGAAAGCAACGGCCGAGGGAGGACCGAAGAGGACGAAGAGGGCCAAGATGACCAATAGGGCGACGACGGCGACAAGGGAATATTGCTTTTTGAGGTAGGCGTTGGCCCCTTCAAGAATAGCCTGGGCGATTTGCTGCATTTTGGGGGTGCCGGCGGGAAGGCTAAGGATGCGCTGAATTTGGAAGAGGGAGTAGAAGACGGCCAGGAGGCCGGCGGCGAAGGGAAGGAGGGTTAGAATTTGCGTCATGGTCAAATTTGTCTAATTTGTTGAATTGGTCCAATTTGGCAACTCACAAATCGAGATTGGCCATCTTGGCGTGGCTTTGGATGAAGCGCTTTCGGGGCGGGACATCTTCACCCATGAGCATGTCAAAGGTTTCGTTAGCTTTGTGCACATCCTCAATGGTGACCTGCTTTAAAATCCGGTTTTGCGGATTTAAGGTTGTCTCCCAAAGTTCGGTGGCATTCATCTCACCAAGGCCTTTGTAACGCTGTACATTTAATTTTACTCCCCCTCCCAGTTCTTTGGCAAGATTGTCTTTTTCCCCTTCGGTGTAGACATATTTTTTATTACCTTTCCCCCACTCTATTTTATATAGAGGTGGCAAGGCGACGTAGACGTAGCCTTTTTCGACCAGCGTGGGCATGTGGCGGTAGAGAAAGGTCAGGTAGAGGCATTTGATGTGCGAGCCGTCGACGTCGGCGTCGGACATGATGATGATGCGGTGATAGCGGAGTTTGTCGATATTAAATTGGTCGCTTATCCCCGCTCCGATGGCGATGATTAAACTTTTGAATTTGTCGGAGTCGACGATTTGGTCGATGCGGGCGCGCTCGGTGTTGAGGACTTTTCCGAACAACGGCAGGATGGCTTGAAATTTGCGGTCTCTCCCCTGTTTGGCACTGCCGCCGGCGGAGTCACCCTCGACGATGAATAGTTCCGAAGCAGCCGGATCGCGAGACTGGCAGTCGGCTAGCTTTCCGGGAAGGGCTGATCCTTCCAAAGCGCCTTTTCTGATGACGGCTTCTTTGGCAGCTCGGGCGGCCAAGCGAGCTTTGGCAGCCAGGAAAGCTTTCTCCAGGATGGCCCGACCGTCGCGGGGATTTTCTTCAAAATAGGTGTCGAGGGCTTCTTTGACAACGCCGTAAACAGCGGGTTGGATTTCGGCGTTGTTGAGTCTTGTTTTGGTTTGCGATTCGAATTGGAGTTTGTCGGCGGCCATTTTGACATAGACGACGGCGGTTAAGCCTTCACGAAGGTCGTCGCCGATGAAGCTTTCCGCTCCTTCTTTAATGGCGCCGGATTTTTTGCCATAGTCGTTGAGAGCTCGGGTGAGGGCGGCCCGGAAGCCGGCAACGTGGGTGCCGCCGTCGGGGGTTTCAATGATGTTGACGAAGGATTCCAACCGTTCACCGAAGTCGTCGTTGTACTGCATGGCAACCTCGATGCCGATTGGGGCCAGAGCGGTCTCGATCTCTTTGGTGAGATAGAAGACGTCGGAGATGGGTTGCTTGTTGCCGCCCAGGTGGGCGACGAGAGATTTTATGCCTCCTTCAAAGTAGAAGTTGGACTCCTCCCCGGTCCGTTCGTCTTGGAGATTAAAAAGGAGTTTGGGGACGAGATAGGCCCACTTCTGGAGGTCTTCTTTGATGGTTTGGAAACTCCACTCGGTAGTGGAAAAGATGTCCGGGTCAGGGAGGAAAGTGGTTTTGGTTCCGGTTTTTGGGCTTTTACCAATTTCTTTGAGGGGAGCATCAGCAATGCCCTTTTTGTAGCTTTGGCGAAAGAGTTTACCTTTTTGGGAGACCTCGACGACCATCCAGGTGGAAAGAGCGTTAGTGGCGGCGGCACCGACGCCATGGAGACCGCCGGATTTGGCGTATGCCTGGGCGTCAAACTTGCCACCGGAGTGCAATCGGGTCATGGCCAGCTCAACACCGGAGAGGTGGTATTTGGGATTAAGGTCGGTGGGGATGCCCCGGCCCTCATCTTCAACCGTCAGAGAGCCATCTTTATTAATGGTGACGAAAATTTGACGGCCGAAGCCAACCAGAGCTTCATCAACGCTGTTGTCGACAATTTCTTTAAAGAGGTGGTGGAGGCCTTTTTCGTCGGTGGAACCAATGTACATGCCCGGGCGTTTGCGCACCGGCTCGAGGCCCTCAAGAACCTGAATGTTTTCGGCGGTGTATTTTGCGTCGGTCTTTGGCATTTTGGCACAAAAAACTTAAGTTTCTTAGGACACTTAAGTCTCTTAAGACACTTAAGTTAGATGCGACTATTCTACTAATTTAACAGCAGGTTTTCCAGGGTTAAGCGGACATTACAGTTAGCTTTGAGGCGGTTTTTTGCTTGCAGGAGACTCTTTGTGCGGGAAGGCCAATTTACGGGCACGGAGGTTTGGGAAATGGCGAGATGGTGGAGGGCGCAGAGCATTTTATCAAGCCAGATGAGCGCCTCCTTACGACTGGAGGAAACCTCGGCGGCTAATTTGAAGCGTTCCCCGATCCCCCACCTGGAGAGGCTGACAAGAAGGTCTTGAACGGCGGCGATTTCGGAAGACGGGATGGTCGGGGTTGCTGGTGGGAGATAGATGGTTTGGCAGCGGGAAAGGATGGTTGGGAGGAGATTGTCCGAAGTTGACTGGCACGAGAGAAAGATGAGCGCGCTTCCAGGCGGGTCTTCCAGGGTTTTCAGGAGGGCATTTTGGGCCTCGACTGTGAGCGTGTCGGCGTTTTCGATGAAAGCGATTTTTTGCGGCTTTGAGACGGGTTTTCGGTTTAAGTGGTGTTGCAGTTCCCGAATTTCGGCGATGCCGATTGAGCCCTCGCCACTTATCCGGATGATGTCAGGATCAGAAGGATTAGCCTGAAGGGGGATTTTTTCCAGAATTTGGAAGAGGACGTCGTTTTGACCCCCAATGACGAGATAGCTGCCGGCGGAAATCGTTGACACCATAACTTCCGGCATTGTACGATGGAATGGTCATGGATGCTACTGCCCAAGGGGTGGATTCTGCCCCGACGAGTGTTGAAGAAGCGCTTGTTTCGGCTCATAAAATTACGGCTGACCAGTTGACTTTAGCCACTCAGGAGAATGTCAACACCGGAAAAGCCATCGAGCAAATTTTAAAAGACCGCGGCTTTGTGACAGACAAAGATGTCATGGCCGCTAAAGCCCAGATTATTGGAATTTCTCTGGTGGACGTGTCGGCCATTGCCGTTTCCCCGGAAGTTTTGAATCTTATTCCGCAAACGGTGGCAGAGCGGTATGAGGTGATGCCGTTTGAGTTAGATGTGACGACGGGGCAATTGTCGGTCGCGATGGCTGACCCCTTGGACCTGACGGCCATTAGCTTTTTGGAAAAAAAGAGTGCCAAGAAGATTAAGCCATTTTTGGCTGATTCTGATGATCTGCGCCGGGCAATTTCGGAGAAATATTCGCAAGGGTTAGGAATTGAAGTGACGGCGGCTCTTAAGGAAGCCCCGGTGGCAGCGAAAGTCAAAGACGCGGTTGGGCAGGCAGCGGTGGCTAAGGGTGGAGAGACGATCAGAGACGCGCCAGTGGCAAAAATTACCTCGGCCCTTTTAGATTTTGCGATTAAATCCCGGTCGTCAGATATTCATGTTGAGCCACTTGAGGATCACACTCGCGTGCGCTACCGGATTGATGGGATCCTTTATGAGAAGCTTGTCTTGCCGGCGAGCATTCATGACTCGGTGGTGTCACGAATAAAGATTCTGTCGGATCTCAAGATTGATGAGAAGCGGATTCCTCAGGACGGACGCTTTAATTACAAGGCGGAGGGAGGAGAGGTGGATATTCGGGTTTCCACACTGCCGACTGTGCATGGGGAGAAAGTGGTCATGCGGCTGCTGCGAAAATCCGGCGGAGTGCCGACGCTTGGGGATCTCGGACTTCGGGGCACGGCTCTTAAGAATTTGGAAATTGCCATTTTGCGGCCGCACGGCATTATTGTGATTTGTGGACCGACTGGTTCCGGCAAAACGACGACTCTTTATTCGGTTTTATCAAAGATTAACTCGACAAAGGTGAATATTGTCACTTTGGAGGACCCGGTCGAATATCAGATCCCCGGAGTCAATCAGGTGCAGATTAACCCTCAGGCGGGCTTGACCTTTGCCACGGGACTTCGGGCGTTTTTACGTCAGGACCCGAACATTATTCTGGTCGGAGAAATCCGGGATAATGAGACGACGGATCTGGCCATTCAAGCGGCCCTCACCGGCCACTTGGTTTTTTCGACTTTGCACACGAGCAATGCCTCGGGGGCTATCCCGAGATTCCTGGATCTTGGAGCGGAGCCATTTCTTCTGGCTTCGTCGCTGTCGGCAATTGTGGGACAGCGGATTTTGCGAAAAATTTGTCCGTCCTGCCGGGAGAGTATGACCCCACCGGAGATTTTGGTCGCGGATATTAAAAATGTCCTGGGACCTTTGCTCCCCAAGGCTAAGGACGGGTCCGAAAATGTTGCGCTTTTCAGAGGAAGGGGGTGCGTTGAATGCGGCGGATCGGGATTTTTGGGGAGGATGGGAATTTTTGAGGTCTTGCCAGTTTCGGATAAAGTTGCCAAAATGATATTGGGGAGAGCGGATGCCGGAGGAGTGGAAAAAGAAGCGGTGGAGGCAGGAATGATTACCATGAAGCAGGACGGCTATCTCAAGGCGCTCGAGGGAATAACAACTATTGAGGAAGTGCTGAGGGTAGCCCAGGATTAAGATGCATATACAAGATCTTTTGGACCAGACAATTAAAAAGGGGGCGTCGGATCTGCACTTGATTGCGCCGTATCCGGCCATGCTGCGGATTGACGGAGAGTTAGTCGAGATCGACAAGGTTGGACTTAACGGCGAGGCGATTGAAAAGTTGGTGACTCCCCTACTTTCGGAAGAACAGAAAAAACTTCTGGGGGCTAACCGGGAACTGGATTTCAGCTATGGTTATGGTGAGGGGCGGTTCCGGATTAATGTTTATTATCAGAAGGATTCGATGGCGGCGGCTTTCCGGCTCATTCCGCTCAAAATCCGGGGAATTGATGAGCTGAATCTGCCGACAATCTGCCATTCGTTTGCCAAACTGCGCCAGGGGTTTATTTTGGTGACCGGGCCGACGGGACACGGAAAATCGACGTCGATTGCGTCGATGATTGAAGAAATTAACCTCCAGGCCGGGGGGCACATTCTGACGATTGAGGACCCGATTGAATATTTGTATTCCACCGGAAAGGCAGTTGTCTCGCAGCGCGAGATGGGCGGCGACACTTTTTCCTGGCCAAATGCTCTGCGGGCGGCTCTACGCGAAGATCCGAATGTCGTTTTGGTTGGAGAAATGCGGGACTATGAAACGATCGCGGCGGCGATGACAATTGCCGAGACGGGGCATTTGGTCTTTGCGACGCTGCACACGAATTCAGCGGCCCAGACGATTGACCGGATTGTTGACGTTTTTCCCGACAATCAGCAAGCCCAGATTGCCCTGCAGCTTTCCAATACTCTCGAGGCGGTTATTTCCCAAAGACTATTGCCGGCGGTTGGTGGCGGTCGAGTGCCGGCGGTGGAGCTTTTGATTGCGACGCCCGCCGTCCGGTCAAT
Source organism: uncultured Gammaproteobacteria bacterium (assembly GCA_964609775.1). Lineage (GTDB taxonomy): Bacteria > Patescibacteriota > Microgenomatia > JAMCZE01 > JAMCZE01 > CAZNUP01. The sequence continues at coordinate 65,890 of CAZSSJ010000003.1, forward strand.
CATCAGAGATCGAAAGTCGCACCTGCTGGACAATGTTATTCAAACGTCTTCGGACATGGGGATGATGACGATGGATATGTCCCTGGGGGGGCTCGTGGGTAAGGGGAAATTGAACTTTGATGTGGCGGCGTCCTATGCGAATAATCCAGAGTATCTAAGGGAACTTGTTAAAAAACAGAGATGAGTTGAGTTCATCGCTTATCGTTCATAGTTCATGGTAGACCATTTTACGATGAACGATGAACCGTGTCGGCGATGAACTTTGTCGGTGCAGCAGTTTACATACCGAGCGAAGGATAAGGCGGGAAACACGGTCTCCGGGGTGGTGGAAAGTGTTAATGCGCAGCAAGCTGTCAAGACGCTTCAAGAGCATGGCTTGCTGGTGATTTCGGTGGCGGAAAAGAGAGATTTCAGCTTGAAAGCGCTCAGTCCCCGGCTGGCGAGCGTCTCCGAGCAGGAAGTGGCGACATTTACCAGGCTTCTTTCGACGATGCTTCGGGCGGGACTGCCGCTAGTGGACGCTTTATATAATTTGTCGGTTCAAACCCGGAATGTCACTTTTAAAGAGGCGATAAAGGCGATGTTAGCAAACATCCAAAGCGGCGGCAGCCTGTCGGCGAGCATGGCGATGCACCCCAAGATTTTCGACAATTTGTACGTTAATTTAGTCAAAGCCGGTGAAGCGTCCGGTAAGGTGGACGAAGCGATGGAAAAGCTGGCGGATATGCTGGATTCGCAACTGGAGTTTAAAGGCAAAATCAAAGGAGCGATGATCTATCCGGCGATTGTGGTTGTTGCCATGGTTGCCGTGGCGGTGTTTATGATCACCTCGATCATTCCCAAAATCACGGATGTCTATAAGCAGTTTGGGGCGGAGCTTCCCTTGCCGACGATGATTCTTTTGGGCATTTCAGACATTTTTCGAAATTATTTCATTTTGGTTATCTTGGCCGTCGGGGCTTTTTACGGGCTGGTGAAACTTCTGAAGCGCAACGTGGCGGGCGAGATGCTCGTCAATGACGCGGTGTTGCACTTTCCGGTGTTGGGAGCATTGCAGATTGAAGTGACGCTGACGGTGATCAATCGCACCTTGGGGACACTGGTCAACGCCGGGGTGGCGATTCTTGAGGCTCTCAAAATCACGGCCGGGACGATGAGCAATAACAAGTTCAAACTGGGGATAGTGGAGGCCTCATCGGCAGTGGAAAAGGGCCTGCCGCTGTCTGATGCCATCAAACGCAATCCTAATTTTCCGCTCATCATGGCGCAGCTGACAGCCATTGGGGAAGAGACGGGAACGCTGGGCGACAGCCTGATCCGCGTCTCAGATTTCTATCAGGCTTCGTCGGAGCGAAAAGTCAAAGCGCTGACGACGGCTTTGGAGCCACTCATGATCATTCTCATGGGCGTGATGGTTGGTGGACTGGCTGTCGCCGTTCTGTTGCCGATGTTTAATTTGGTTAATGTCATTAAGTGATGGTCTTGACATGGAGGAAGTAATGATTCTTAATTAAATAGTATATGAAGCTGTCCAGGGGAAATGGTTCATGGTTCACAGTTCACGGTTCACGCGAGAGAATTCTTCGGCGCGGCTTCACGATTATTGAACTGATGGTGGTGATGACAGTGATCTCCATTTTGGCGACGATGGCTCTTTACGGCCTTAACAAGTCGCAAGCGGCAGCAAGAGACGCTCAAAGGCAGCAAATTATGACCGGGCTCCAGGGAACTTTCGAAAGGTTTTACGGGGACTGGCAGAGATATCCGATTGGGAATAGTTGTCAGGATTTGTGCAGTGTGATTAACGGGTTAATGGCTGGACCATCGCCTTATCTTTCTTCTGTTCCAATTGATCCTGGGACAAAAACAACAATCTGCAACGACTCAACTTTAGCTTGCAGCGGGGCTAATCCAACGTGCAAGGGAGCAGTTTATACCTATACTTGCAGCAATACAGCGACATTTCCACAATCATATGTTTTGACCTTGACGAAGGAATCGGGGGGTTCAAGTGTATTTAATAGTCCCCAATGATGAGAAGGAGGTGAACAATGAAAATTAAAAATTTAAAATCAAAAATTAAAAATTTATCGGGGGGGTTTACGCTTATAGAATTGATGATCGTCATCACGATCATTGCGATTTTGGCAACAATTGTGCTTTTTGGTCTTGGTCAGGCACAGAAAGGAGCCAGGGACACACAACGAGAGTCGATCGTTAAAGGAGTGCAGGTAGCACTGCAAGCATATGCAGGGAATAATGGCGGGGCTTATCCGGCTGGCGCTAACTGGAATACTGTAACCGCAGCAATGAATCCGCTTTATTTACCTGACGCGTTGAATGATCCAGGGTGCGGAACGTCAGCCGGCGGAGCTCGAGATGTCAGAGGCCTTGACACTCCACTTTATGGTGGGTGCACGGGCGTGAGATATACCTATACAACAACGGTGACGGGAAATTGTCTTGGAGCGCCTTATCAGATGACCATAAACAAGGAATCAGGAGGTGTGGGGATATTCTGTGGTCCAAAATAAGGAGATAATTGCGACCAAATTAAAAACCGCGTCCCTAGTGGGCGTGGTTTTTGGTGTATGATGATTAGGTGATTAGTCAAATTGGACAAATTTGGCAAATTGGGGGTTTGGCGATTTTGGGTTTGTCGGTTGGAAGTTTTTTGAATGTTTTGGTCTGGCGGCTTGATGATGAGAAGGCGCCGAAGTTTTGGCAAGGGAGGAGCATGTGCCCCAAGTGCAAACACCCCCTCTCCTGGAGGGACAACATTCCCCTCTTGTCCTTCGTGTTGCTCTCTGGCAGGTGCCGTTTTTGCAGAAAGCCAATCAGTTGGCAGTATCCGGTGGTGGAGCTGGCGACGGTGGTGGTGACGGTGATTGTGGGATTTGGGTGGTTAGGGAGTTTGGGGTGGTTGGGGGTGTTGGGGGTGTTGGTTATTGCCTGGGCGTTCATTGTCATTTTCTTTGCGGACTTTCTTTACGGGCTGATTCCGGATGAAATGGAAGTGGTGATTGTGGGGGCGGCGTTGGCTTTGAAAATTAGTCAAATTGGACAAATTGGTCTGATTGGTCAAATTTGGTCGGACGGGGTTGCGGGGCTGGTTTCGGGTTTGGCTTTTCTGGCTATTGTGGTGGCCACCCGGTTTCGGGGAATGGGGTTGGGGGATGTCAAGCTGGCTTTTGTGATGGGGTTTCTGCTGGGGTTTCCCAAGGTCCTGGTGGCGTTTTGGTTTGCATTTATTCTGGGCGGCGTCTACGCTCTTTTCCTTCTCGGCTTGCGCCGGAAAAAGATTCATGACACAATTGCTTTAGGACCCTTTTTGGTCATTGGTGTTGCTATTGCAGCGGGGTGGTCAGGACAGTTGTTACAACTTATCGGTCTTTAGTCACAATAATTTACAATGCTTTAAACATTGAATAATTTAAAATTGAAAAATTCAATTCAAATTTCAAAATTCAAATTATGCGCTACGCGCAGAATTCTGGCGCTTGCGCCACAATTTCAAATTGGCTATACGTTGGTGGAGTTGATGGTGGCGTTGGGGATTATGGGGTTTATTGCGGCTATTGCCCTTTATTCCGTGCGGTCGTTTAACGATGCGCAGGTTGTGGTTAACGCTCAAAAGGACTTCGTGAGCAATTTGCGGGCGGTGCAGAACAAGGTTGATAATGGCGCTGACAGCAGCAACTACAAAGTATTGGACGTGGCTAATAACCAGCCAAGCTATGTCTTGGATTCGGTGACGGTGACACTGCCGGCGGGGGTGAAGGTGTACACGGTTTTTGGGGAACGCCTCTATGTTTGCCTGGCAAATCCCAACGTTCTTGCCACCTATCCGGCGGGTTATGCTGCTGGGCCGGGGCCGGGGCAATTGGGAAAGTGTGGTCAATGTACGGGGAAAATCTTTGCCTGTCACGGGCTGACGCCGATTTCATCGGGAAATCGGATCGTGACCTTTACGAAAGGTTCTTTTTCGAAACAAGTGGTTATTAATGGTTCGGGCATGCGGGTGACGAGCATCGATGCCCAATAATAGTAGGAAGTGAGAAGTAAAAAGGGATTGTCAATGGTGGAGACGGTGGTGGCTTTAGTCATCCTGTCAATTATTGGGACGGCCTTGGTCCTTCTGATGGTCCAGATCCAAGCTCTGGCCAACGCGGCGAAATTTAAGAGCCTGGCGGAGAGTTATGCGGAGGCCATGCTCGAGCAGGTTCGGGCAGCCAAGGCGAGTGATTGGGGTTCGTTGCAGCCCGGGTGTTATCTTTACGGATTTAATCCGTATCTCTCCCAAGCCTGCACTAGCGGAAGTCTTAGTGATCCCCAGCTCCAGCTTTCCGACCCGCGATTTTCCGGTTATGTTAATCTGACAGCGGCGGGAACGGGCTTTCAGGCGCAGGCTTTTGTTTACTGGTCGGAAAAGGGAACAGATAACAAAGTGCTGGAATTGGATACATACGTTTATCCCTATTGACGGAAGTGAGAAGTGAGAAGTGAGAAGTAAAAGATTTACTGACATAAAAGATCAAGGGTTTACACTGGTTGAGCTAGTCATTGTGGTGGCGTTGTTTGGCCTTCTCATGGTGGCGGCGAGCAGTTTTTTGATTTCGGTTCTGTCGGGGGGGAACCGAGTGAGTGTGGAGAACGAAGTCCGGCAGAACGCGGTGGGGATTATGCGTGATTTGGGGGCGGAGGTGCGAGCAAGCTCGTCAAGCTATTCGTGCACGGACGGAAACGGGACGGTCTATTTTTGGTTGGGAAACAGCGGCATGTGCGATCCGGTCGGTTGCTCCAGCTCGAGTTGCCCCAGAGCGAGAGTTGTTTATACGGCGAACAAGAGCACCGGGGTGGTGACCAAGGAGATTGTCGGGGTGACGGCGCTGCCGGCGCCGGCGATTAATTCGGCGAAGGTTAAAGTGATTGACTGCGGCGGGGCTTCGGCGTGCAGTGGCAACAGTAATGCTTGTTCGGCCGGGCTTGGGGTGAGTCTCTCAGGGGGAGGGGCGTATGCCCAGGAAGAGCCGGGACCAATCGAAGTGATTCTGACGGTTCGGCAGGCTGTCGACACGACGCGGCAGGATTCGTGTGTGGTGCTGCCGCTTGCCGAAACACTGATGCCGAGGAACGGGCAATAGGGAGTTAATTATTGCTATCGCATTGTTTCTTGTGATACTCTTTTTCTATGAAGCAAATTGAATCTCAAAGAACGGGGCAAGTGACCATTCTGGCGCTGATCCTCGGGGTTTTGGGGCTCACGGTTGGTTTGTCGGTGGCTTCAAGGTCGCTTTCGGACCTGCGGCAAGCGAGCTTTACGGATTTTGGGACCAAGGCGTTGGCGGCGGCAGAGGCGGGAGCGGAGTATGGTTTGAATCAAGTCAGCCAGCCCGGCTTTAGTTTGGCCGCTTGCCAGAACACGGTTCTTTATGATGTGAATGCCGGAAGCAACACTTTTGATTTCTCAGCGATCGGGATGAGCAAGGTGGAGATTGACATTTGTCCGGACACGTCTGGATATTATCTTGAGACGGGGGTCCCAAAAGACGGAGTGAGTCAGGTGGATTTTTCCGGGGCGGGGGGCCTTCCG
>CAZSSJ010000003.1:71492-92234 GCA_964609775.1 uncultured Gammaproteobacteria bacterium
TCCGAGTAAGGTTGACGTCGTGTGGGGGGGCGCTCCATCAATTGAGGTGACCGCTTTGCACTCGGACTATACGGTTAAAAGGTACGCATATAATGCGAATGGAGCCGGGAGCACGAATAATTTTACCCAGGCTCAAAATGCCGGGCCGGGTTGTGGTAATAATTTAGTAGGAGGGAATTGTCCGAACCCGGGGGGTTTGCCATACTGTGTTGGCCCGAGCAATCTGACGGCGATTGTCGGGAATAATATTTTACTCCTGAGGGTGAAACCGATTGGAGGAAGTGCGGATGTTCAAGTTTGTGGGATTGGGGCGAACGTCCCCAGCCAGTTTTATACTGTGAGTGCCACGGCGACGACGACTAATCAAACGGTGCGTAAAGTTCAAGTTAGAAGAGGTGGAGCGGTGCTGCCCGCAGAGTTCGACAATGTTTTGTACTCGGGCGGCAGCATCGTCAAGTGACGATGAAGTTCTTCAGCCACATTGGTCTGGATATTGGCAGCAGCACGGTTAAGTTGGTGCAACTGGGGAAATCGGGTGGGCAGTTTCACTTGGAGGCGATTGCCATTGCCCAAACTCCTCAAGGGTTGGAAGGAGTTTCCCGGGATGCGGCAGAAATCGATGTTGTCAAGAAGCTTGCTAAAGACAGCGGAGCGAGCAGCAAACAAGTGGCTGTCAGTTTGCCAGAAGCCCAAGTGTATACGCGGGTGATTGAGATGCCGTTTTTGGAGGAGCCGGATCTGAGCTCAACTATTAAGTGGCAGGCGGAGCAATATATTCCCGTTCCTCTTTCTGAGGTGGTTTTAAAACACCAGGTGTTGAATTTTCCAAAAACGGGTGTGCCGGGGGCAAAAATGGCGGTTCTTCTGGTGGCGGCGCCGCGTCTTCTTATTGACCACTACATGTCTGTTTTGTCCCGAGCGGGGTTGGAGATTGTGGCAATTGAGACAGAAATTTTTGCGGCTGCCCGGGCTCTGGTGAGCACTGATGCCCTCTCCCCGACAACACTTCTGGTTAATTTAGGAACTGACAACACGACGTTTGCCGTCCTTAGTGGCGGAGAACTCTCTTTGACACAGTCGGTGGGAACGGGAGGGATGGCGATGACGCGGGCGCTCATGTCAGGTCTCGGGGTGGAGGCGGCCCAGGCGGATCAATATAAAAAGGTCTACGGCCTGGACAGGAGCGGTTTGGAAGGAAAAGTGGTGGCGGCGGTTCAACCGGTGATAGACGTTTTAGCTGCGGAGATGAAAAAGGTGACGGCTTATTATGAAACCCGGGCCGGGGCGTCTCCCATTAAGCGGGTGATTCTTTCGGGGGGGGCAGCGGTGATGCGGGGGCTAGTGGAGTATGTCGCGGCCTTAATGAACATGGAGGTGCAACTGGGGAACCCGTTTAGGCGCATGATTTTGTCAGATCGGCAAAAAGAGGCGGTTCTTGACGCGGGGCCAATTTTTGCTGCCAGTGCTGGACTGGCGATGAAAGAATTGTAGGGACTTATGGCAACAGACTTGAATTTTCTGCCGGAGAAGGACGTTCAGTCGCACGAGGACAAGCGCCAGGTGCGGCTTCTTGTCTTGGGGACGGGAGTCTTTACTATCCTGGCTCTTCTTTTGACCGGGGGACTGTTTGTTTATGCCACGGCCTTGGCCGGGGAGCGGGGTGCCCTTGAAGTCAGGCAGAGGGAGGATTCGGCAAAACTGGCCCAACATCAGGATTTGATGGCGGATCTCTTTACTTTGAAACAGAAAATTAAAGGCTACGAAACAATTGAGAAAAAGCGCTTTGACTTTTCAGAAGGGTTTGACTTTAGTCTACGGCTCGTCCCGCCGGGGATTAGTTTAACTCAAGTCGGGATTGAGGATTCAGGGAAGATGACCTTTGTTGGGGAAAGTGAGAGCGAGGGCGCAGTTGCAGGTTTTCTGCGAGATTTGGCCGCAGAGGAGAGATTGGACCGGCCGACACTGCGGAGTTTACAACGAGGGGATGAGGGTGACTATCAATTAGCCATTGATGCAATCTATGACCCAGCAGAGCGAAAATAGGATTCTTAGTGTTTATCAGGGAGCCGATCGGGGGGCGCTCCGGCGCCTGGCAGTTTATGTCATTGGCTTTCTTGTCGTGGTGGCGGAAGTTTCGGTGATGGCCGTGGTGGTGCCGCCGAAATGGGCAGAAGTGACAGAGGCAAGAGTGAAAGTTGATGAACTCAAAGTGGAGACGGACAAGATGGAGAAGACAATTAGCGTGTTGGAGTCGCTAGATCAAGTGAAGGTTCGGCGGGATCTGGCGACAGTGGTTGCGGCTCTGCCGAACGAAAAGAAAGTCACGGGGATGGTGACGGGGCTAACTAATTTGGCTTCAGCTTCCGGAGTGAGTGTCAGCAGTGTGGAACTGATCCCCGGAAAGATTTCCACGAAGTCTGCGGGAGTGAGTCAAACCGCGATTAAAGCAAATGATCTGGCCGATGTGGATGTGGGTGGTGGTGTTCGGGGAATTCCGTTGTCACTGGTGGTGTCGGGGAACGAGCCCCGTTTTTTGGATTTAGTGGGAAAAATTGCTCGAGTTTCTCCCCTGCTTGGGGTTAGGAAGTTGGATTTTACGGTGGCTGGTGGTGTTGAGCGCAGCGGCCAGCTGACGATCCTTGTCTATTTTATGCCTGTCGATACGAGTCGGATTGACAGTTCAGCCTTGGCCGGGCTGAGTTTGGCGGAAGAGGAGAGCTTGCGAAGGCTCGGCAGTAATTTTACCATCACTCCTTGAGGAGGACTGAGGTTTTGAGGCCCTTTTTGACGGCGAGGACTTTGACCAGATCGCGAAGCGCTTTGATTATTCGGCCTTCCCTGCCGATGATTTTTCCCATGTCTTGCGGGTCGACTGTCAAAGTGAGCGAAGAGAACCCCTGATCGGAAGCGGTTTCTTCCACCGTGACGGCATCAGGGTTGGTGACAATGTGGCGCGTGAGATAGAGGAGCAGATCTTTCATGAGGGCTTCTTAGTGAGGCTGGCGACGGTGTCGGTGGGTTTGGCCCCGACACTGAGCCAATAGTTGAGGCGGTCTTTGTTGACGACGAGCTTATTGCTGGGGTCGTGAGGGTTGTAGTTGCCGAGCGTTTCCACGGCCTTACCATCGCGTTTTTTGTGCTCGTCGATGACGACGAGGCGATAGAGGGGGGCGTTGGTTTTGCCAAACCGGGCGAGTCTGATCTTGACGGCCATAGGAAAACTTAAGTTACTTAAGAGACCTTAAGGTACTTAGGATTTTATCTCACTTTGGCCAGTTTCTCAAGGGCGAGCTTGGCGGCTTGCTGTTCGGCGGCTTGTTTGCTTTTGCCGTGACCGGTGCCGAGGAGGCGACCTTGAACAAAGACGCCAATGGCGAAGGTTTTATCGTGGTCGGGGCCTTTCTCCTCAATGATTTCGTATTGAGGGGAGGAATGCTTCTGGTTTTGGACGATTTCCTGAAGTGAGCTTTTATAGTCGAGGAGGTCGGCGTTTGACTCGACGTTTTTGATGAGAGGAAAGAGGTGGTGGCTTAGGAAGTGTTCAGTGATGGTGGTGCCCTGGTCGAGGAAGATACTGCCAACAACGGCTTCGAAAGTGTCGGCCAAGAGTGATGGATTGGTTCGCCCGCCACCCCACTCTTCGCCTTTGCTCATGAGAAGAAAGTCGCCAAGGTGAAGTTTTTGGGCCAGGGCGGCCAGGGCTTTGGTTTTGACCAGGAGGGAACGAAGGCTGGTCAAGCGCCCCTCGGGGGCTTGGGGAAAGCGGTGATAGAGAAAGTTGGCGACGAAGAGCGAGAGGACACTGTCGCCGAGGAATTCCAGCCGTTCGTTGGAGGTTTTTTCGGCCTTGTTTTCATTGAGGTACGAGCGGTGGATGAGGGCTTGGTGGAGGAGTTTGGGGTCCTGGAATTTAATTCCGAGAGTTTTTTCCAGTTGTTCAAGGTTGATCAAATTCGCCATAGCTAAAATTCATGCAAATTGGTCTTCAACGTAGGAGATGAGATCGCCAACCGTGTGGGGTTTGAAACCGGGTTCAAAGACGAAGTTGTAGTCTTTTTCCAGAAAGGCGAAAAGGTCACCGATCTCAAGGTCGGTGGCGTTGAGATCACGATAGAGGTCAGCGGATGCTTCCAGTCTGTCCTCGTCGACGCCAAGTTTGTCAGCGATTATTTTCTGAAGGCGGATGGGGTTAATTAGGACCTGGCCGAGAGCGCCGTTAATGAAGCTGGGGCTGGCCTCGTTGCCGAATTCTTTAGCCAGTTCGACAGCTTCGTCGATGATGACTTTTGAAGGCTCTTTGGTTTCGATGACGAGCTCATAAACGGCCAGTCTGAGGATGGCCAGGTCAATTTGATTAATTTTGTTTATCTCCCATTCTGGGGCAGCCGCTTTGATGAGGCGGTCAACTATTTTGAGATTTTGGGCCAGGGCGGCGGCTTTCGGGTCAGAGGGAAGTTTGGCTTGTTGGGGGGAGATCTCGTTTTGAGCTTGCCAAGCGAAAAGACTTTGAACGGTTTTTTGACGAGCCAGATGACGGGGATCGGAAGCGGTTTTCAATTAGGGGTTAGAGGTTAGGGGTTAGAGGTTAGGAAATGACTAACCGCTAAGCGCTAACGGCTAACTGCTTTCTTCGTTTTGGGTGGTTTAACGACTTTGCCGTTATAGAAGCCGCAGTGGGGGCAGATTTGGTGTGGCACACGCGGTTTATGACAGTTTTCGCACAGGACGAGACTGGCCAGCTTAGCCAGATGAGTGGCCCGCCGTCTTCCCTGACGGCGAGTGGAGAGTTTGCGTTTTGGTAAAGGAGTCATTATTAGTTTGGTGCGATGTTGATTTTACTTGTCTCCAGGATCTTGTGCAAGAGAGGGAACTCTTCTGGGTGTTCTAGGGCTTTTTGGGCCAGGAGGTTGGATTTTTCAACGAGGTCAAGGTCGGCAAAATCGGCGATTTTGAGGTCCCACCGGCCGTGCTGGGCAGTGCCGAACCTTTGACCAGGTCCACGGAATTTGAGATCAATCTCCGCCAGTTGCAACCCATTGGTCAGTTTTTCCAAGTATTTTAGCCTGCCTATTCCTTCCTCACTTTCGGTGAATAGCAGGCAAAAGGATTGCTGGTCTCCCCGGCCAACCCGGCCACGAAGTTGATGGAGTTGCGCTAGACCAAAGCGGTCGGCGGCCTCAATTAACATAATGGTTGCCTGGGGAATGTCAATGCCGACTTCGACGACCGGGGTAGCGACTAAGATGTCCAATTTTTGGTTTCGGAATTCAGTTAGGACGGCATCTTTTTCTTTTGGTTTCAGGCGACCATGCAGTAGCCCCAATTTCAGATCGGGAAAAATTTCTTTTTGCAGTCTTTCGTATTCGGTTTTGGCGGCTTTGACCTCAGCGAGAGTTTCGGATTCGGACTCTTCGATGAGCGGACAGACGATGAAGGCCTGAGAGTGTTGGCTTCTTATCCACTGGTAGGCGGCGGTGCGTTTCTCTTTCGGGACGACCCAGGTTCTGACTGGCCGGCGGTTTTTGGGCATTTCGTCAAGAAGACTTAAGTCCAAATCGCCGTAGAGCGTCAGGGCCACAGTGCGGGGAATGGGGGTGGCGGTCATAGTTAAAACGTGGGGATTAATCCCCTTCGCTGTCAGTTTGGCCCGCTGGCCGACGCCGAAGCGGTGTTGTTCGTCGATGACGATAAATCCAAGCCGGGAAAAATTTAATTTGTCGGTGAGGAGGGCGTGGGTGCCGACGATGACGTCGAAGCCGGTGTAGTCTTTCTTGCTGCCGGTGGCGATGCCAACGCCGATCTTGAGGGGTTTTAGGAGGGTTTGGAGGGTTTGGTAGTGTTGGTTAGCAAGGATTTCTGTGGGGGCCATGAGGGCCGATTGGTAGCCGTTTAAGCGGGCTGCTAACATGGCCAGAGCCGCGACGACGGTTTTGCCGCTGCCGACGTCCCCTTGGAGGAGGCGGTTCATGGGAGTTTGTTTGGCCAAATCTTTATAGATTTCGTCGATGACTTTTTTTTGGGCAGAAGTTAGTTCGAAGGAAAGGTTTTTGACGAAGTGCCCTAGCTGGTCGCGAATTTCAACAATTTTAAATTTGTTGCCAACCGTCTTTTTCTGCCAGTCTTCCTTGCGTTTTTTGGCCTCCAGTTGCGAGAAGAGCATTTCGTCGAAGGCAAGACGCTCCTTGGCCCTTTGGGCATTTTTGAGAGAGGTTGGAAAGTGAACTTCGCGCAGGGCTTCGATTAGACCAATTAGTCCAATTTGACTAATTTGGTCATCGCTAAAGTGATCGGAAATTTCCAACCCTCCCTGACCAATTTGTTGGAGGAGGAAGTGAAGACGACTCCGGAGCCATTTGCTGGTGATGCCGGCCGTTTCCGAGTAGACGGGGACGAATCTTCCGGTGTGTATTGGCGCCCTTTGCAAGAAGACCTCTTGCAAAGGTTGTCCCGGTAGGCCGTAGATAACCTCGTAGTCCGGGCTTTCGAGTTGGAGTTTGTGGCCGCTTCGCTGGACTTTTCCGGAAAGGCTGATTGTATCGCCTTTGTGCAGGACTCGAGTCAGAAAGCGCTGGTTGAACCAGATGACGTCGACAATTCCGGTCTCGTCCTCAACTTTGGCCTGCTGGATCATGAAGCCGTTGCGGGTGAAGACATTCTTAATTTCCATAACTTTGCCCTGGATGGTGACGGTTTCGCCTTCCTGGAGAGTAGCGGCTTTAGCGATTAAGGAATAGTCTTCGTATCTTGCTGGCACATGCCAGAGCAGGTCGCGGATAGTGGCGATGCCGAGCTTAGAAAGGCGGGAGGCGAAGGCCGGGCCGATCATGGGGACTTTGGAGACGGGGGTTTCAAGGCTTAATTTTGATGCCAGCATAACTGGCTCATTATAGTATTTTCCCCTGATGAAATTAGGGGCTAGAAGTATGGGAGATAGACGAGGACGGAGCTGAGGATAAGAGCGAGACCGGCCAGCAAGATTAGGGCTTTGCCGAGGTTCTCGTGCTTTCTAAAAAAGTTCATGAGCCTTGTCACCTTTCTTTAGAAAAGAAAGGTGAGCCAAAGAAAAGCTTAGGGATCCTTCGTTTGGCAAGGCCAAACTCAGGATGAATTAAATAAATCTTAAAAAGCGTTTTTTGCCGACGCGGATCAAGTCTCCCGGGCTAACCTCTATTCCCTCATTGGCTTCAACCACTTCCCCACCCAACTCAACGGCGCCGTCTTTAATGAGTCTTTTTGCTTCGGTTTTGGACGGTGCCAGATTGGTTTCGACTAGTAATGCCTCGGCAGCGATGGGGTTAGTGGACAAGTCAGAAATTTTGAAGGCCGGAACGTCGGCGACAGTCATGTCCTGTTTTTGAAAGATATTTTCGAAATGTTGCTGAGCTTGTTCAGCAGCGTGGCTGCCATGAAGTTCTTTGACGATTTGGTGAGCCAGAGTTTTTTTGGTCTCCATGGGATTTTTGCCGGATTTGAGTTCCGCCTCAATTTGAACGATTTCTTCGAGGGGAAGACTGGTGGCCAAGGTGAAGTATTGAATAATTAGATCATCACGAACGGACATGACCTTGCCGAACATGTCCTCGGGTGGATCTTCAATCCAAATGGCATTACTGCCTGTTTTACTCATCTTTCGGCCGTCAGTGCCTATAAGATAGCTGTTGACTAGGATGAAAGATTCTTTGTTTTGGGTTGACTTTAGCAGAATTCGTCCTGCCTGCATGTTGAAGGTCTGATCGGCGGCTCCAAGCTGCAGATCTGTATCAAGATGCAAGCTATCGTAGCCTTGCATAATTGGGTAAAGTACCTCATCGAGGCGAACGCGATCACCTTTGGTCAGTCGGTTACGAATTAGTTCTCGGCTGATGAAGTCATTCAAGGAGAAATATTGGCAGAGCTTTAATACATCTTTAAACTCGAGTTTTGATAGCCACTCACCGTTATAGCGCAAATGAATTTTGGAAAAATCAAGGATTTTGGAAGCCTGTTGGCGATAGGATTTTAAATTTTCTTTTATTTCCTCGTAGGTGAGTATTGGCCTTTCGGATTCTTTATCGGATGTGTCCCCGACTAGAGCGGTATAGTCCCCGATCAGGAGAGTGACATTGTGGCCATCGTTGACAAACTGTTGTAGTTTACGCAGATGCACTGCATAGCCAATGTGAAGCTTGGTATTGGTGGGATCAATGCCGTAGTAGATGTTGAGTTTCTTCCCAGAACGCAAAAGCTTTTCCAGCTCCTCTTTACTGGGAATGATGTTCTCTACTCCCCTAGTCAGGATTTCATCAATTTTGTCCATGAGGCTATTTGCGCGCTTGGCGCAGAAATATTACTTACAGTAATATTTTAGCGCGTTTAGAGGAAGCTTGCAGTAATTATTAAACTTGGCTGAATTTGAAGCTGTGTTCGAGTTTTTCGATTCTGGGTTCAAGGTTGTCTTTTAAGGCTTGGACTTTTTTGGCCCCGCTTTTATCGGTGACGCCGATAAATTCCTGAATTTTTTCGAGAACCTCGTCTGTTCTTTCATTAGCGTCTTCGAAACGGTCATTCATGTCATTTCTGAGGCTATTTATCTCGTTTCTTACGCCGTTAATTTCTCCTTTGACGCCGTCAATTTTTTGGTAGACCAGATTGCGGACGGCAACAATTCCCCGTTCAACTTTTCTTAATCTTTGGCTTTGGGCGTCAAGCCGGTCTTGGATTCCAGCAAACCGGCCGTCGTATCTTTCTTCCAGGTTGTCAAATCTTTTATTTACTTCTCTGAACCGATCGTTCATTTCCAGGCGAAACTCGCCGAGTTTCTCATCGAATTTCTCGTCGAGTTTCTCGTCGAGCAACTTACTTATTTGTTCTAGAGTTAGTGGTGAGTTATTAGCCATTTTTGAGATCGTCTCACAAACTGGCAGTCAGCGCAAGGGTAAGAAAGAAGTCAAAATGGGACAAGAGTTAATTTGCTAATCTCCGGCTAAATTTGCTACACTAGGCTTCGTTTTGCCAATGCTGCAGCCTCTTCCCAGCACGACCGCGCTTAAAGAGAGATTGATGTATTATAAAGACAGGGTCTTTCAGAAGATCGCGGCTATGCTTCAAAGATATCAGCGCATGCTCTATTCTCCATCACAGAGGTTGAGAGTGTTGTCGTTTCTGTCTTTGGGGCTTTTTGTAGGCCTGATTCTCCTTTTTATCATGGCGACGGCGGTAGTGGCTTTTTTCTCCTTCGGCCTCCCCGATCCCAATAAAGTCATCCGGCGCGAAGGGTTTTCGACGATCATTTATGACCGGAACGGCAAGGTTCTTTATGATCTTTATAACAAAGAAAACCGGATTCCTCTTGAAATTAAAGACGTGCCGAAGTATCTCCAGGAAGCGACAGTGGCGATTGAAGATAAGGACTTTTACAAACACCAAGGTTATGACGTGGCGGGAATTGCCCGAGCGACAGTTTACGCGCTGACTGGGCGAGGGATCACCGGGGCTTCCACTTTGACCCAGCAGCTAGTTAAGAACGTTCTGTTGTCGCCGGAGCGGACGGTGTTTCGAAAAATCAAAGAAGCAATTTTGGCCTATCAAATTGAGAAGAAATTTTCCAAGGACCAAATTCTGCAGATGTATTTAAACGAGGTGCCATATGGCGGAACATATTATGGGGCTGAGTCAGCGGCGCGGGGGTATTTCGGCAAAAGTGCGAAAGACCTGACTCTCACCGAGTCGGCGATTCTGGCGGGACTGCCGCAGTCGCCGACGACCTATTCCCCGCTGGGGGCGCACCCAAAAGCCTACATTGACCGAACGAAAGATGTTCTGAGGCGGATGCGGGAAGATGGCTATATCACCGCACAGATGGAGCACGACGCCACGGCGCAGCTGCCGAACGTGACTTTTGCGTCGACGACGGGGAACATTAAAGCGCCGCATTTTGTTTTCTTTGTCAAAGAAGAGCTCATTAAGAAGTATGGTGAACAGATGGTGGAGAGCGGCGGGTTGCGGGTGACGACGACCTTGGACTTAGATTTGGAGCAAGAAGTGGAAAAGATTGTTCACGATGAAGTCTTGAAGCTCAAAGCGGCTAAGGCGAGCAATGGGGCGGGAGTGGTTTTAAACCCGAAGACAGGAGAGATTCTGGCCATGGCCGGGTCATATGACTTTTTTGATAAGGATTTCGGGGCATATAACGTTGCCACGGCGCAGCGGCAGCCGGGGTCGTCGGGAAAGCCGTTTATTTATGCCACGGCTCTGGAGAAAGGCTACACAGCGGCGACGATGCTCGTGGATGCCAAAACGGACTATCCGTCCGGGGACCCGGAGCACCCGATCTATACCCCGGCCAACTATGACGGCAAATATCGCGGGCCAAGGCAGCTGCGCTTGGCGCTGGGAAATTCGATCAACACGGTTGCGGTCAAAGTGACGGCTCTGGCGGGGCTTAAGGATATTATGCAAAACGGGTTCAATGCCGGGATTTCAACCTGGGAGCCAACGACGGCGAACATGAAGAACGTTGGATTGTCGCTGGCCTTAGGCGGCCGGGAAGTCAAACTGCTGGAGCTGACGAGTGCTTATGGCAGTTTTGCCACCGGCGGCGAGCATTTTGACCCGATCGCCATTCTCAAAGTGACGGACAGCTCCGGCAAGACCATCTTTGAGAATCGGGCGGTTTCGGGGAAGCGGGTCTTTTCGCCGGAGGTGAGTTTTATCATTTCCCACATTCTTTCGGACAATGTGGCCCGGCAAGAAGTGTTTGGGGTGAGTAATCTGCTCATTATTCCCAACTATACGGTGGCGGCCAAAACCGGAACGACGGATGAGAAACGGGACAACTGGACGCTGGGTTACACGCCGTCGGTGGTGGTTGGCGTTTGGGTTGGAAATAATGACAATGCGGCTATGTCACCAACGATTGCCTCAGGCGTGACGGGAGCAACGCCGATTTGGAACAAAATCATGAAAGCAGCGCTTAAAGGAATAAACAGGGAAGAGTTTAAGAAACCGGACGGGGTGGTCGCTTTGGAGGTGGATGCGCTTGGCGGAGGTCTGCCGCGAGGGAGTGACGGCAAGCGGAGTGAGTATTTTGTCAAGGGAACGGAGCCGACGGGGCCATCAGCAATTTATCAAACGCTCAAGATTTCCAAGACAAACGGGAAACTGGCTAATGATCTGGAGATCAAGTCCGGCGACTACGACTCGAAGGACTTTATTGTTTTTAAAGAGAGTGACCCGGTTTCGGGGGATGGCAAAAATCGGTGGCAGGAAGCCATTAACGCCTGGGTAGAGACCAATCATAAAGACGATCCGCTTTATCACCCGCCGACGGACAAGAGTGACGCGGATTTAAATTCGGTCAAGATTAATTGGGACACACCCCATGACCATGAACAAGTGAATTCAAACGAGGTACAGATTCGGGCGAAGGCCATTTCTCTGCGGGACATCGTCAAATTCACTTTGGAAGTTGACGGGATGGAAAAAATTAATAAGTCAGGAGACACGATTGATGAGAAGATGAATCTTTCTAACGGAAAGCACAAATTGAGGTATCACGCGGCGGATTCGGGGGGAAATTCGACAGACGCCGAAATTAATATTGGCGTGAATGTGCCGTGGGATTATTCGCCGCCGGCGACGGGCGCAGCGATTTTGAAGAACTTCCCTACTTGGCTTTGACTCCGAGTTTTTCCTTCAGAGTTTTGAGGATTTTGAGGCGGATTTCGGCGGCGTCTTTGTCAGACAAGTTCCGGCTTTCGTCCAGATAGGTCAGGCGCAAAGTGCGACTGTCTTCGTGGGTGTCGAGCAAATCAATCGAGTTAACCAAGAGGCTGGTTCTTTTGATTGCGGAAACGACGTCGCTGTATAAAATATCGTCCGGAATGATTAGAGAGAGATCCTCGATGACTGGAGGATATTTGGGAATGGGGTGATATTTCTTTTCAGAAGTAGCGAGTTTTTCTAACAGGCCATAGTCGAGTTCCCAGATAACGGCACGGTTTTTGATTGCCCATTTGGCCAAAAGCGAGGGATGGGCTTCTCCAATGAATCCCAGGTACTTTTTATCTCCAGTGAAGACTAGTGCGGTTCTCCCGGGGTGGCACCAATTGAAGTGGTCCGACGGCTCAATCGGTCTTAAGTGATAGTTGATGTTTATGTTGTTGAGGAGTAGTTCAAAGAAGCCCTTGGCTTGATGAAAGTTTTCTCCTGATTCAATGCCCCAGACCCAGTATTCTTCTTTAGCCTTATCTAATGACTCTCCCTTGTATTCTTTGCCCAATTCGAAAAGCTTTATCTGGGGGAAGTTGGCCTGGTTGAGTTTGTAGGCGTCGAGCAGATTACCTACCAGTGCCGGTCTGAGATATTCGTAGTCACGGGAGATAGGGTTATCGACCCGAAGAGTTTTCCCGGGGTTGATGCCCAGCTTGATTAATTGGGTTTCCGAAACAAGGGAGTAGGTGTAGATTTCGGAGTACCCAGCACTTTGGAGAATTTGCTTGACTTCATACTCGAAGTCATAGTTTTTGGCATAGGCGACTTTGGCGGTGGGAACGGGAGAAGCCGGCAGGGTTTTGGGAAAGTGGTTGTAGCCATAGAGCCGGCCGACTTCTTCGATCAAATCCTCTTCAATTTTGAGGTCGGGGCGGAAGGTGGGGATTTCAACAGCATAGATCAAATTAGACTTATTGGTCAAATTGGTCATATTTGGTTTGAGCTGGAGGCTCACGAGGGCTTGGACGACTTTTTTGGGCTCGAATTTGAGGCCGAGGACGGATTCGAGTTTGTTGTGGCCCATTTCGACAGTCCAGGGCTTGAAGTTGTGGTCTTTGTGGTCGAGAAGTTCGGAGGCGCCCCCCCCGCCAGCCAGGTCGAGAATCATTTTGAGGGCGAGTTTGACGGCGGGAACAGTGCCGTTGGGGTCGACTCCTCTTTCGGAAATCGCTGACGAATCGCTTCGGAGCCCGAGAGATTGGGAGGTCCGTCGAGTCAGGACGGGGTCGCAAACGATGGAATGCAGGAGGACATTTTTGGTTTCCGGAGAAATGGCAGAGTTCTCCCCGCCTTTCAATGGTGGCAAGTCGATGATGCGGCCGACGTCTTTGATGATGATGGCATTTTTGGGCAAGGTGTAGTTCAGACCATCGAGACTGCGGAAGGGCTCCCCTCCCTTGGCGAGGTCGACAATGATCTGATGACCGCGGATTTTGTCATAGTCGAAGACGTGGAGGGGGCTGCCGAAAGTCCAGAGGACAAAGTTGGTGATGTCGACGAGATTGTTGATCGGCCGCAGGCCAATCTGTTTAATTCTCTTTTGCAGCCAATCCGGCGAAGGTTTGACCTTGACGTTTTGGACAATGACGGAAGTCATGCGGGGAATGGCGGCGTAGTTGGGCTTGAGGGTGATTTCATAGTTAGTTTTTGGTGTTTTGTATTTAGTATTTAGGGCTATTTCATTGGGGTCTTTCAGATGGGTGTTGGTTAGGGCGGCAACTTCGCGGGCGATGCCACAGAGGCTGAGCCAATCGGGGCGGTTGGGGGTGACCTCAGGGTCGAAAATGATGTCGCCGTCTTTTTCTTCCCATTTTTCGACAGTTAAACCGGCCTCGGACAATTTCAAAGCCAGCTCCGGAAACGGGAGCTTGATGTCAACGTATTCTTTGAGCCAAGACGAAGGTATTAACATATTTGTTCTATAAAATGCGATCGCAATCTATTGATTATTTTTTGTTTAAAATTGTTTAAGGATTCGTAGATCTGGGTTGGTTAGAACGCGCAGGTCGTCGATTTGATTTTTGAGAACGGCGGCACGACTTAGTCCGAGGTCAAAGGCAAAGCCGCCCCAAACATTCGGGTCAAGACCCGCGTTTTTCAAGACATTTGGGTGAATCATGCCGGCGGGAAGGATTTCGACCCAGCCGGTGTGCTTACAAAAAGGGCAGCCCTTTTGTTTGCAGATCGTGCAGGACATAAAGGCCTGAACGCCGGGTTCGACAAAGCCGAAGTTGGTGGCATCGAAGCGGATTTTGATTTCGGAACCATAGAGACCCCGGAGGACATACTCAATTGTGCCCAGGAGGTCGGTCATATGAATGTTTTTGTCGACAATAAATCCATCTATTTGCCAGAATTCAAAGCCGTGGGAGGGATCGACGTTATCAACCCGATAGACCTTGCCAGGCATGACGACGCGAACCGGGGGCTTGGTTTTTTCCAGAATTTTGACCTGCATGCTGGTGACTTGCGTTTGGAGGATCCACTCCCCTGGTTGAGCTTTGGAATGGCGGGTATCCAAGTAGAAAGTGGCCTGCGTGTCTCTCGAAGGGGCGTCGGCGGGCATGTTTAAAGAAGTGAAGTTATAGTAGTCGGTTTGTATTTCTTCGGTTTCAGAGACTTGATAGCCAAGTCTTTTGAAAATGTCCAGGACTTTATGCAGCACCTGGGCGATCGGGTGGAGGTGGCCGAGATTGGGTCTAATGCCGGGGAGAGTGACGTCAATGCGCTCAGTTTTGGAAATGTCTTGTATCCGCGCCTTTTGCAAGAGGACCTCTTGCGAAGCTAGGGTCTCCTCGATGGAGGATTTGACCTCATTGGCGAAGCGGCCGACAATCCCCCGCTCGTTTGGCGGCAGCTCCGGCAGGCGCTTCATGAGGAGAGTCAGGCGCCCTTTGGATTTGCCCAAGTATTCGACCCGAATTTCTTCGAGTTGTTTGGGATCGGTCGTGGCCAAAATTTGGGCAATGGCTTCGTTTTTGACGTCAAGGAGTTTGTCCTGCATAAAAATCTGGATTTATACGGATTAATAACTGATTCTCACAAGATCCAGTTATAAGGATTTTAGCTAAGAAGCAGGACGATCTCAATGGTTGATTGAGAAGAGTGTGGGGAAGTTTTATTGGGCGTCTCTAGCCGTCCAACTGGCTACAATGCGTCGTAAAGGAACATTATTTGCAGAGCGTGAGACAAGAAGAATTTCTAACTGGTCATTTCCGGTGAACTGGTACCGTCTACTTCCAACTGATAGTATGAAGCCGACATCTTTACCAGTAACGGAGGCCCTGGCACCCTGATCATAACGAATGACTCCTAATATTGTAGGCTTAAAACCATATTTCACAAATTGATAAACCGTGCCTGGTTCAAGTGGCTCATCTACGCTGGGGTAGATTTTGGCTTCACCTGCTGGGAGAAATTGGTCTTCTATATTTTCGTATCCTGGCATATTTTTATTATAGGTCTCTTATTTGACTTTGTCAATCAAATTTTGAAAAACGGATTGGTGTTCGGTGGCGAGGTGGGCGAGGATTTTGCGGTCGAGCTCAATGTGGGAGGATTTTAGCTTGTGCATGAACTGGCTGTAGCTGATTTGATGAGGCCCCTCACTGGCGCTCGGGATGCTTTTCAGCGCTTCGGAGACGTGGAGGATCCAGTCCCGGCGGAAGTCGCGCTTTTTGTTCTTCCGGCCGGCATAGGCATAGGCTCCGGCGTGCAAGACGGCTTCTTTAGCCTTTCTGACAAGGCGGTGCCGGGTCATCATGTAGCCCTTGGCTTGCTTGAGGAGTTTTTTGTGCTTGCGGTGGGAAGCGAGCCCCCTTTTAATTCGAGCCATTTAGGTCAAAATCCGAAATTCGAATATCGAAATTCGAAACCCTCCTTCGCTAAAGCTTCGGAAGGGCAGGTAAATTATTTAAAATGTTTGCTTGCCACCTCGAAGCTCGAAGAGCGAAAAGTGGTTTCGGATTTCGGATTTCGTGCTTCGGATTTACTTTTTAAACTTTTTCCAGGGTGCGTATTTGTCGTGGATTGTCTTGATGGGATTATATACTTTATTCACTATGGGCTGCAAGCGGCGAAAGTGATTGTAGCCCCGGGCGGAGAGCTCGGCAGCACGCTCGCGGGCAGACTTATGAAAGTTGAGAAAAAAGCGACGCAATTGATGAAATCCGAAATCCGAATATCGAAATCCGAAATAAACCTAAAACCCTAAATTCAAATTTTTCAAACCGTTTTGTTTTGAATTTTGAATATTTGAATTTAGAGTTTGTTTCGAATTTCGGATTTAGAATTTCGAATTTAAATACCGAGTAGCTTTTTGATTTTCTTCTCCAGGGCTCCTGTCACTTGAATGGGTTTTTTGGCCCGGCGGATAGCTGTTTTGCGCTTGCTTTTGAGCAAATGGCGATAGCCGATTTTCCGGCGGATGATTTTGCCGGTCCCGGTGACTTTGAATCGGTCCTTGACGGTTTTGGAAATCTTTTGCTTAGGCATTTGGTCAAATTTGTCTAATTAGTCCGATTTGTTATTTGGACGGTGCGAAGGTGGCCACCAGTTGTTTGCCCTCAAAATGAGCCGGGCGGTCGATTTTTCCGATCCCCGTCAATTTTTCCGTGAACTGAGCAACGATCTTGTGACCAAATTCGGGATGGGCCATTTGGCGGCCGGCGAATTTGATGCTGATTTTGACATTATAACCTTTTTCCAAAAAGTCTTTTGTCCGGTTGACTCGGGCTTCAACGTCGGCCGCTCCGGCAAAAGGCCCGCCGATTCTAATTTCTTTGGTGCCTGAACCTCTTTGGCCTTTGCGGGCCTCGGCTTCTTTTTTCTGCTCCTGATAGAGGAACTTCTTAAAGTCGATGATTTTGGCGACCGGCGGTTTGGCACTCTCCCCGATTAAAACTAAATCCGCGCCCTGGCCGAGCGCGTAGTCCAGAGCTTCATCTCGTTTCAAAATTCCCACCTGTTTGCCGTCTTCGGCAATGAGACGAACCTCCGGAACAATTATTGAATTATTTACTTTGTACTGCTTTAGCAATTAAGGAGTAATCTCGAATATACGAATACCAGACAAAATATACGAATATACGAATATTCGGATTACTTCAATCTTTTTTCCTCAATTTCGATTTTAATGTCCTGCTGGAATTTTTTCAAGTCCATTGAACCCAGGTCACCTTGGTCGCGGGAGCGGACGGACAGTTTACCTGATTCGATCTCCTTGTCCCCGATCACAATCATATAGGGGATCTTTTGCATCTGGGCGTCGCGGATTTTGGCGCTCAAAGTTTCGGCTCTTGAGTCGATTTCAGAACGAATGTTCACGGTTCTCAGCTCACGGTTCACGGAAGAAGCGTATTCTAAATGGCGGTCGGCGATGGGGAGGATGATGACCTGGACGGGGGCGAGCCAGAGGGGAAGATTTCCAGCGAGGTGTTCGATTAGAACTCCGATGAAGCGTTCCAACGAGCCGTAGATGACTCTGTGAATGACCACTGGTGTTTTTTCTGATCCGTCTTCGGCAGCATATGTCAGCTTGAACCGGCTGGGTATTTGGAAGTCGAGTTGGATTGTTCCTGTCTGCCACTCACGACCTAAGGCGTCTTGCATCAAAATATCGATTTTGGGTCCGTAGAACGCACCTTCTTTTTCTCCAACAAAATATTCCTTGGCCGATTCATCAAGGATTTCCTTTAGTGACTCTTCCGCTTTGTCCCAGACTTTGAGGTCTCCCATGAAGTTTTCCGGTCTGGTTCCAAGGCGAAATTTGTATTTTATGTTGAAAACAGAATAGAAGACTTCGGCGATGTCAAAGATCTCTAATACTTCTTGTTTAATTTGTTCTTCGGTGCAGAAAATGTGGGCGTCGTCCTGGCGAAATTCGCGGACCCGTAACAAACCATTTAGCGTGCCAGACAGTTCGAAACGGTGGAGTGTGTCTGTGTCGGATAGTTCCATTGGCAGGTCCCGGTATGAGCGTGTCTTTGACCCAAAGACTACCATTGCATTTGGGCAATTCATTGGTTTTAATCCGTAGATTTCGCCCTCTTCTGTTTCGGAGATGAACATATTTTCCTTATAGTGATCCCAGTGACCGGAAGTCACATAAAGATCCTTTTTATTGATTAGCGGCGTAGCAATTTCTACGTAGCCACGCTTTTTGTGCTCTTCACGCCAAAAGTTTATGAGTTCGTTGTACATGATAACGCCTTTGGGGAGCCAATAGGGCATCCCAGGGGCGGTCTGGTGGAACATAAATAGTTCCAGTTCCCGGCCGATTTTTTTGTGGTCGCGTTTTTCGGCTTCCTCTAGTTGCCACAAATATTTATCGAGTTCTTCTTTGGTCGGAAAAGCTGTTCCGTAGATTCTGGTGAGCATTTTGTTTTTCTCACTGCCCCGCCAGTAGGCGCCGGCGAGTTTGAGAAGTTTGAAATGCTTTAATTCTTTATCAGGATTGTCGATGTGGCCGCCGCGGCAGAGATCGACAAATTCCCCGGACTTGTAGAGGGTGAGCTTTTGGCCATCTTCGGAGAACTCTTGTATGAGTTCCTGTTTATATTCATTATTGCTAAATTGTTTCATTGCTACATTGCTGTCGATCTCAATGCGATCGAAATTTTTCCAGTCTTTGACTATGTCGTGCATTTTTTTCTCGATTTTTGGGAGGTCTTCTTCAGACATCTTGATGTCTCCGAAGTCAAAGTCATAATAGAAGCCGTTTTCAATCGCCGGGCCAATGGTCCTTTTTGCTGCTGGATAGAGCTCCATGACCGCAGCGGCCAGCAAATGGGCGGCCGAATGGCGGAGGTTGTTTAGCTGGTTATTGTCTGGTTGTTTCATTGCTATGTTGCTACACTGCTTCTGATATAGTTACCGATGATGAATCGATTGATCATCGATTTCTGTATCATTTACCTTTAAAAACAAGAAATCCACCAATTTTGTTGGAGAGCACTTCAGTACTCCGTTCCATCCAACTTCTGGTGGTTTCAGTTTACTACAAATCACTTGTAGTGGTGTTCAGCTTTTTAGGATCGGTGAGCTCCTAATCTTGCCTGAGGTTGGCCCCACTTCGCTCTTTGATTCGCCGGGTAAATGAGGCCTCATGCGGGCGCTGAAATTAAAACAGATCTTTAAATATCTTAAATTTGAAGATCAGAATGTAAGCCGCGATTATCGTTAAAATAACTGCTA
This sequence comes from uncultured Gammaproteobacteria bacterium, assembly GCA_964609775.1. GTDB lineage: Bacteria > Patescibacteriota > Microgenomatia > JAMCZE01 > JAMCZE01 > CAZNUP01. The sequence continues at coordinate 90,438 of CAZSSJ010000003.1, forward strand.
AGGTGTAGTATAGCACAACATCGTTGATCATAGTAGCTTGAGCTTTTTGAGTCGGAAATAAATAAAGATGACCATTCCACTGAGACCAATGAAAGCTGTGGCAATTGCTAACCAGATATTTTGTGAGCTCATTTTTGTTTTTTTGTAAAGTAAACGGCCGCCAGCAAGCTGCAAAGAGAACCTAGCAGTAGAATTCCACTTTGCAGAAGTTTCTCAAATTGGAAACCGGTTGAGATTGCCGGCGCTGTTATTCCGCCGAGAAATAACCCAACGGCAATGTTTGTGAAGAAATCCCGGTAGACTTTTAGCTCTTCATCGGGATTTCTCATTGGTGCCAGTTTAGCACGGTTGGCAAGGGAGTCAAGTTAAGCTATAATTTAGCAAGCTGAATTGCGGTTCTCACTGCGTTGGGGGCCTAAATTTAGTAATATCTGGACTCGTAAGAACCCAACACTACGTGTTGGAACCTTGCGCCCGAGCATTCTCATGTTCGGGACTAAGTTCACCGGTTAGAATGCGGAGTTTACCCGCCTTCGTTTTAGCGCGCGTAGTTCATTGGTAGAACGCTTCGTTGACATCGAAGAGGTGCATGGTTCGATTCCATGCGCGCGCACAATTTCGGCGGGCAGGTCGAAGAGGTAGATGGTTCGCCTGCCCGATCGGAGCTCGAAGAGCGAAGGCAGCACTCCATCCGGGTCCACTACCGATTATTAAGGTAATCTCGCAGTTCTTTTTCTGACAGCCCGTGTGTCTCCCTCCCTGCTACTGGGTCACCGGCAGCATATCTAAGTGTATCTTCTCTTCCAAATTTTTTCCGCCACTTATTATTTTTTTTGTGGTAATTGAGGCAGCGGGGACAAGAGCAGTCGGCGTGATGACTTTCAGGGTGAGTTGGGGGAGGAGGGAAATTTTGTAGTAAATTTTCTAGTCTTCGACCTGCTCTTGGCATGCTACTTGTGACCTGTTTATCCATTAGCACTGGCGATGGCGCGTTCGTCGGACATGGCGAAGTTAAGCCCGTGCTTTTTGAACATCGCCCAATAGCCTTTTTGTTGCTTTTTCTTCATGGCGGTGTTGAGCCACAGGCGGCTCTCCCCGACTTTCTGGCGGATCTCTTTGAGCATGATGATGATGGCGTCGAAGAAATTGAGGTGGTAGAGGCCGGCTTTGGTCGGCCGGGTTTCAACAGTGACCTTTTTGACGTCGGCTGTGAGCTCGGCGGTTTGTTTCTCGAGTTTTTTGACTTCCATGGCCAGTTCCTGAAGAAGGCGATTTATTTGGTCCTCCAGGGCCCGCTGTTTGGCGCTGAAGACCTCTTTTTCCTGACGTTGGACATATTGCAACTGGCGAAGCTTGTCGCTGGCTGATTTATCGGGTTGGACTGAAGTTTCCTGAGTCTGTTGATGTCTTCCGGCTGAAAGCTCGATTTCCCCTGAGAGAGGTTTTCGCTGGGGCTTGAGGCCGATTTGTTCGAAGGCCGTGTCCAGAATGGTCCCGGGAACTTGGCTGGCTTCCCGAGCGATCCCCGCCCCCAGTTCCTTGAAGATTTCGACGGGGTTATCGGCGCTGACAAACTGTTTTTTCTTTTTCGCGTCTGCGGTCATGCTTGGCGGCGTCATGAGTTTTTTCTGACACAACGCTTGGGAATACTCTAGCCTTTGCCCAAACGGATGTCAATATGCTAATAGTAATTATACTACAGGATTTGGAGATAGTCAAAACCAGATTTTGGAGGGAGAAGCTCGGTGCAGTATTCTTGAATTAGTCCGAACGCATTTTTCCGGAAAATTCCCCCCG
>CAZSSJ010000004.1:0-16403 GCA_964609775.1 uncultured Gammaproteobacteria bacterium
ATTCACCCACGGCTAAAGCCGTGGGTCTCTGTCGCTGACGCGACTCCGTCTAGAGCGCCCTTAACGCCCTAATCATCAAGTTGAGAGTCTAGATACCCTTGCCCCGCCGGAGAGCGAAAATAGTTCTCAAGTGCTACCCTTTTTTTGGCTTGCTCTTTCTCATCACGGGCAATCTGCCATTCGGTTTTCCAGAATTTTAGTAGGGATTTGAACGACTCCATACTCCGGTATTATAACTCGACAAGAAATACTTTGAGAGCTTTTGGGGCTGAAGGAAATAATTTCTGATTTCTTGGATTCCCCACTCCGGGAAATCGCCACTCTCATTCTGTCATATTGACATTCTGCCATTTTGGCATATAATTATCTCATGCCTCAAATAATTAGCGCCACCGATGCCAAAAATCGATTCTCCGAAATTGTCAACCGAGTGCTCTACTCTGGCGAAGAGTTTATCGTGCAAAAACAAGGAAAACCGGCCATCAAAATCATTCCTCTAGATAAAAGAGAGAAGAACGAGAAAAAAATCGACCCCGGAACCCAGTTCCTATTGAAACTGGCAAAAATTAACGCTAAAAATCTTCCCGCTGACCTCGGTAAAAACCACGACAAATATGCCTGGGACTAATTTCGTCCTGCTTGACTCAGACGCATTGATCGGACTCGCAAACAGCGCCGACACTAACCACCAAAAGAGCCTTCTGATTTCGAACTTTTTGGCCCAAAACAATTTTGGAACAATTATCCCTTACCCAATCGTTCTCGAAGCGGCCACAGCCCTTTCCAGGAATACAAAAATTAACCGCCCGGACTTGGCAAATGAAATATTGGTAAATTACATTCGAACAGAAAACTGGCTGAACATGGACCAAAACGTGGAGAGTCAGGTAAGTCAATCCTTTTCTAAAAACACTTCCCGCAAAAACACTCCCTTTGATCACTATCTCCTTGCTCTGGCCAGGAAGAACGGCATCAAATACGTTTTCTCCTTTGACTCTTTCTACCAAAAACAGGGTCTCTCTCTCGCCGAAGACCTCCTCAAATCCTAATCACTCCTCACTCCAAACCAATTTTTGATACAATACAGGCACAAACCCGCCAGGGTAGCTTAGTGGTAGAGCGTGGGAATCATAACCCCAAGGTCGCGAGTCCAATTCTCGCCCCTGGCACACCTCAATTGAAAATCAAATTAGCCCATTTCTTCCAATTCTCTTCCTCCCTCACTGCCACTTCCCCGCTCGGGCTAGCTAGCACATCCTCCGGAACAATAATCACCTCTTCCCCAGGTCGCGCCAGCCCCAATTTGTCATAGGCAATCCGCTCCAAATAGTCTTTCGTTCCAGCCTCTTTGTCCTTCCGAACCAGTTCCCCCTTCTCTTTCTCTAGCTTCGCGAGCTCCTCTTCCCGCCGCGTCACCTTTTCCCCCGACCGCCACAACTCCACTGTCCCCGACACGGTCGTGACAATAAAATACAAACACAGCCCAATAATCACCACTCTGGCCAATCTGTCTCTTTTCATCTTTTCTCCCTCTCCACCTCGCCATCATAATCTACTTTCCACCTTGACTCCAAAACATAATAGGTGGATTTTGCGTCAGCAAAAACGTCCAAAGAGTCGATTTTACTCCGCCTGTCCCAAACATCATCCCACATTCCGGCTTGACTCCCAATCTCTATAGGTGATATTATGGGCTCAATGGAGCTTGAAAAATACCTCGATTTGTTTGTTGACTTTCTTCGATCCGTTAAAAAAGCTTCGGCCACTGTCATCGCCTATCGAAAAGACATCAACCAGCTTATAGACTACTTAAAAAAGGCCGGCAGGTCAAATGTCGCCGAGGTCACCTCTGATGACCTCAACAACTTCTTGGCCCTTCTCCACACCGAGAACTACACCCCTAAAAGCATCTCGCGCAAGATCAATTCCATCAAAACCTTCTATCGGTTTCTGATCCAGAACCAATACCTCGAAAACAACGTCGCTGCCGCCATCACCCATCCTAAATTCGACACTAAAGCCCCCCGCATTTTGACTCGCATGGAATATCGGGCCCTTCGGGACGCCGCCCGCGACGACGTCCGCATCTCTGCCGTCATTGAACTCCTCCTCCAAACGGGCATGCGCATCGGCGAGCTCGCCGCTCTTAAAACAACTTCCGTGGGCGACCATTTTCTCACCATTCCCGCCTTTGAAGGTCACCCGCAGCGCGACGTCCCGGTCAACAAGTCCGCCAAGCTCGCTCTCGATCACTATTTAGAAGTTCGCCCCAAAGTCCCCTCCGACGCCCTCTTCATCACCAAAACCGGCCGCCCCCTCTTAATTAGAAACATCAGAACGGCCATTGACCGCTACTTCAAAACTGCTGGCATCGCTGGCGCCAAGGTCAATGATCTGCGCCACACCTTCATCGCCCATCACCTCGCCGCCGGCGCCAGCCCCGTTCTCATCAGTAAGCTCGTCGGCCACAAAAGAATCAGCACGACTGAAAAATACCTGGAGTTCATCAAAGATCTCCCCGCCGAAAAAGTGAAGCTAGAGGAACTCTAACAATGACTGAAGCTGTCATGAAGAGTCTTATCTTTTCAAGCTCTCGCCTTGAGGCTCGAAAAATATCTTGATCCGACAGTCCCCTCAAAAACTATAGGTGGGCCTGGTAGGGATCGAACCTACGACACATTGTGTATAAGACAATTGCTCTACCACTGAGCTACAGGCCCGAGAGCAATTTTACCAAATCCGTGAGAATCCGTAACCAATCCGTGTAAATCCTAATTAAAAGAGGTGTGATCTCGTGGCAATTTCCGCCTCAACTTCCCGCACATCCCGGCCATACTTCAAGAACGACAATTCCTTAATCATCGCCGCCACCTTCAGATTTTTCTTGGCGTTCCGGGACTTAAAATCAATCGTCGTGTTAATGCTAAACGCCGCCGTCGGTTCGTTGTTCACGAGCATCTTGACATAAGCATTCTGCGCTTCGATTTTGAGAAGGTCTGACTCACCAAACGTCGGCGCAAATTCGTGAGCCAGAAACTGCGCGTCCGCCACCCCCACCCGGAAAGCAATCTTGGTTCCGACGTTGCCGAAAATGGAATTCTTCACATCTTCCTCAACCTGAGCAATAAACTGATTCGCCACTGTCAAATTCAAGGCATATTTCCGCGCCTCCGAAAGAATCGTCGCAAAATCCGGCGTGGCAAAATTTTGGAACTCATCAACATAAAGATAGAAGTCTCGCCTCTGTTCCGCCGGCACGTTCTGCCGGCTCATCGCCGCCCCCAAGATCTTGGGAATGAGCAAATTGCCCAAAAATGAGCTATTTTCTTCGCCAATTAAACCCTTAGCCAAATTGATAATCAAAATTTTGCCCTCATCCATGGCCGTTCGGAAGTTAAATGAGCTCTGCGCCTGTCCGATGATGTTCCGAATCATCTTGTTTGTCACGAACCGCCCGAACTTCGACACAATATAGTCAAGCGTCTCCGACTTGTGAAATTCCGACGTCGCCGCAATCTGCTCCGTCCAGAAGCGTTTCACGAGCGGATCCGACACTTTCGGCAGCAGTTCCTGCAAATATGGCCCGCCCGGATCTTGAAGCACCCGCATCACCTCAATGAGCGTCCCCTTAGGTTCCGCCTCCATGACCGTCAGCATCGCGTTTCGGACCGAATGCTCCAGCCTCGGCCCGACAATCCCCGTCTGGTGCGGGTCATAGAGCTTATACAAAAGCCCAATAAACCCCGTCACCGTCATGTGCCGCTCTTGCTCGGTGTGCGCTTCCATGATGTTCCAACCCATCGGCCGCGCCGTGTTCGAGGGATCAAAATAAATCACATCCTCCGCCCGCTCCGGGGGCAAAAGTTGCAGCACATCTTCAAAGGTATCGTGCGGATCAATGAAACACACTCCCCGCCCCGCCTTAATGTCCTGGAGCGCCATTTCTGAAAGCAGGACCGACTTCCCTGTCCCCGTCGCCCCGATAATATAGACATGCCGCCGCCTGTCCGGATTAAGAAGATAAACCGGCCGCTCAGCCCCGCGGTAGATTGACTTGCCAACATACAAATCCCCATGGTCCGGCACCTCCTGCGGCGCCGGGGCCCGCTTCGCGTTCAGCCAGAAGATGTTCGGCGTTTCAATTGACTTATTCGGCAAATGAAAAATTGTCGCCAGCTCTTCTGAGGTCAAAACCGAGGCTTTCCGGAAAAGCGGCTGATAGCGATAGATAAAGTCCGTCATGAAGTTGTGCGCAATCCGGATCTTGTCGGACGTTATGAAATTCTGGTCTGAAGAAAACTGGGCAAACGAGCTCTTGATATTGTCCACAATCATTTTGGCCATCGCCTTACTCGGCGCACAGGCCACAATCCGGATTGACGTGCTAAATCCGGGCTTGCTGATCTTGTTTTCAATTGCTTCCAGCGTCTTGGCGTCAACATTAAACTTCGCCTTCTCCGGATCGGCTTCGTTCTTCTTCGTCTTGGAAACAAATTTCCTCCCCAAACTTCGCCACTTGTTATCCGCCGGTGCCACGATAAACTGAATCGCCGCCCCTTCTCCTTCGGAAAGTTTGGCCAGCGCCGAGGTCATGAGAGACAACGGATCCACCCCCAAATCCCGATAGGTTTTAATCGGGAAATAGTTCGAAAACTTCAACTTGAGTGACGCATAAGCCACTTCCCCCTTCTCCGTAAAGATGTTATAGTCCTCAACTTCCGAAATCACCGCTCCCGGATAGACACCATGCACTTGCTTTTCAATCAAATCTTTATGCTTCTGAGCCACTGAGACATAGAATCTGATGTCCCCCGGCTTCCCGACAATTTCAAACGCCACGTGCTCCTGGATCTTCAAAAACTCAAAGTCCAGCCAGTTGCTCTTCCCGCGATAAAGTGTGTACAGCGAGGCAAACAGCTGCTCCATCGCGTCAATTTTGATCTCATTGTCCCTCGGCACCGCCACTTGGAGAAGAACATATTCGAGGGCATGCTCCTCGCGGTTCCGCCACTTATAAAATTGAATAAACAGATAGCCCGCCGCTGCTGCTGCCGCCAAAATGCTCCCCAACGACAGAAAAATGATGGCGAGCCCCAGCATCACCGACGGCAGGTCTAAAAACAAAACCCCAGGGTCCATACTTCTAAATCATAGCACAAACGAAGGGGCTAGCAGTCAGCAGCTAGTAACCTCTGTTCTGTAAAGAACCTATCAACTTTGGAAGCATCTTTTGAACTTCTACCAATAAGTTCTGGCATTGCTCTCGAAGCTTTCCTTCACCGCACATGAGTCTTTGAGAAATAATCAACTGAGTATCTAACTCCGCCGCCGAACCATCAGATACAGATAATGAATTAATGTACTCACCAGTACCCTTCCTAGCCCACCCTTCTGCTATATTTGATGGGATAGATACTGCGCACCTCCTCATTTGCGATGTCAAACCATACAACTCATCCTTAGGAAAGTCGGCTGTAAACCGATAGATTAACACAACAAGCTCAATCGATTTTTGCCAAACAATTAGATCTTTGTAGCTTGTTACTTTCACTCTAGCTCCTAGCTCCTAGCTGCTTTCTAACAATTTTCCCACCAACTCTCTTAATCAAAAAATGCGCCTTCAGAAGCTGATAGATGAACCACTCCACCAGCCACCTAAACCCCGTCGACGTCGGTTTAGCTAGCCCAGCAGTTAATTGGTTATCATCCAGGGAGACTCCCCGCACCGAAAACCCCGGCACCGTCTTGCTCATTGCCGATTGCTCATTGACAATTGGCCGGATGCCCATCTGTTTAGCGACATCTTCCGGCACTTTCACCTCACCCGCTTCCACTTTCTCAATGCCTCCCATTTCCAAAATTTCCTTCTCCAGCTCAATTTCCCGGGCATAGTTCTCCCAATACTCATCTCCCTCCGCTCTCGCCACCCTGTCCGCCTCCGAACCACTAGCTGCTAGCCCCTCGCTCCTAGCTGCTACTGGCGCTTGTTCTTTAAACTTTGGCGCCACCGGTCCCGAAGTTGGTTGAGAAACCGCGGTTTGGCTCGCCTGACTCGCCTGATCATCCTGATTCCCCTGACCTCCCTGCTTGCCCGCCATAGCAGAAGCGTTGGCGGGACTTCCCTGATTTCCCGGATCTCCCTGAGCCCCCTGAGCCCTCAAATTCCCCTGATCGTCTTGCAAACCGTCCATACCCCACCAGCATACCAACCTCCGTCCCCTCCTGCAACCAAAGCTCATTGTTCCATAAATCGCGATAGCGTTTCATGGAACATTTCAACCCAGACTGCCCCAACTTGACAAATTAAGCAGAGAGAGAGAGAATAAGGCCTTGGAATAACATCTTTCAATCCATGGCCAAAAAAGAACAATTAGCAGGACGACTCACTATCCACACAGATGGCAGTCAGGAGCTCGTGGTAACTGACGCTGCCCTCGATGCCTTCGCATTCCTTGCTGGCTATGAAGGCGAACCCCCGGAGATCGGCAAAAAACTCAAGGCAATCCACGAGAGGGAAGGTCAAAAGAGATATCAAGAACTTTTCTCATCCTATGCTCTAGGAATCAATTTCCTTAAAGAGCACAAAGGTGGCTTCTCCACTGACGATTTGCTGGAACTAACTGCCACCCAGTCCTGCCTTAGGAGTCATTCTCGATTTAACCATCGCTCTCAGGGGCAGTTCTCCGGAAGAAAGACCCGCAAACCCCGTCAAATTCTTTATCGATAAACTTTTTGGCCAATAAAGCATATTTCTCATTTCCAAACGAGCTCTTTAAGAAGAACAACACTGGCGCTCTTCACCTTTCGGACCAGTCTGGCATCACTCGAAACCAAAACGATGCCGTTTTCCGTCGCCAAAGTCACATAGGCGCTGTCATAGGCAGAAATTTCCCACCTTCGGGAATTTTCCAGACACTTTTCCAAAAGATCCGGCACCTGAATAATCTGGGGTTTTGCCGCCAGAATCTCCTTGAAAAGCTTCTTTGCCAAAGGAAAGGTAACTTTCCTCCGAAGGATTGCCGAGGCAAACCCATTCACCACCTCAAACTCCCAAATCGAAGGAGCCAGAAGGAGAGCCTCCCCCTCTGCCTGTTTGACCAGAAGCTCCCTTGCCTTTTCGGAATCTTCCTCCTCAAACACCCACTTGAGGCAAACTGAAGCATCAACCACCAGTTTTCTCATTCAAACTTTCTCCCCTGCCTGACAAGTTCTGTCACGGGAACATCAATTTTAACTGCCATTTTCCTAAATTTTTCCGCCAAATCCACTTGAAATCTGCTTGTCAGCTTCTGTTCTTTATATCGTCGGACCGCCTCCCTGACTAAAGCCGCAATGCTTTTCCCTTCGGCAAGAGCCAGAAGTTTGATCTGGCCATATTCATCAGTTGGAAACCGCAAGTTGGTGGCAATGACATTCATGGTGCCATGATACCAAGATACCATGACTTTGTCAAGACGAAACACTCGTCCCCAAAGTCCTGTCAAAACTTGACAAATTAAGCAGAGAGAGAGAGAATAAGGCCCGGAGGTGATTCGAATGCCTGACAAAAACATAGAACGGAAGAAAGACATCTTTCTTCCAACACCAGGCCACCCAAAACTCTGTGGCTATGTTGACAAAGCAGACGAACCATTCTACACTCAAGCCATCGCTGAAACTGGCGCCGGAGTAATAATCCGACCTTCTGATCAAACCATTGCTGTATTCAATAACGGGCAAAGAGTCGGCGAAAAACCAACAGTAGAATTATGGTTCACCGACGGCAAAGACAAAAGCAACTTTTGGAACAAATTCCGAGAGCTAAGGGCAGCAGCAGATCAGGAAGCTGGCCGAGGTGCACAGACCATCACCAGAAAAGGTCTTGAGGCCTCGGACGAGGAAAAATTTCGCAGGAAATTAGAGGGCTAACCAAAGACAAGTGATAATCCATTTGGAGGCAACTTCCAACCTGGACCCAAACTCTCTCGAAACAACCGTGTCCCCCACCACCATCACCTCATGTGCCCCGCTCTCCCTCATCCCCGCATATGATAACCTTATGATAACCTATTAAGAATATCTAAATCTCACGCTCAAAGACTCTAAGAAGCTGCCACTCTAAACGAAAACGTCATGTCCAGAGGAAAATACCAACCTAGATACGACCCCTTCGGCTGGCCGGAATGGCAATCAACTGACACCACTATCCCTGCCGATCTTGCCAAATTGGTCAGAAATCTCAGAACTGTCGAAAGATACCTCTACGCTGGATACCCGCCCGACCTCGCCCCGGACAACGCCGAGGCTCACCCAATCAGACTCCTAAAAATGGCCACCCATCTGGATCTTAATCCGCAAGCAAAAACAAGACTAAATAGATAAGAATGCTCAGCGTTCACGACATTCCCGAAGCCATCATCACCGACGTCACTGTCATCGAGAAAGATTTAAACCCGGATCTGGCCGCACAACTGGAACAGGCAGAGATCGCTGCCGCGCCACAACTCCTGCACGAAGACGACATAAAACTCCTTGACGAATTTAATGCCGCCGGCCGATTCCTCAAAGGAGACAGTCAAGCAGTTGAATCAGTTACATCAACCGGCATCCTTGCCAAGGTCCTCGACTCAATCGATGGGAATATAGGTTTCCACTTCTTTGTCACCGAATGGATCAAATCAGGGAAGCAAGAGCTGCCAATTGAGACGATGCAACGAGCCTTTGTCAAAACTTTCGAGCAACAACGCATCTTCAGAACACAGCTGACAACACTCCCTGCGGGGCTGAACCTCTCCGTGGCAACTGCTAACCAAATACTCGACCATCAAGCGCGCCACATCATGCTCGTCTGGAGCCAAATCCCGGAAGAAAAAATTCCCCAACCGGTCCTGGGTGAGTTAATCAAGCTTCAACAAGAGCTAGAAGTAGTCCTTGATTAATATTCGCGTTTGACGGAATCACATACGGCGCTTCAATTCTCTTTGCCAACTCCACCACATTCAAAAAAGCCTTATCTATTCCCCACATATACTTTGTCGTCGGTGATCTGAACATCTCCTCCCTCGTGTCGTAGGGAATCCTCCAAACACCACCCAGAAACTTCTCCATTACGGCCACACTCGCTCTCTTGGGGTGACTTGGAGATCCGCCATAATCCTGAACCGGTAGTCTCACTCCCGCAAAGACATCAATAATGCAGGAGGATCCATAGACGATTGGTGTCCTAATCTTTTCCGGCACCGGCTGCAACTGTTGCAGAACATAATTCCTCATCTTCCCGATCTCTGCCCGTTTTGGAAAATCAAGCGCCCCATGCCCGGGCGTAAATCTATCCCATAACATACTCGTCCCCGTTTTCAGCAGAAACGATTTCTTAAGCTTCCGCCGATTGCCAATCAAAATCTGCACACTTCCTCCTCCCACATCCAAAATTGTGAAATCTTCATCCGTCCTAAAATCCCGAAGTACTGCCCGATAAAAAAGCTCCGCCTCCTCCTGCTGGCTGATTATCTCTACCTGAAAGCCCACCTTTTTCTTAATTAACTCCACCACTTCCTTGCCCACCTGACCCATTTCCCGAAGAGCATGTGTTGAGACCACGCGAACCCGATCAACTTTTTCCTTCTCCATGACTTGCTTGCACCTCCCAAGCTCGCCAATTGTTTGCTGCAGATATTCCTCCTTCGGCCTTCCTCCGTTCTCCTCCATCCGCACCCCAAGACAAGTCAAATTATTCGACTGTTCAATTGTTTTAAGATCGCCAGAGGCGGTCTTCTCCACAATCTGCAGTTTCACCTTCAGTGTCCCAATGTCGACCACTCCATACCTTTTCACTCTCATCGTGAAGAAACATTAACTCTCCCGCTAAAGAATTTCAAGAAGATGATTTTCTCTTGTATCCAAAACAAAATCAACTAAAATAACGTTTATGAACTCTCTCTTAACCCCTGCAACCGCAAGGTTCTTAAGCGGCTTCTTCACCAACCTGGCGGCCACTTGGTTCATCCTGACAGTAATCACACCAAATTTTTTCAGCCTAGACACTCCTCAAGCCCTCATCCGATTGACAGGAAACATCACATCCTTTATGCTAACGGCGTGGCTGGCGATTAAGTTTGAAGGCCTATCCAAAAATGAATAATGAACTCTTTTCTCAATTGTTAAACAGTGGCTACATTGCCACAGCTCTGCTGGTCATTGCCATATCCTTAGCCTACATCGCCTTTAAAACACCAGGTGGCACCAAATCAAAATCGAAGCAGTGACACTTCTTTTGTCCACTTTTTCGTCAAAGCATAGCTTCCAAAAAACACCAGGTTATATCCCAAATCCCCAACGATTGTATTTCGGAAAAATGGCAGCCCCATCACGTAGCACTCCCACAACCCCTGGATCGTCTTTGGATACATCGTCCCCGAAACCCACACCCCAAAATTCGTAATCAGAAAGAACAAAACTGAAGAGGCCATCGACAGAAAAACAATCTGCTTCCACAATATTCCTCCTCTTTGCCCTATTCTCTGTGCCCTTTGCCCCAAAAGAACAATCAATAAAAAACTGCCATACACCCACCCATCATCCCATGAAACCCTAAGAAAATGTCCGAAATAAACATCGCCAGAAGCGGAAACCCAAACGCTCTCCATCCTTTAAAATACGCCCCGCCAAAGAGCGCCATCGCCCCAATCAGCGCCACGTTCGCTGGATGCGGCACAATCCGCATTCCCGCCGCCACGAACACCACCCAAATCGGGCTCAAAATAATTCTGTTTAATATCTCCTTCATTCCTCAATCACTAATTCACTCGGTTTCCTCCTCCGCTTTTCCCTCCTGTCAACCACCCGTTTGTCCGGAAGCTCACTGTCCAAAAGTTGATATAATCCGCTCGTGAAATTGACAGCAGAAATGATCCGGGAACACGTGGGAGCGGTATTCTTTTCCCGCGGGAAAGACTATTTTCTTAGCGGGCGGGCCTCCAAAGTAAGCTGCGAAAAAGAGATAATTAGCGGTTTGGTCCGGGGATCTTCTCTCTATCAAACCACTATTTTCCTTGGAGACAATGAAATTGCCGATTCCGAATGTTCCTGTCCGATGGAAACGGCCTGCAAACACGTTGCCGCCTTAGGCCTCAAAGCCTTGCCGCTAATTAACGCCCGGGAGAGCCTTGTCCACCTAACCCCTAAGCCGACCCAACCGTCCTGGGCAAAACAACTGGAAAGAATCGAGAAGAAAATCGATACCACTGGCCCGCGGCAATTTGACCTCCAAATCCTCCTGGCAATTGAGCAAGCAGACTTGGAAGACTATTATCTCTTCGGGAGCCATGACTATCGGGACCTCAAAGTTCTTTCTCTCCGCCCGCGTCTTTTCGACCCGACTGACAACACCGTTTCCTTAAATCACGCCCGCTGGGACCATGGCGCCTATGGAAATGGTTTAATCTATTGGGACAAAAAGACCGGCACGCTAAAATCCGAAGCTCAATTTTTCCTGAAGTCCCTGAACGCCGCCCTGGATAAAAGACTGAACACTTCCTGGCAAACGGTCACTCCGGCCAATGCCGCCTCAGTTTGGCAAGCTCTTAAAGATCACAAGCGCTTCGGCGTTTCGCTTTTTGCCGGTAAAAAGAGTCCAGTCCCGGTTGTAGTCAGCCCAACTCCGGTTGACATTTCCCTGGTCATTCAGGAGGAAAAGAAAGCTGGCGCCATTTCCCTAAGCCGCCAGGTTCTGGCCGGAGAGGTGGTTCTTAATCCCAAGTGCCATTTGCTTTTGGGCTCCCCGCCGTGTTTCTGCCTAACCATCGTTGGCTCCACCCTGGATCTTCCTGAATCCGCCAACTGCTTCACTCTTTCCGCCGTCTCCGGATCCGCTCCCGAATTCGACCGTGAGCCAGTCATCACCATTCCCGCGTCCAGTCTCCGTCTGTTTCAAAAAGACCACCTGCCCAAACTGGCAAGACACTACAATCTCAAGAGCCTCACTGGTAAATTTCCCCTTCCCCGAATCATAACCCCCAATCCGGTGTTGACGATCGAGAAAATCGGCCGGAATAAGATCGCTCTCCGCCTCGGCCAGGAAGAAACTCCCGCCGGCAATGTCCTCATTGATGAGCCTGCTGCTCAAAAGTTGCGTCAGGAAGCAGAGAGTCGTCTCCAAAAAATCTATCCCGATTTTGCCCCGGATCTCATTCTTGAGGGTCTGCCCGCAGCCCGTTTTGTCTCCGAAACCCTGCCAAAACTGCCCGGCCGGGAAATCAAAATTGCCGGCCTCCCGGAATTGCCAAATTTCACTCTCGACGAAACCGAGGCAGAAATAAATTTTAATCTGGCCGAGACCGATTCCGACCACGACTGGTTCGATCTCAAAATCAGGGTTTCCGTCAGTGGCGAAGACGTTCCCTTCTCTGAATTGTTTGCTGCGCTGGTCCGGGGAGAAAGTCATCTTCTCCTGGAAAGCGGCCGCTATTTTTCTTTGTCGAACCCCAAATTTGCCAAGTTAAAAGACCTCATCGCTGAAGCCAAATCTCTTCAGGATCATCACCGGGAAGGTCTCCGGTTGAGCCACTTCCAGTTGGGATTTTGGGAAGAACTATCAAGACTTGGCATCGTCGGGGAACAAGCCAAACGTTGGGAGGAAATCTCCCTGGGGCTCAAACATTTCACTCACATCGACACTCTGTCAGAGCCGCCCGGCTTTGAAGGTCATCTGCGCCCCTATCAAAAAGAGGGCTTTTCCTATCTTTCCTCCCTGCGAAAATTTAATCTTGGCGGAATTCTGGCTGATGACATGGGCTTGGGCAAGACCGTGCAAGCAATCTGCCTCATCCTAAGCGCTCAGCACTCACACCCCTTTTTAATCCTCGCCCCCACCAGTGTCGTGGAAAATTGGGATGCTGAGCTCTCCCGTTTCGCGCCCGGGCTCTCAAAAATAATCCTGCGCCGCGGGGACCGAAGTGAGCACTACCAAAATCTTGACAGGGCAAAAGTTGTCGTCTGCTCCTATCCTCTTCTCCTGCGAGACTTTGACAAGCTGAAACAAATTGAATTTGACACCATCATCCTCGATGAGGCCCAGGCGGCCAAAAACCATCAATCAAAAGTCTATTCGTCAGCCCGCCGGCTCAACGCCGCCTCCAAGATTGCCCTCACCGGCACCCCCATGGAAAACAATCTCATGGAGCTTTGGTCCGTCATTTCCATCGTCGCTCCCGGCCTTTTCCCTTCACCTCAATTTTTTTCAGAAAACTTTCGCCTCCCAATCGAAAAATTCCAAAATCAGGAAGCCCTGGCCAAGCTTCGCAGCCGGCTCCGTCCCTTCCTCCTGCGAAGGCAAAAAGAATTCGTGGAAAAAGACCTCCCTCAAAAAACTGTCCAGACAACTCTTTTGGAAATGAACCCGGAGCACCGGAAAATCTACAATCTTCACTTGACCCGTGAACGCCAAAAAGTCCTTGGCCTTCTCGAAAGCAATGGCTTCAAAAATCATCGCTTTGAGATTCTCAAATCCCTAACCGTGTTGCGCCAGTTATGCCTTGACCCCTCGCTCGTTGACCCGAAATATGGGTCTGTCTCACCCACCAAAATCGAGGCCTTTCGGGACCAGCTGGCCGAGCTTCTGGCCGGCCACCACAAGGCTCTGGTTTTCAGTCAATTCACGTCCTTTCTCGCCACCGTCAGACGCCACCTTGACTCCGCCTCTCTTCCCTACCTCTATCTCGACGGCAGCACCAAAAACCGCGGCGACCTCATCAGCAAATTCCAGAGCAATCCTGATATTCCGTTATTCCTCATCAGCCTCAAAGCCGGCGGCTCCGGCCTCAACCTCACCGCCGCCGACTATTGCCTCCTCCTTGACCCCTGGTGGAACCCGGCTGTTGAGCATCAGGCCATCGACCGCACCCACCGCATCGGTCAGGAAAAACCCGTTTTTGTCTATAAATACATCCTCAAAGATTCGGTCGAGGAAAAAGTCCTCCGTCTTCAGGAGAAAAAAGAAGCCCTTTTTAAAAACGTCTTGGAAGAGGGCAACCTCTTTTCCTCCCTAATAACCGATCAGGACGTCCGCGAAATTTTCAGTTGAGCCCCACCATCACCCGAACAAAATGAAAAATTTCACTTTTCTAATTTTTTAATTCTCCGCAATCCCGTGCCGCAATCCTCAAGTAATCACTTATCTCTGCTCTTGTCCTAAAAAGGATAACTTGAACTTCAGTATAATAGGGCCAGATGGCCGACCCGCTTCCTAACTATCTCAGGCAACTAATCAAGCACCTGGACGAGAACCAACTTCATGCCCTGAATCAGTTAATTGTTGAAAGACTGAAACTTCTCCACAAAATGCACACCCTCTATGCCATGAAGGATTTCAATTTTTTCGACCGGGTCTCCTTCACTCATAATGGTCAAAAACTCGAGGGAACCATAACCCGGCTCAACCAGAGCACAATTACTGTCCGCCTGGATAATGGTGAATTTTGGAAAGTCAGCCCGGGAGCGCTCACCAAAATGAGCCAGGATAATCCTCTCAAAGAAGTTCTGCCCCCAGGGGTTTGGGAGAAAATAAAGAAAAAAAGATAGCTTCTTTACCCTCTCTGTTCCCTTACTTCCTTGTTCCCCTCCTCTGTTTCATGAAAACGGAAATTTGACAAATAGAGCAGAGAGAGAGAGAGAATAAGCACATGCTCAGGAAAATTATAGAAATCTTTCAGCCCAGCCGTGAAAAACAAGGTCCAGAACAGGCTCGACCGGACTCCGAGAAAGAATGGGGCGAGGCTACCATCACGAAGAAACAAGAAGAGGTTGCCAGACTAGTAAAAAATGACCATTATCACTATGGAGACACGGTTACTCTCAGCTCAGATCGCATCCTCTTCGGAGAAACAGTCGGTCCCGAAGAGCTAAGTTCCTATGGTAGCTATGTTGAAGCTATAAGAGCTGATCTCAATCTACAAGAACTTCTCACCGAGGGAACTGACCCGCAAGATCCCAAGGCCCAGCGTGGTTCCCGCGACCTCCGCCAGACAAAAGATATCCCTTTTCAAACCTTCTCCCGGAGGACCTACTTTTCAACAAGACTCCCAAACGTCTATTGGGTCAAGGAAGAAAGATGGGATAACGGTTCTGGAAGGGACATCGTTACCATCGATAATTTGCTCGTCAGAGACAATCCCAAAAAGCCCAATTTTCCTCAACTCTACCACTAGTCCTCCACCAAAAACTCCCCCAGCGGCACAAATTCCACCTTTCCCCCGGAAAAACCGGTTTTGTGAGAAAAATTCTCGGTCACCACGAGCAGCTTCTCTCCGCCTCCATTCTTTCCCCAAAAACCAGCCACGACTTCTCCCTCTCTAAGAAGCTTTTCTCTGTCCGAAGAAAATTTCACCTCCACTGCCACATTTCCCTCCGGCCCTTGCGCCACAAAATCCAGTTCTTTGCCGTCTTCAAAAACAAACCCCAATTTTTGGCTTTGCTTTTTTAACTTCCAATAGACAGCCGTTTCCGCTTTCGCCCCAAGATCTCCCTCTCCGGTCATCAAAGTTTTTAAACCAGTGTCCAAAGGATAGATTTTCTTTGGCCCATAAACTCTTTTTGAATGTGACGTGCTCCACTGTTCCAGCTTTCCTGTCAGAAAAGAGGCCTCAAAATAGCTGACATAGTCTTTAACCGTGTCCACACTGATCCCCAAAATCCCCGCCAAACGGTTGAAGCTTGTCCGACTGCCCACCCCGGCCATAAGAAGCTTATATAAATCTCGGACAACCTCCGGATTCCTGATCGGATAGATCCTGCCCAAGTCCCGAGCAAAAATGTCTTCCACAAGTGCAGAAAGATACTCGTTTGACGGCGCCAGAACATTTTCCGGATAGCCCCCCACAGTCAGGTAGTCCCGCACTTCCTTTTCCAGAAGATAGCTCTCTGAAGGTCGAATCTTCTTTTGACGAAACTCCAGAAATTCCCCAAAAGACAGCGGATAAATCACGGTGTTAATTTCCCGGCCGGTCAGCTTTCCTCCGTGGGAAGAAACCAACGCTGACGTTGAACCCGAACAAAACATTTTTAAATTTTCCCCATCATAAAGTGTTTTCAACTCTGCCTGCCAATTGGGACTGTCCTGAACTTCATCAAAAAAAAGATACAGCTTTTTCGACCGGGGATGAGAAAACACCTGTCGAAATGCCGTCAGATGATCCGAAACGGAAACTCCAATCGCTCGGGCAAAATCACAGGAAACATAGAGAATCTGCTCCGGAGAAACACCTTTCCTGAGCAAATCTCCGATCACCTGTTTCAAAATCGTCGTCTTCCCCACTCGCCGGCTGCCGGTGATAAGCTCAATCTGTTTCCGGCCCAATCTCTTTTCAAACAAATCAAGATACGCTCCCCGGCGAAAGCCGGTCTCAAAGCTTCTCTCCTCCCACCAGGGA
>CAZSSJ010000004.1:16413-49192 GCA_964609775.1 uncultured Gammaproteobacteria bacterium
CCAGGGATTAAAGACAAAATAGTCCTGCTTTTCCATCAAAAGCCATTTTAAACATAATCGAAGCTTTTGTCAACTTCCTTCGATCATAATCGAAATACAAAATTTGACCCACTTTATTCCCTTGACACTCCTAAACAGCCCCCTGCTCTTCTCTGACTTTTTCATCAAGAAACATTTTAATAAGCGATTGATAAGGCACGTCCTTCTTGTTTGCTATTGCCTTCAATGTGTTCAGCAAGGAAGCTGGAACCCGCATGGTTATTGTTTTTGTCGACAGCTTGAGATTAGGAAAAACAGGATTAACGGTAGCCTTACTCCAATCAACATACTCAGTACTATCATGAGTGACCCAAAACTCTGCTTCCTCGTCCTCATTTTTAAATTGAGGTATTGGTTTTAGCCTATTCATAATTTTCGCCTCCTCCTTGTTGCAGTTCTTTCCTCTCTTTTCTGTTTTGATCTCTAGCTGAGACCACACGAATTTTATTCTTTCTAATTGTGAAGGCTAAGAAAATTAGCCTTCTTTCGTTTGTCACCCCTAACGCCTGAAATCTTCTTTCAATCTTAGAATGAGCCTCATCTTCACTTAAAAGCAGAGGCTCGTTCAAAAATATTTCTTCACACTCCCTGTAATCAACACTGTGCTTTTCTATGTGCTCCAAATTACCCTTGTCCCATTCAAAGCCCTGGATATTAATTAAATCATCCCCCAATACCATAACTTGTATTTAATAGTACAATACATATTTCCCGAAGTCAAGCCACTATTCTTGAACCTGCGAATATCTCAGCACGGCTACGAGGAGATTCATTTTCGACCCACTTTGTTCCCTTGACACCCCGACCCCAACTTTACTAGGCTAAAGAGCCGCAAGGCTCTTTTTTATGACCATAGCAACCAAGGAGTCATTTTTCCAGGGTCTGCCACCCGGCAAAACTAAAGGCTTTTGCGAACCTCCCGAAGGAAACCCCTATGAAAGCACTTCTGTCGACATTCAACTTGACTGCACACCAGCCGCCTGCCAAGCCGCCGAATGTCACATGTTTAGAGCAACTCTAGACAAACGAGGTAATATCGTCAGCAGAACCTTCGTCTCACACCCACCCGAATGCAAAGCGCAATAGCAACCGCTTTACTGTTCTTTTTAGAAAGAACCGAAAGAATCACACAACCAGAAGCTTAAAAAACGTTCCAACGATCAACACGTATCAACAGAGTACGCATTCCAAATCATCAACGACGACCCCCACGCATGATATTAGCTAGCAGCTCTGCCGGCCGATTATGCCCCGGACGAGGACTTCTTCGAAGTTTAATGTACTCACTCTGCGCATCGTTCCAACCCCTCTGAACAAGCCTCATGCGCCAAGAGCCTTTAACAAATCCCACCCTATCAAGACCAGTTAATACTATTTCGACAATATTTAGCCTTTTTGACTTTCCGTGTCCACCAATCGTTTCTCGCCCCCGTCGGGCAAGCAAATCATCCATCTTCTCCCTCATTTGCGAGGTCACTGTCCGGTCATTACGATAGATATACTCCATTGTGTCGAAGTTATTTCCTCTTAAAGCTCTAGAAAACTTCTCAACAGCATCAACAGGATAATCCCCAGCACGCGTGATCAAGACAGGCGCAGGTTGCTGCTCTGACACGAGCCTTTCCAATAAACCACCCATCGACCAACTCCTCCTTCTTTAATTAACCAATTACCCACCGCTACCATTCAAGAGAGACATCATGGTAAACTAAAACCCATCGTGTCGAGCCACTTCCTCTTCTTCATCAGAATGCGGACTAGAAATAAGCTTCACCTCATCAAACTGACGAGATTGCTCAGCTTGTTTTACCTCCCCAGGATCATGACTCAAAAAAACCCGTTTTCCAGACCCCCCCTCAATTGGTCCCAAATGTCCCATCCCCCCATGTGCGATATACTCCCTTTTTGATCCTCCCTGATTCATTCCTCCACCCCCCCTCTGCACCAACTCTTCCCACAAAAAATCCCGCCAAAAAGCGGGCTATAAAATCAAAATAACCGTTCACGAAATCACAAAACCAGCAATCACACTTGCTCACCTTTAGGTTCATATTTTTCCCTCCCAAGGTAGAGGAGGCTATTACACTGTTAACACCAAGATAAACGATCCCCCATCCGCTTGTCAACAGATCAAAACACCATCAAATTTTACACGGCACCTAACAACCTAACCCCTGGCAAAGCCGAAACGCAAAATTCTTGCGTCTTAATGGGTGCCCATGGAGAACAAGGTTACAAAAACTAGTTGAAAATGAAGAAAATAAATTAAATCTTAAAGACAGGCAACTCTGCCAAAAAAATCAAATTCTCCATCTTGTCAAACTGCTCCCCCTGCCGAAGAACACAAACCGTTTTAACAACCGTCGCCCCCACCTTCTCCATCAGCTTCTCCATCATCCGAATCGTCACTCCGGTCGAAACCACGTCATCCATAATCACAACTTTTTTGCCCGAGAGAAGCGCTGCATCCCGCCCGCCTAAAACCAGCTGCCGGACGTGTTTCGGAAAATGCGCCAGCGGCCGAAGAATGACCGGTGACAACATATATGGCTTGACGCTCTTCCGGCAAACCACAAACCGCTTGTGTCCCAACCTCAAAGCCACTCCGTGAATGAGCGGCACCACTTTGACTTCCGGCCCAACCAGAAAGTCAAACTCCACATCCTTAAGTTTTTCATAAAGAACATCCGCCAGCCGATCAACCAGCTCCACGTCCCCGAGCAGATTAAAGCTCGCCAGCCGCGTGTTCTTGCTCACAAACGTCAGCGGCAGCTTCCTCGTCAGTCCGCAAATCTCCAGCGTATATTCATCCATCATGGTAATTCTCTAACCTTTCCTGCGTTTCTTATCCTCTCTCGGATTGTCCGTTGGCAACTTCCCTGTCCGATCATGCTCAGCCAGTGCATCCAAAAGCGGCCCCTCCTCCCCAAAAAATTTCTCCATCTATTCCTCTAATTCAGGATTGGAATCATATTTTTTATTCTGAACTTTAGTCGCTTTTGCTATCTTCCTCACTTTTTCTCCTCTTGGTTAACCTTCTACAACGTCTCTTAAACCACCTTGCAATCTCTTCGATCTCTGGCCTATTCCTCTCGACCCAAAGTGGAAAAGCTACCACCTCATCATTCGAAGCAATAAAAACCTGTGCATTTCTTTCAAGAAATTCAATTGCACAAGCAACCGCGGCACGTTTATTCCCATCAATAAAGGGATGATCAAAAATTATTCCATGGAAGATAGCTGCGGCTTTTTCAAATATGTCTCTATACAGATCCTCTCCTCCAAAACTAGCTTGGCATCGAAAAACCGCAGACTCTAGGAGCTTTTCATCTCGAATTCCCAAGGTTCCTCCATATGAAGAAACCATTTCATCATGAATTCGAATCGCGTCATTAAGAGAAAGGTAGTACACAAACTAAAGTTTGGCTAGCTTTTTCATGGCCGGACCATATCTTTTCTTAAAAGAGACAAGCCACTTCTCAAACCCCGGATCCACTTTGGAAATACCTTGGCCCACTGGTTGATACGCGATCACCCTTCCTGCCAATTTAGGCTCAACCTTGTCGCCCTCCTTTAAGTTAAGCCTACCGGCCAGTTCCTTAGGAATCGTTAAAGCTAAACTATTTCCAGCTCGAAAAATCGTCAATACCATGTTAGTACATATGTTATTACAGCCGAAGAACCCTGTCAACTCTTAAATTTCCCTGCTCTTACCTGCTAATACCTGTTATACTTGCCAATACATGTTAATTATTTACACCGGCACCGGCAAAGGCAAAACGACCGCCGCTTTCGGCCTGGCTCTGCGCGCCAGCGGCTACGGCCAAAAGGTCTGCATCCTCCAGTTTGTCAAAGAGGAATCCTGGCCCGAAGGCGCCCGGGTTGCCATCAGAAAGCACCTGAAAAACATTACGATAAAAGCTCTTGGCTCCGGCTTCGTCGGCATTATGGGCGACCAGAAACCTCTTGAAGAACATCAGCAGTCCGCCGCCATTGCTCTCAAAGAAGCAGAAAAAGCCATCAGGTCAAAAAAATATAACCTCATCATCCTCGACGAACTCTTGGGCTCCCTCCACGGCGGCCTCCTAAACGACTCCGACGTCCAAAATCTCTTACTAACCGCTAACCGCTATCCGCTAACCGCTCTCGTTCTCACTGGTCGTCACGCCCCCCAATGGCTGATTGACAAAGCCGACCTCGTCACCGAAATGAAGGAAGTGAAGCACCCCTTCCAAAAAGGCCTCCAGGCCAAAAAGGGAATTGATTTTTAACCCTTGCTAAGTCTCGCCTCCGGCCTTAAATTGTAAACTACAAATTAATAGGGTGAAAGTCGGTGACTTGCCTCGACGCAGTACGAAAGTACGCAGGCGGGAATTCCGACGCTGTGCCGCAACTGTGAAATCCTGAGCCTGTCAAAGGAGCTTCTCCTGAGCCTGTCGAAGGATAAAGTCAGACCCCCAATGGTCCGCCGCTTGGCGGACTTCCGAGCAGAAGCCCACTCTTGTTGCAACTCCTCGGAAGAGGAGTTTTATGTCAGCAGAAACCGAGACAATTTCCGCCGCAACAAGCAAACAAGACGACAATTTCAGTCGTATATATCGTCTTTACGACGACTTCGACCGCACCCTGAAGACAAAAACCGATCAGAAAAGATTAAGCCGGGCTTATCATCCTGTCCTCGAACGAGCCAGAATTCTCAAAGAATGGCAAGAACGCGGCCAAAACTCCCCTCTCCTCCCCGGTCTGGCGCAAGAACTAAGAGCCAACATTGAAACCACCTTAGCTGAACATTTCAAAGTCAAAGGTGGGACCCGCTACATGAACCTTGACGAAGACCAACTGTGGTCCCCCTTCTTTCCCGTCGAGCCATTCATTGAAGTGGTCAGGCGTGGCGCCGCTCTAAGAAAAGCGCTCGGTTCACCTGACCAAGACCGGGAAACCGCCGAAATCACTGGGTGGAAAAAAATCACCCAAAAACTCCTGGATGGTCCAATTGGCACTCGTGTTGTCTCCCTTTCCCCTCCTTCGCAAAATGGCGGGCCCTACACCGAGCAGTATGTTGACGAATTCATCTCTTCAGGCAATGGCAAAGAAACTCGTGTTCTAACCCGGAGAACGGCCGTCAACCTCACAATCAGTGACTACGAGGCCCTCGCCCTCTCAGTAAACCCCAACTATTTTGACGGCTACGACCCGGAAACACCCATAGACGCCTGGTTTCTTTCCCATCCGTTCACAAGCTCGGTTAAAATTCCTGTCAACCGCATCATCGGCTACCCTCCGGAAAAGTTCGAGAAAATACTTACCGCTGTTGACCAGCTAATTAACCGCCATCAGCAATCTCTTCTAAGAGAGGTCATCGATTGGAACGAGGTCGTTTCCACTCTCAACACTCTCTTCTACTTTGCCAACAAGTTTCGCGATCAATTGGAAACCCTGGAAGTAATTCCGATACCCCAGTTTGACCGCCTATCCTTGTCAACCATGACTTTCATTGCCTCCCAACCCATCCACCTAGTCACTGGGGGTTGCGGCATAAGCGGCGGGTTTGAATCCGCTCGGAGTCTCCTACTACAAAATAGTGTCGCCCAATTTGGACTTGGAGGACGATCCAGCGAATATCACCATATAGGAACGTGTGCAAAATGCCACCAAGGACCAAAAAGAGTCGGTGACTGCAGCATTTGCGAGGACTGCGTCATAACATATTTCAGCTAGAAAACGGTCTCACCCAAATCCGAAACGACTCATCGACCTGGCTGACCTCGTCACCGAAGTGAAAGAAGTGAAGCGCCCTTTCCAAAAAGGCCTCGAGGCAAAAAGAGGGATTGATTTTTGATCATTGACGATGTATACTACTCGTGATAAATTCTTGTCATGAAACCAGTCGACTGGAGTGCTGAAAAAAATGAAAAACTGAAGGAAGAAAGAGGAATTTCATTCGAAGAAATCAATGACGCAATTGCCAATAACGATGTCCTTGATTCTTATGATCACCCAAATCAAAAAAAATACCCTGGCCAAAAAATCATGGTCGTAAAAGTTGACGACTATGCCTATCTCGTCCCCTACGTCGAGGATGAGACAAAATATTTTCTCAAAACGGCATTCCCAAGCAGAAAAGCAACCAAGAAATATATCATCGAAAAGAAAAAACTATGAAATACTTCGAACTTGATGAGGAAGAAAAAGAAATAGAGGAGGCTTTTGAAAAAGGTCAGCTTAAACCTATCAAAAATCTTGCCGCTGAAAAAAACCGCCTTCAAAAAGCCGCTGCCTACACTCTGGCAAAAACCAAAAACATCAACATTCGCCTCTCCCAAAAAGTTCTTTTAAAGCTCAAAGCCAAGGCCGCCGAAATGGGCCTCCCCTACCAAACCCTCGCCTCCTCCATCCTGCACCAGGCAGTCATCAAGTAATAAGCCCCATGCCAAAAAGGCCCCCAGGCCAAAAGTGGCATCGATTTCTAAATTTGTAGGACAACCACCCTTCCGTTATACTCCGTTTAGCCATCTATCAACTCAAGCCTCGGCGCCTTCTTTCCCCCAACTTCCACCTCTTCACCAAACACTTCCAAATGACCAATTATAACGCGGCCTAACATTTCGCATACCCGCAGGCCAAACACTTGGCGCACCCTTCTTCATAGATAAACGCTGCCGCCCCGCACGACGGGCACAGATCCTTTTTCATCGTCAACTTCATCGTCAGCTGCCCCGGACTCACCTGGTCACCCGGCCCCTCTGCCCCCTTTTCCTCCCCAGGACCAGCCTTCACTCCGGCAGCCCCACTTTTTAAATAATCCTCCAACACCTTCGCCACCGCATCCGCCAGCGACTTCACCCGATTACTTCCAAATCCCACCGCCCCCAGCCCGCCGATTCCCCGAAGTTGGTCCACAATCGTCCAGGCAATCTGCCTCGGGGAAACCCCGTCCGCAATCCGCAGCGACATGCTGATAAGCCTCCCGATCGCTTCAGCATCGGCCGCAATATCGCTCCCCCCGTGTCCCACCGCGATAAACACCTCAAAGGGCTCCCCATCCGCCGTTGAGTTAATCGTGATAAATGCATGACCGAGCGGCGTTTCCATCCGGTAGGTCACCCCCGAAAGCTTCGTTGTTGGTCTCAGCCGGAGCTGCGCCAGGCTCACGGTGTTCACATGGCCGTTGCTGCTTCTTTTTTCCTGTCCAGCCTCCTCATCGTGAGCCGTCTGCTTCTTCGCTTCCTGCATCGGCTTCTCCTTCGTTCCCAAATTCAGCACCTGGACCGACTTTGACCCGTCCCGATAAACCGTTACTCCCCGGCAACCCGTTTCATAGGCTTGCAGATAAGCTTTCTTTATATCCTCTCTCGTCGCCCCGTTCGGCAAATTAATCGTCTTTGACACTGCATTGTCCGTATATTTCTGAAAGGCCGCCTGCATCCTCACGTGCCACTCCGGAGACAGATCATGCGCCGTCACAAAGATCCTCTTAATCTCTTGCGGCACTTCCTCCACATGAGCCAAAGCTCCTTCACTGGCAATCTTCTCCTTAACTTCCTCGGTATACCAGCTTTGCCCCAAAGCCATCTTTTCAAACAAAGGATTTAAAAAATACATCGTTCGCTCAATCGCATTCGTCTTCACATAGTGCTTGAAGGCAATCGCAAAGAAAGGTTCAATCCCCGTCGAAGTGTCAGCAATAATCCCAATTGTCCCCGTCGGCGCAATCGTCGTCACTGTCGAATTACGAAGCGGCTTCCCGTCCTTGTAGATGCTCTCTTGCCACCTCGGAAAGGGCCCTCGCTCCAAAGCAAGCTCCTCTGATGCCTCATGGCCTTTTTCGTTAATAAACCTCATTATTTTCTCGCCCAGCTCCAAAGCTTCCTCACTGTCATAGGGAATTCCCAACTGCACCAGCATATCCGCCCAACCACCGACACCTAGTCCGATTCGTCTAATTGCCTTAACCGTTTCTTCAATCTGCGGCAACGTAAACGGGTTTCTCTCAATCACCGAGTCCAAAAATCGCACTCCCAATCTGGTCACTTTTTCCAATTTCTCCCAATCAACTTCCCGGCGTCCGCTTTCCTCTTTAACAAAATAAGTCAAGAAGATACTGCCAAGATTACAAGCATCAAATGGATACAAAGGTTGTTCTCCGCAATCGTAACTGACAATTCCATTGGCAATAAATGTATAACTTTTATCCTCGGTTAAATCATAAACTCTTTGCTTACCGGCCGGACTAATTCTTTCAACCTTGTCAGCAAATCTTCCCGATCGAAAGTCCTTGGTGTAGAATCTATCGGTCTTTCCCTTGTGCCGTCCGCCAAGAAAGCCTACTGTTTCAAGAAATTTAATCACCGATTCCCGGGAAATTTCCAATTCATAGCAAACGCCGTCAAGAGCATGGGTCTTAGTGCTACCATGCACATCCGTATAGGTGAACATGCCTTTTCGAGGCTTTCGGGCACGGTTATAAATGTGGGACAAAATACCCAGATTCAAGAGGAGTAACTGGACTCCCTTTAGAAGCAACTTCGACTTGGCTGTTAATCGGACATACGAACTGTGGCCAACGCGAAAATTTACGGTTCCGTCAGCCGTAAATAACCCTTGAAGAAAGCCGATGACCGCCTCTTTGGGAGCTTGGTACACAGTCCCCGGCACTTCCTTATCGGCCGCTTTCACCGGCTTCACCCCCAGCTGTAAGAAAAAATCCACTAATCCCTTACCGTGATAAGAAAGATGCCAGGTATTTCTGACCCTCTCAATGGGTTTAATGTCCTTACCATACCATCGGTTGATAATCGCCCGGAAATATTCCATTATTTCTTTGTCCTCAACCCCGAAAGTCAATCCCGCTCGGCAATTTTTGTCCCCCGTCCTTAGCCAACCATCTCCCACGAGCCAGCCGAGAACTTGCCCCAATTCCTTACTCCACTTTGTTGGTAGCGTCGGTTTTCCGAACTTAAATGGAAGACTCCCCTCAGAACTGAATCCCCCTTCTCCGCTTTGGACACAAACCTCGTCACCAAGATTTACTTCTGACAATTTTACCCAACCATGAGGAGTAAGCACTTTATGATCAAACGTTCCGGTTAGCTCCAACCCAGCTTTGGTTTCTAAGCGTAAAACCTCCTTTTCCCCGTTATCAAAAAACTTAATTGCCCTTCCGTCCTCAGTTCCTTCCGCATTTGGGTCCAAAGTCCTCTTATCAATAATCAATCCCATGTTACCTCCGAACCTTGCCCCTCCCTCAAAGTGACTCTCCACTACGTCACGCATTTTAATCAACCCCTCCTGAGTAGAGATTAACGTGTCTCCTGTCACACAAGGATTTGTCGCTTCCACCGGACCCATACTCGGTACCGGGTTGGCAGGTCCCTCATTGATCCGGTCAATAAAAATCATTCCTGGGTCGCCCGTTTTCCAGGCCCCTTCAGCAATTTCATTCATCACCATTTGGGCATCCAACTGTCCCACTACCACCTCACTGTGCGGATCAACAAGATCATACTTCGTTCCGTCAAAATATGCCTTCATGAATGCGTTCGTAGCCGCCACCGAAATATTAAAATTGGTTATCCCTCCGGACTCTTTACAATGGATAAACTCCAAAACATCCGGATGATCCACTCGCAAAATACCCATATTTGCCCCCCGACGCATTCCCCCTTGTTTAATCTGTTCCGTCGCCGCATCATAAACTCTCATAAATGGCACCGGCCCGGAAGCAATCCCTTTCGTCGACCCAACGATTGCTCCCGACGGCCGCAGTCTGGAAAAAGCAAAACCTGTCCCGCCACCACTGTGATGAATCAGCGCCTGCCACTTAACCCCATCAAATATTCCTTCTATGGTATCCTCAACTGGAATGACATAACACGCGCTATATTGTAAGCCGTTGTTCTTTCCCGCATTAGCCAGTGTCGGCGAGTTCGGCAAAAATTCGTGAGTCACCAGCAAGTGATAATATTCCTTCGCGCAAGACATAATCTCGTCATATGTCTTCCCAAACTTTCCTTCCGCACAAGCAATGTCCCAGGAAACCCGCCAGGCCATCTGATCAGGAGTTTCCACCACTTCCCCAACAGCATTCTTCAGAAGATATCTTTCTCGCAGCACCTTGACCGATTGTTCGCTCCATTCACCCTCAATAAGCCCTTCAGGCATCGGCGGCACCACCACGTTTTGAAGTGTGGTTTCATTCACCCCCCTCGCGTCTCCATTCTTGCTACCCATTACCCCCCCGTTCGTCCTCCAACTCTCACTTCTCCCTTCTCCTTTCTCATTTCCTTTGGCCGGCCTTCCCCTCCGGACAATCGCCGGAATCGGTTCGTTAATGGTTGTGTTTGGATCAACTTGCGCCATGACTACACCCTAAAGTGACGAAGGTAATGTTTTTGAGCCCGAGGGTAAGCTGCGCAGGCACTTGGTACCTCGCAAAGCGGCCGAGGGCGAAAAAATGTTACCGAGTCACTAGCCATTATGTCAACTTTTCAATCACCTTCTCAAAATCTGCCAGATCGCCAAAGTCCAAATAGACGCTGGCAAACCGGACATAAGCCACCTTGTCAATCTTCTTTAATTTTTTAAGCACCAGGTTTCCGATTGTCTTACTGCTCACTTCCACCCCATCCCTATTGCGCAACTCTTGTTCGATCTCGGCGACGATCGAACCGATGAGTTCCGTCGACACTGGCCTCTTCTCTGTCGCTTTAACTATTCCCCTCCTGAGCTTTTCCCGGTCAAATTTTTCCCTCCTCCCGTCTTTCTTAAGAATCACCAGATCAACATTTTCAACCCTCTCATAAGTCGTAAACCTCTTCGTGCACTTTTGGCACTCTCTCCTCCGCCTCGTACTCTCTTCCCCATCTCTTGTTTCCAAAACATCTGTCTCCTCACTCCCGCAATACGGACACTTCATCCTATTTTGCTATACGAACAAACGTCCCGAATTCGTCCATTCGTATATTTTGTCTCAAATTTGTATATTCGAGATTACTCTTTTGTATGAAAATTAAAAGAGCCACTAGATCTAGTGACCTTGACTAGGTTAGACCCCTACATCTTGCCTGTCAACTGTGAAAAACCCCATCAGAGGATGTCAAAAACATTTCCCGAAGCTGGTGCCGAAATTTTACGGAAATTCTCCTCTTTCTTCTAACCCCTAACCCCTAATCTCTAACCTCTGTTAAAAGTTTCATTACTCGACTCTTGGACTTCTGACTACTCTCATAAGCCTTAGTCAGTCGCGTTGCCTCCTGACCATTAACCCTCGTCGCCAAAGCATCAATCACTTCCTCGTGCTTCCGTCCCGCCACCATCAGCTTCGCCGCAATTTCCCCCACACCTACCTTCTTCCGCTTCGCCACCTCAACTTGATCGATCGCTTCTGAGAAATATTCCTCCCCATTTACCACTGTCGTGACACCCAAATCAGCCTTTCCCGTTTCCACCAAAACCTTACCTGCAGCTAATCGCTTGTCCGAAAGAAGAAGCAGGTAGTATCCCTTCTTCACCGGGTCCAAAACCAGCCAGCTGACGATTCGATCCCTCGTCACCTTCAAAAAATAAAGCGGGTTGTCCGGCAGAATTCCTGGGTATGGCAGAGCGTAATCAATTGACCTTTCCTCCTGTTGCCCGACGTCCGGCCCTGGCACCGGCTCCTCCGCTGCCGCCAAAACTGATCCGCTGAATACAAAATTCGCAAACACTAAAACCAGGAGAATACTAACAGCTATGCGCATATTCATCTAATAAACTTCTCCGGAGCAAAGCCTCGGAGTTTTCGTGAACAAGTTTAATGAGGCTCACGAAAACTCTGGCAAGTGCCAACCAAACTTTTGCCTTTGGCAGAAGTTTTAATCAGTTCGCTTTCAAGCTCTTGGGCTAACAGCCTAGAGTTTTCAGCAAGCCGATTATAAATCTGATTTCATCCGATGAAATCTCAATCACATCATGAAGCAATTCCTACCAAAATTCAAGTCCCCCTTGAAATTACTCAATTGCAATCATAAACTAACACCATGAACGGCATTCCCATCCTCGACGCTATTCCCGTCAACTGGTTCATCCTCGGCACTTCAGTCCTCGCCGGCGTCATCCTCTTCCTCATCCTCACTCAAATCCCCGATGACGAGGAGGAAACCGAAAATAAGATCGAAGAGAAGTCATCGACTTCAGAAATGAAAGAAGAATCCAAACCTCGTCTCGCTTCCAAAAAGAAATCCTCAAAGCGCTAATCACTCTTAGGATCGTCAAGGTATTTGATATATTCGAGATTCTCCCCCAAACACAGTTCAGCGTAGTTCTTACCGTTGCTCAAAACTGCACTTATAACACAACTCTTTCCCCCGTCAATAGATCTGTAAAAATAATCTTCAGTACGATTAGGAAGAGAAAGGGGCTGTATGTCCGCCAGCAAATAGCTCATCAAGCGAAGAGGGACATTCTCCCTTTTCAAGACAATACTGTTTGGCCATCTGCTTTATCAAATTGACATTAGTTTTCTTAGCCGAATCTTGGACTTTTTCCGGCGAGGGAGCGTACTCTTGATAGGCAGAATAAGCTATTGACCCTAACAAAACCAAACCAATTAAAATTTTTATTGTTTTAGACTGAGGTGCTCTAGTAATTAAATTGCTTGCTGGAGGAAAAACAATTGCCCCGAGAGCTAAAAGAAACAGCGCTTCAGTTGGAGAGGAAAATAACTGGTACACCCCGCCCAACAATGCACTCGCACCTATTACCCACCCCGCAAGGCTAAGCACCCTAGCTTTCACCATCTTAGCATAGCACAAAATCACCCAAAACTCTTTCCATGTTTAGACAGACTCAAAATCAACTTTTATCGCAGCCCAATCGTTCAATCGCAACCCTGGGATAAACTTAAAGTGTTTAACATTACTTGTGACTAGAGTAAGCTTTTCTTCCAGAGCCGTAGCCGCAATCAAAGCATCAGGGATGGCTAGGCCATAAGAAAGACTATACTCTCTAACAAGCTCCAGCATGATCCCACCAACCCGAGAGGTAATTGGTAAGATTTCCACGTTAGATAAAAACTTCTCGATTTTTTTCTGCGACTTTTTATTAACCGCTCCCTGCAAAAGCTCAGCAACACTAATAATTGAGCATTGGATCTTCATAAGAGTATTTAAGTAGTCTTTTACCCCCGCCACTCCCCGAAAAAGGTCAACAAAAATTGTCGTGTCAAGAAGAAACTCAGACATTTCGATTCATCCATTGTCTCCTCACATCGGCCACCCACTCTGCACTGTCCTTAATATCCTTTCTGTCCTTCCAAATCCCAAAAGCCGAATCAATAGCGCTCTTCTTCCTCGCTCTCTTCCTCTGAACAATGGAGGTATCAACAGGCACCAACTTAGCGGCAGGTTTACCAAACCTTGTAATCACAAACTGCGCCCCATCCACTTGAACCTGGGCAATAAGTTCTGCCAGTCTTTCTCTTGTCTCTCTCACGGGCACGCTTTGAACCATGCAGTAATACTATCATTTTGCGTACACAAAATCAATATGTAAAATTTGTACAACTTACTTTCCCCCCACTAACACTACCTCTTCAATGAGCCGATTCGAATAGCCCCATTCATTGTCATACCAGGCAAACACTTTAACCAAGTCCCCCATTTTTGCCTCCGGCGTGTTGCCCACTACCTGTGTCAGCCCCAGATCGACAATCGACGAATGTGAATTCCCCACAATATCTGACGACACGATCGGCTCCTCCGTAACTTCTAATACCTGCTTATACCTGTCACTCCCTGCCGCTTCCTTAAATACCTGATTAACTTCCTCCACGCTCACTTCTTTCTTCAAATGAAACGTAAAATCTGAGATGCTCCCTACAATCACCGGCACCCGCAGCGCCACTCCGGTAAAAAGTCCCTTCAGTTCCGGCACCGTCTCGGCCGCCGCAATGCTGGAACCGGTCGATGTGGGCACGATGTTCATTGCTGCTGCCCTCGCCCGCCGGTAGTCCCGATGTCCCCCATCCTGCAGTTCCTGATCGGAAGTATAGGCATGCATCGTCGTCATCATTGCCTTATTCACTCCGAACTTCGAAACCATAATCTGCGCCACCGGGGCGATGCAGTTCGTCGTGCACGACGCATTGGAAATAATCTGGTCCCCGGGCCTCACCACTTCCCCAGAAAAAGTTTTGTTACGGTCCGTCAGGTTAACATCCAGCACATATGTCTTAATCGTCTGATCTTTCGCCGGCGCGGACAGCACCACCTTTTTTGCCCCCGCCGTCAGATGCGGCTGAATCTTCTCTGCGGTTGTGAAAGCCCCCGTGCACTCCAAGACCACATCCACTTCGTGTTTCTTCCACGGGAGCATCCCCGGATTTTTCTCGCTGTAAAAAGGGGTCTGCTTATCATCGACAACCAGATATCCAAGTAATTTTGGCACCTGATCCCCTTTACCCTGAGCTGGGTCGAAGAACTGATCCCCCTGACGCCCCTGAACCGTGTGTCCCGCCAAAATCCCGTAGGCCGTATCATACTTCAGAAGGTTCGCCCATCCGCCAATGTCCGTCGAGCTCCCGCCGTTTATTGCCACCACTTCAATCTGGTCAGAAAACCGCGCCAAAATCACCCGGTGACTCACCCGGCCAATCCGTCCATATCCATTAATCGCCACCCTTATCACTCGTCAATTTAAAATTTGAACTTTGAAATTTGAAATGAATATTTCAAACATTTCAAATTTAAAAATTTCAAATTCAATTCAAATTGTAAATTTCAAATTTCAAATTTCTGCTCGCTACGTAAGCAAAGCCGTAATGCCGGGCAGCTCCTCTCCTGCCAAAAACCGCAGCATGCTTCCTCCCCCACTGCTCACCCAATCAAACTTGTCCGTCAGTCCCAGCTTGTCCCCAAACCCGACCGTGTCCCCTCCTCCAATCACTTTATATGATTTCGAGCCGACAATCAACTCCGCCAGCCGCTTCGTCCCCACTTGATAATTAATGTCTTCGATCCGCCCCACTGGTCCGTTCCAAACGATCGTGCCCGCTGTTTGCAACAAAGTTTGACACCGGTCAATTGATTCGAGGGTGCAATCTTTCCCATTTTCCGTCTGCCGCAGCAGTTTCACCTTCTCCATGGCCATAATCGGACTCCCCACAATAATCTCTGACAGCAGTTTTCCCCCAACAATAACAAAGTCCGCCACCTCCGCCATCTTGGAAATCACAGGCAGTTTCGTCTCCAGTTTCGCTCCCCCAATCACCACCACCAGCGGCCGCCTTGGATTTTCAAGGATCCCAGACAGCACTTCAACTTCCTTAGCCAACCGAAATCCTCCATAATGCGGCAACAATTTCGCCACCCCAACAATACTCGCCACCTCTCGATGTGACTCCGCAAACGATTCATTCACGTAAACTTCCGCCAAACTCGCCAGCTCCCTGGCAAATCCCTCATCATTTTTTTCCTCCCTGGAATCAAACCGCAAATTCTCCAAAACCGCCAAATCTTCAGAAACCCGGAACCCACCAAAACTGCCAATTTTCTCATCACTAATTGCTAATTGATTGCCCATTGATGATTGCTCATTGCTCATTTTTTGAGAAAACCATTCCGCCACCGGCCGACCCGAAAGCTCCGGAACCACCTTCCCCCCCGGCCGCCCAAGATGCCCCGCCAAAACCACCTGACAATTCTGTTTCAGTAAATACTCTATCGTGGGCCATATATCCTTGAGTCGAGTATCGTCAGTTATTTTTGAAAATTGAGAATTGGAAATTGGAAATTGAAGCGGAGCGTCTATATCCCCCCTCACAAAAACCCTCTTTCCCGAAATATCTTTGGCCTGGTCAATCCTGGGCAGTTCAATCATGTAATTCAGTCTAGCAATAAAAGCCCGACAAATAAAGTCACCATCTTGACAAATTGATATACACATATTAATATGCATACATATGCTAAACATCCGCACCAACATTCTTTTTGATCAATCCATGTGGAAGCAGCTCCAAAATCTGGCCAAAAGTCAAAACACCTCTATCGGCCAGCTCGTTCGCAGCGCTGTTAAAAAAACCTATTCTCAAGATGAAATTCAAAGAAGAAGAGCTGCTGCAATCGAAAAAACCTTCAAAATCCGTCCTAAACTCAAAAATCTCGACTTCGAAGAGCTCATAAATTATGGCCGTGAACGTTAAGACTTTTGTCATTGACGCCTCAGCAGTTCTTTCTTTTCTTCTTTCCGAGGAAACTCCGAACATCGACCAAAGGTTTAACGAGTTCCTAAATAGCGAAATCCAACTAGTCTCCTCCGCACTTCTCCCGTATGAAGTCCTTAACTCCCTCAAAATGTCAGTTATTCGTAAAAGAATCTCCAGTCCACAAGCCCTGGAGCTTGCTGAAACATTCCTTGACTACCATATTCTCACCAAGCAAGTTAATTATAAAGATTGTCTAAAGCTTGCGCTGTCCGAGAACCTCACCTTCTATGACGCTTCCTATTTACGTGTCAGCAAAGACCTGCACCACCCCCTAATTACCCTCGACCCCCACCTCCAAAAGTACGCCTAATCGAAAGTTGCAGACCAGCAAGCACCTATTGACTTCAGGTAAATTAGCTCCTAAAATCGGCCTAAATGGCTGACGAGTCCACCATCCCAACCAAAAGAGCCACCCGAACCAGAAAAATGGCCACCCCTTTGCTCGAGGACCTCAAAACCGAGCCGATTCTCCCAACCGCCACAATTAGCACCGAATTTGAAACCATCATCAATCATTTGACCCACTCCAAAAATCAAGTTGAAAAACTCGAAAAGGAAATTGCCGAGGTTAAAGCCAATTGGCTAAAAGACCAAAAGCAGCACGAGCAGGAGCTAGCCGAACAAAGAAGCCAGGAAGAAATCGTCAGAAAGCGCGACAAAGAAACCTATGACTACGAAATCTCCCTCGCCCGCAAAAAATCCCAGGACGAATTTGAAGAAAGAAAAACAAAATGGGAACGGGAACTTCAAAGTCAAAAAGACCAGATTGAGGCCGAAAGAAAAGAGCTCGCAGAACTCCGAAAAACCGTCGAGAAATATCCTGAAGAAAAGGACAAAATGGTCAAAGAAGCCGTCCAAACTGCCGAGAGATCCCTTCGGCAGGAGCACGACCAAGACAAAAAGTTTCTCCTCCAAGAGCACAAAGCCGAAACCGACCTCAAAAATGCCAAAATTGCCAGTCTCGAAGCCGAAAACGGCCGCCAAGCCAAGGAAATCGAATCTCTCAGAAAATCCCTCGACGAAGTCAGCCAAAAGTTCCAAACCGTCGCCGTCAAAGCCATCGAAGCCACCCGCCCGGAGCAAAAACCTGCTTCACAATC
Source organism: uncultured Gammaproteobacteria bacterium (assembly GCA_964609775.1). GTDB lineage: Bacteria > Patescibacteriota > Microgenomatia > JAMCZE01 > JAMCZE01 > CAZNUP01. The sequence goes on from CAZSSJ010000004.1 coordinate 33,793, forward strand.
CTAAATTTTGAGCTTTTGTAATTGTGATCGTAAATCGCCTCATCATCTGCCGACCAACCCATTGGCTTAGGCTTTATCCTCTCTGCAAGTTTTAACAAATCCCAAATTAGATCTCTCATCTCCGTCCCACTTCTGGCAGACCGATTTTTAATATTCACTTTTGCGGCTCGTCTCTTCTGCTTCATCATAACTTTTAATTTAACACACTAAGGCAGATTCCGCTTGACTTTCTAAGCAGAGAGAGAGAGAGAGAGAGAGAGAGAGAGAGAGAGAATAGGCCGCAGAGGTGAGATAAATGCCAGATGTAGAGATATCAAACTCTGATGGTAAACCTGTTCTTCGAATCAAACCCGGCGAAAAGCACTTGGACGTTGATCCTAAAGGCTTGAGTGTCGAAATCTATCCAAGCCCAAGCGAAGACCTAGGTCGTGGCAGAATGATAATTTGTGACCAAGCAGGATCATACTACGCTGACTCGATGGGACTTATGGGAGGCAGACACGCCAAAGTAGTTCGTCCTGAACAAGCAGCCCATACTCCCGAACAAGACTCACCTTGCTAAATTCGGCGGCGTCCTTCCCGCCAGCGCCTCAATAATATTCTGCGCCGCCATCCCCGGCTCATCTCCTATTTTCGAATCGCGAGGACCACAAGCGTGAGCTTGTTGGTGAAGCGAGAGAAAAGAAACTCGCGAAGCCAAAATAGAAGAGATCTCGGGCATAAGCCCGAGAAGTTTCATTTACCCTCTATTAGCGCGATCAGCTGACCCGGCGTGACAATTTTGCCCGGCGCCGCAAACTTCCTGACCTTCTCATTAAAAAAATCCTTCCGGTCCAGCGTCACCAGATAATCAGCCCTTGCTTTCTTTGCCTCCGCCAAAATTGTTGCATCTTTCTGCACAATCACCCTCCTTGCCTCGCCAATTGCCCTCTCGTCAATTGTCGTCTGCCTGACCTCAAGCCTCGAAACCAGGGTCAAAAACCGTTCCAAATGATAACTCTGAAGTTTCCCCCGAACATTTCTCTCCACTTCCGTCAGCACCAATTGTGAAGTCGTAAGTTTCAGCTGTGACAAGGCAAACAGCTTTGCTGAACCACCCGTTGGAGAATTAACGGCCGTAAACAGCACGCTCGAATCCACAAAAACTGTGGCTATTTTTTGTCCTCTTCGAGCCATTCAGAAACTTCCATATCACTAAACTCGCGTGTATATGGCAAAAATTGGGGATCAATATAGGTTTTCTGGTAAAGTCTGGCCAGATCCGCTTGCAGTTTGGCCAAATACTTCGGATCAACAAGCGCCACAATCGGTTTCCCTTCCCGGGTCAAAAGCACATACTTTTCGCCGGAAACAGACTCGGCCAAATTCCCTAGTTCCCCCCTGGCCTTGGTAATAGGAACAATATTCGGCATAGCGTTCACCCTCACTTTATATCACCTGTACACTTTTATGTCAATAATGATGTACACAGATGTCACTTTGCTAAATTCGGCGGCGTCCTTCCCGCCAGCGCCTCAATGATGTTCTGCGCTGCCATCCGGCTCATCTCGGTCCTGGCTTCCACCGTTGCCGAGGCAATGTGTGGCGTCAAAACCACGTTTGGCAAACCATACAAAACCTTCTCCGTCTCCGAAACAATCGGCGTTTCATCTTCAAACACATCCAGTCCCGCCCCCGCAATCCATCTCTCCCTAAGCGCCTCGCACAGAGACATCTCGTCGACCACCGCTCCCCTGGCCGTGTTAATTAAAATCGCCGACTTTTTCATTGAAGACAGTTCCTTTTTGGAAATTAAATGTCTTGTCTCCGCCGTCAGCGGCACGTGCAGCGAAACCACATCCGAAATTTCCAGCATTTTCTCCAAATCGTCATAAAACTCCGCCCCTAGCTGCTCATTGCTATCTGCTATCTGCTTATGTGCATGGTAGGCAATTTTCATCCCAAACCCGAATTTCGCCGCCTTGGCAACCGTGAGGCCGATTCTCCCCATCCCCACAACCCCCAGTGTTTTTCCAAAAAGTTCCGTCCCCATAAATAGTTCCGGCTCCCACTGGACATACTTTCCCGCCCGGACATATGCATCTCCCTCAACAATGTGCCTGGCGACAGCCAGCATCAGAGCAATTGTGTGTTCCGCGACAGCCATCTCAAACCCGCCAGGCGTGTTCGTCACGAAAATGCTCCTTTGTTTGGCCGCTTCCAGATCGACGTTGTCAAATCCGACAGCATAATTAGCCACAATTTTGAGCTGTTTCCCGGCCGCATCCATCACTTCCCCCGTAACCTTATCTGTCAGAAGCGACAGAATAGCGTCCGCCCCGGCCACAAATTGCTTCAACTCTTCCAGTGTCTGCACTCGGTCTTCCGGAAAAGCCAGCACTTCATGCCCCGCTTGTTGCAGGAGGTCCACCGCCGGCCCGGGAATTTTTCTGGTCACACAAACTTTCATATATTTCAGACTAAAGCCTTCTTTTTACCCAACTGTTCCATCACCCACATGCGAATAAGCTGTGTCGGGCCCAAGCCTTTTTTAGCAGCCCTAGACCGAATTTCCTCAAGCGTCCGCCCATCAAATCGCACCGTAATCCCATCAGAAAGATTCTTCGCCACCTTAAGTTTAACTGGCTTCCACTTATCCCAGTAATCCGAAAAGCTGTGTGTGTCCCAGAACTCTGCCTCTTCCGCAATGTTCCTAAATTTCGGAATGGGATCAATCTTTCTATTATTCTTTTTCATATTGGCCTTCTTTCTCTCTTAAGTAATCACCCCGTTCTCCTAAATCTGCGTCTCTTGCGGTGATAACATAATATTCATTCTCTGAATCCTCATGGATAGCAATCGCTAAAATCCTGCCTGATCTAGTCTCCCCCACCACCTTAAGTCTTTCTCTATAGCTCTCCTTAACAACATGTTCCCCGTGTAGAATCTCTACTACCTCGTGTGGCACAACACCGTGCCGGGCAACGTGCTCCACATTCCACTCATCCCAAATAATTCTATCAATTTTTAAAGTTTTTACCATTTCAATTGTAACACAACGCGTTACAAAAAACCACCGCCGGCTCCGGAATTCTTCTGGTCACAACAACTTTCAAATCTTAATTTTACCCCCTTACGTGTCTATCATCATCAAAATACTCTAAAAAGGCAAGCACCATCACTCCCGCTAGAAGGATAAAAAAGAACAGCTCCTCAAAAGGAAACTTGTAATCCAGAAAGGTCACCCATCCCACAAAGTGTTTCCCGGGAAACGTCCACAAGTCATTTTGCAAAGACGAGATCTCATGAAGGAAGTTGACCACAGCAAAATAGGCACCAACCTTTAAAAAATTCGCCACAAATCTCGGGTGATCTCCCAAAAACAACAAAATCGGCAGGAGAATTCCGAAAATTCCCAAAAGCAAGTACGCATACCTCACTTGTAAAACGACTGAATCCAAATAATGAAAAACTAACATCCCTCCAAGGATAATCGCAATTAAAAAGGCAAAATAGAAGAGCCGCCTCCCTATAACCCGATGTCTTGCCCGATCTAAGAAATGCTCATAAAATATGACCACTGCATATGATCCCACGAAGGCCCAAAATAAATCTTCAAAAGCCGCCACCCCCAGCCACCTGACCGGAAAAATTGTCGGGACAAACCAACTCCCATCCCGACTGGCAATATAATCTCCAACAAAGAAAGCAATTATCGAAATTAAAACCGAGAATACCAACGCCCGTTTTATTCCTTGAGGCCTCCTCGCAGAAAAATAAACACCGATTGTACCGTAGAAAAGAAATGTTGACACGAAGAAGTTCGTTTTGAATGTCACCGAAAGAAAAGTCGCCGCCAGTGGCACTCCCGCCAGAATTAAAAAATCCAACGCTTTCATCCCCGTACCAATAACTCAATAACTTAATAACTTATTTCTCAATCTTCCCCGCGCTCCCAAACACTTTGATCTTCTCTTCCACGATCCTCTGCATTGCCTCGATCGCCTCCGGCATCAGTTTATAAATAGCAATTTCCTTTGCCTCGCCGGAGCCTTGGGCGGAGGCGGGATTCGCTTCAACCAGTATTTCATACAGTTTGTCAACAAACGCGACTCGTAGTTCCGAGTTCACATTCACCTTCACAATCCCGTTTTGAACCGCTTCTCTGACCTGGATCTCCGGAATTCCTGATCCGCCATGCAGCGATAAATAAGTCTCCTTTAACTTTCCTCTAATCTCCTTTAGAAGACCTAGGTCAATATCCTTTTTTCCTAAATACAACCCATGGACATTTCCCACAAACGACGCAAACGTATCGACTCCGGTCTCAGCAACAAACTCAGCCGCTTTTTCCGGATCGGTGTAAAACTTCTGGTCCCGGACAGCGTCCGCCGACTCATGCCGGTGATCCGCTGATGAGGCACCCATGACGTTAATATTGTCAATTTCCCCCTCCACCATCACTTCCCGGGCGTGTGCATATTCCACCAATTGTTTCGTCTGCCGGACATTCTCTTCAATCGGCAGTTTGCTCCCGTCCAGATGCACATAGTCAAACCCAAAATCAATTGCTGCTTTGCACGACTCAAAATCCGGCGCGTGATCCAAATTAAGAAGGATCGGCACTCCATACGACTGCTCCATCGCTCGTACGACACCAACTAATTCTCGCGCACCGAAGTACCCCACCTCCCCTTGCGACGCTTCAATCATGACCGGCGACTTCAAATTCTTCGCCGCTCCCACAATCGCTTTCAGTGTCTCAATCGACGCGGCATTAAACGCTCCAATCGCAAACTTCTCTCTCTGAGCTCTCTCAAACCAGAACCTCGCCTTAGCCATACAATCACTATACCAAAAATCACCGAGGCTGTTTAAAAACTGCCCTCCCCCTACTCGACACCGCCTCCACAACCCCTGTTTTTCCAATCAAAACAAAACTCACCGTCAAAACTAGAACGAGACAAACAAGCGAAACGACCTCGGGAACATAAACAATTAAAACACCACCCGATCTGTCCACTTCCCACATATTCGCCCAATTGTTATATCTGTAATGCGGCGACAACTTTAAATCCGGACCCAGAGCAAGCCACAATGAGTCATACGATTGGTCAATTCCCACAAGACATTTCCCGCTTCTGCAATCAGCGTTGATTAAATAGAGAAAATTATAAAATTTGTCTGCACGATTGACCATTAAAGTATTTTTCTCGGGTGTTCGTCCTTCCACTTTTTGCAATTGTATCTGACTCAACTTTTCAAGATCAAAAGGGGCAACTCTTATTTCATTAAGTTCATTCTTCGCCAACTTACCAAACGACCTCGTCTCCCAATTGATTGAGTACGGGTTTTGAGCGTCAGTCGCAATTGGAAGTAAGGCCAAGTTCATTGAAAAATCACCAGATAGTCCAAGGTATTCCTCAGGTAATGAATTTGGCGTGTTGTAATTGATGAAGAATTTAACACTTCTTCCCTGAAAATTCTTTCCCGAAATCCGCATCAGGTATCCATAGTCGGGTCTTAAGAAGTCAAAATTATAAGAGCCACAATTAACACCAAATCCGTCCGCCTCATATATCGTTCCAGATTTGATATACGAATTTGCAACAGTTCCCTTATTCGGAAAACTGCAGTTCTCAGCAGGATTTCCTCTCAAATCAGCAGAAATAATTGGAAAATTGGTTTCCACCCCAATATTCGTGACGCCACTTACACTCAAGGTTATTTCCTCGTTCCAACTTCTGTCAACAATATCAGGAAAATTAACTTTTTTGGCCTCATTTGATACCAACTGCCCATTTTGCCCTTGTGACAATTCCGCATAGGATAATTGGATCGGTTCACTAACATTAGCTTGAACTAAAGAGTAAACAACCTGATTGTTGTTAACTCTAATAGGTTTTCTATTTACCCACAGGGTAATCGCATCATAGTCACCATCAACATTTACAGACAAATCCCTCAACTGTGGCAAAATAACCTCCGTGTTATTTGTCCAAACCTGAGTTTTTGGAAAAACAATCTGTATCCGGCGATCTCTAAACGAAACGGCCGCAAGAGTTTTATAGTAATCTGTACCAAGTCCTGGGATTTTAAGCACATAATCACCCATAGGAACTCTTCTTTTAATTCGAACCCCATCATTTTCAAAAACGGCATCACTCACCTGCAATGAAGTCAGATCACTAAACGGAAAAATGGTGTTTACCTGTCTTTCGGGTACGTTAATATATTCTCCAACATCCTCAGAAACAAAATCTCTCCTCACTCGGTCTGTTTTCGCGGACACAAAATCAATTTTTGCAGGTACAATAAGTTCGTCTCTTTTAACCCCTCCTGTTCTGTCATAAACCGTCAAAAAATCTTTCCTCCACACCACTTTTGCCTCAATACTAGCAAGTAGTTGGTGTAAACTTTGATAGTCGTAGTATTTATTGTATTGATTAATTGCGCTTTCATCGACAATAACAAGGTCAATGTTGTATTTAGTAAGGATCGACCGCAACTGACCCGAATTTTGACTATTCAATGCATGCCGTAACTCATGGTAGAAAAAATCGTTCGTTTCCACCCATCTGGCAAAATCGGGTGTAATTAAAGGTTGCGGAAAACCAAACCAATAAAAACCCATTCCTTGATGCCCACTAATCTCGTTACCACTTAACCATTTATGGTATCCCCACCCGGCTTGCGAAAAAAATGGCAACTCCAGCACTCGGAGATTTGCCGGTCTACTCTTTAAATATGAATACATCTCCGCATATTCTGAAGGAAAAGCTACTTTGAGCTTTTTATTTAGAAAGTCATCCTTAAACGATGGCCAGGAAATGTAAACCACCAACGCGAATGAAATGCCCAGAACTATTATCGGAAGCATTCTCGACAAGATGAAAGATTTCTTTCCGCTTAGAATGCCCATAATTACTTCGTAAAACTGACTCAGAAGTACAGATACAGCAAAAGAGTAGATAATCGTAAATTTAGTGACAGGGTTTCGCAGCGCTTCCTGAATAGACTTATCTCGATATATAAAATCAATAATTGCGCTCGGAAAAAATAAACCCAACCAAATACAAAGCGCCGAAAAAGAGTAGATTAATAATATTCCCCATCGCTTTCCCCCTTTCTCACGGTCGAAGATCGCCCACAACAGCCCCACTAGAGAGAATATATTAAAGAGAACTATAAAAAATGCGGCTGAACTAGAAGCCAAATAATTTCGCCAGGTATCAAATATATACTCTGGCTGTAAAGCACTAAAATTAAAATCCTTCCAACTAAAAATGTAATGTGCCCCCGTTAAAAAACTCGGCAAATCCGCAGCCTCTCGAATACTCCAAAGAGATTCTGGCCCAAATAATACATTAGCTCTGCTTTCGATAACATAGCGAGAATCTTGGTACAAATAATACAGATTCGGAATTATCCAGTAACTATTTGCAAAAAATGTCAATAAACAAAGAAAAAGAGTCATTTTCAACGCCGATAGCAAATTTTTCTTGACAAAGAAGTTCAGGAAAAAAGCATAAAACAATGAAAAAAGGGCACCTATATAAAAAACTGTCGGTTGATGGGCGCTAGGAGCGATCAACAACTGGACTAAAAAGAAAATTAGAATCGATTTTGCGTAAATTATTTTACTTACGGCATGCACCGACAAAAGAAGGAATGGGAAGAATGCGAATTGAATCGTGAACATCTCAAAAGCGATGTAAAATTGTTGGAGCGTAACAAGATTGAGCAAATAATAAACCGCCCCCAAAGAGGCTATCCAATCCCGATAGGCATCTCTGGTATTTTTTAACCAAACCTTCTGCAAATACAGAAACGTCCCCACCCCTCCAATAAGGAACATCAGAAAAACAAAAACGTAGCGGTTCAAATTGTCCGGTACTAGCAGTTTCAGCAGCAAAAGAATAGGAAGTCTTGGTATATCAGCCAGGTGACTCTGGGCAGCGGGAGCGCCCAACCCCTGAAATTCCAACCATGCCCCAAAAAGAGTCCTATAGGCATATTGTGGAAGGTTAAATTCAGGATGGACGTTATCCCAACCCGAAAAGTATGTGTGGACATCAACATTTTGAAACGCAATAACTAGGGCAACCGACACGACCATGAGTAAAGGTAGTAACTTAGTGAAGTCTAGTTTCGGAAGAAATCGTGGCGCTAGAACCATGAAGCGATCTTATCACATTAACCCTATAGTGCCAACAAAAGACAGCACTTTTCAGTGCTGCCGTTTAAATCAGTTACACCGCTAGCCTGGAATTACTTCAAATTCGTTTGAACCAATTCCCATGATGCCCCTGGCGCAACCTGATTAACCCAGCTGTATGCCCCCGTCCGGACATCAAAGAAAAGCGCACTCACTCCGCTACACCCATCGGTGCCGCAATTAATTGCCGTTCCTAACCGACCATGCGCAGCAGCAACATTCTGTTGAAAATAAGCCTCAGAAAAATACTGTCCTGGCGGCAATCTCGTACCATTAACCGCCCCCGGTTTAACCATATTGTATGCGTCTATCATTACATTCCTGTCTAAAGGCGTCTTGTAGTCTCTAGGTAAACCTCTAAACACGACAATCCACGAATGGTTTTCTTGGGCTCCGAGATGAATTTCAGCCTCACTTTGCCTATCTGGAAAACTTAGATCCATTCCCGCACCTGTGATCATTACGAAACCCCCCTCCGGAATTAAGAAAGGATAGTGATCATGCGTGAATGTTTCGCGATATTCTGAAGTGAGCCAACATGCGCCGGCTGCTTCTTGTTTCAAATCAACCTTGACCTGAGCTTCACTCCAAGTCTTCTGCCCACTCGCATCGATAGTAATACCATATGCGCTCAGTGTTCTATTCCCAGGTTCAGCAAGCCAGTGCTCAGTACCTAAAAGTGTTTCATTTTTATGAATAACATCCCCTGGCGCGGCAGTCAGTTCGTTAGCTGTCTTCTCAAGAGTAGAAGCTGGAACCGTATCAGCAACCTCATAAATTGAGAAAAGAGGGCGAGGTTTTTCGTTTAACTCCCCTAAAGTGTTAATTCTAACGCCCGCTGAGGCTTCTGCCTCTCTTGGGACGAGAGACACCACGGCACCTCCCACAGCAGCCAGACTACCCGCCAAGAATCTTCGTCGATCAACTTTTTCTGCCATAATCTTTCACCTCCTCCTTAAAAACCTTTAATTTTTGCCTTCAAATAAACCCCTGCTGCGCCGACCAGACCCAAACCCAAAAGCACCAACTGTTCTGGTCCCGTTGAGGGAATCACCTTAGGCGGAGTCACCTTTCCCAAAACCCGATTTTCCACACACACCCTTGAGCTGTCCCGATCCGAACTATCCGGATTATGTGCCTCGGCAAAATTTGTCGTCCGGTCATCGCAAACCGTCGATGGAGCAAGCGGCAATTGGCTGGCATTAATCACTCGGGCTTTAATGATTCGCTCAATTGTCTGTCCCGGCGCCAAACTTCCCAGGTTTTCGGACATGCTCCCGGAAATGTAAACCAGATACGAAGGTAAGCTGTCCGTAAAAACCACATTGTCTAAATTTGTATTTCCCACGTTTTGAATCTTCACTTGAAACACCACTTCTTGTCCTGCCATGAATCTATAAGTCCCGGAGGCAACCAGGTTATCAACGTAAGTTTTGCCGCCCGGATCCCAAACTTTCTTGTTCACTTGCAACTGTCCCGTCGTCACACACACCTGGCCACCGCCATATTGCGTCTCGCATCGGACCGCAGCAAAGGTTGGTGCCGCCAAGAAAAGCAAAGCGAAAAGAGAAGAAAGAAGAATCGCAACTGGTCCAAACCTTCGGATATTCATTTCCAAAACTTTTGAGCAGTGGCAGAAAGAACATCCCGATTCTAAAACCTATAAGCCCCTTTTGTCAACTATCAAACGGTGAACTTAATTTTCCCTTCAACAAAATTGTGGATGAGTGACGAAAGAAGAGTCTGGTATGGCATTCCTACCTTCTGCGCCCTAGCTTTAAGTTTAGCCAAATCACCACCATTAACTCTTGTCGTAACAGGCTTTGATATCTGAAACTGGCGATAATTCTTTGCTGCCTCCTTAAAAAACCTTTTAGTTTCTTCTAAATCGGAAATAGAAACATACATCCCAGCGTTCAATGCATCTTCCAAATCACGCTCATATTGATCAATTGGCTCACTATATTTAAATTTACTTTTTTGCATCCTTTGCATATTTTAAATAAATGCTATTTAATTCTCTGTTTGCATACATTGTTTTCAAAAAAGCTCTGCCGTCTTTGGTCAACACGTATGGAACCGCATAAACATAGTCGCGAATCTTCACGACTAAAATTCTCTGGTTAGGGTATTTAATTTTGTTCGGATGTTCAATGTTATCAAGAATATCTCCCTTCTCAGCTGCATCAACCACATCTTCAAAGCTAACTCCACGTAGGGACTTTAAAAATTGGTTCTTATCTTCGTTATATTCAAAATTAGCTTTGATCGTCATCAAATCATATAAAATTATATTGCTTTTGTCAATACATTAAATCTCTTTTGGTTTAAATCCCGGGTTATCCGCCAAAACATTCAGAATACTTTCTTCTGACAGAAGACCCGTCTGTGGTCCGAACTTTCCCACGACTGCCGCCGCATTTGCGCTTCCCCACCGCATCGCTTCCGCAACCTTCTCTCTCTTCATGATTGCCCCCATAAACCCGCAAGCATACGCATCGCCTGCCCCCGTCACCGACACTACAGGTGAATCTAAAATCTCCAAATGATAATACTTCTCTCCATCATAAGCATACGACCCGTTTTTTCCATCCGTAATCACCACTATCCCCGGCCCCAAATCAAAAACTTGCGAAAGCAAGTTCTTGACACTTCTAGCATTCTTGATTCTCAATTCATAATTCATCATTCGTGCAGCCTCCTCAAGATTCATAAAAATGATCTTACACACCTGGATTAAGGGTAAATAGCTCTCCAGCGGGGAAGCAAGTTGAACATTCGTCGGATTAAAAGCCAGTTTCAGCCGTTTTTCCTTAACCAGAGTCGTCAAAGATGCAAAAAATTCCTCATAATTCTTCCCGACAGACGAGACATACACCCAATCGGTTTTCGGAAAATCATGCGGCATCCGATATTTATGCGGCACGTAATATTCCAGAATCGTCCGTTCTGATTGAAAATTAATGATCGTTGAATACCGGCTTGGCGTGTCTTTCTGGACAACAACCATCGATGGGTCTACCCCCTCCTTTTCCAAAGCCTCATCAATTTCTTTTCCAATCTCATCATCCCCGTGGATGCTATAAAGCGCCACCTTGAACCCCAACCGCGCCAGCCCCACAGCATTATTTATTGCATTCCCCCCGATTCCCCGGTCCAGCCGGTCGACCGGAATCTTTTCTCCATACTTAAGACAAATCTCACACTCCCGGTCATTCCGCTTGCACTGCACCTCCGCATCATGCAGCGTCAAATACACATCCATCGTCGCGTCCCCAACCGAAACGCAATCAAACATACACCTAATAGTGGCACAAATGGGAAGCTAGTTCAATTAACCCTGCTCCGGTTTGCTTTCAACAGCCTCAACTTCAAAATAACTGCTCAAGCCTAACGCCTCGACAAGTCCAGGACCAAGCGTTCTTAATACTAACGCCCTGCGTCGACCGTCCACAACTTTCCAATTTTTAATTATAGTAAGGTTACAGTCAACACCTTCTCTTTGGTTTGCGGACGCCATCATGGCCCCGGCCAGGCGGTACATCGAAAACCATGTTATTGGCTCCCCCTGCCACCTGTTTTTTGCATCTTTTTGAAGTTGTTCCCAATCTACCTGTGCATATCTGGCCAGATCCACCACACTAGGATTTTCCGGAAAAGGAGGAAGATTTTCAGGAGGAATCGGCTTTTCGTTTAAAACCCTGTGCATGTTCCAGGCAAACCGCAAAAAATTCGGCAGTCCAGCCGTCTCTGAGGATACTCTACTATCGGGCGACGAACCATCCGGCATAATCCATTAACATATAATAATCTTCCTTCATCCACCCTCTCAATCGCCTCCACTCCCACGTCCCATTTAATTAAAAATGTCTTAAGAAAAAATTGAGATCAATTGAAAAATGACATACACCGTGACTGGAATTGCCAATGCTACCGCCCAAAAATTCACCCCACCAGGAAGAGAAATAAGCTCTCTATCCGAAACGCCAATCCTAGCCAATCCTCTTGCCATCACCCTGGCCACCACAACAATTAAACCAATTAAAAGGATAAAACCGCTCGGAAGGGTCAGCAGGAATGCAACGAAAAGAATTATGACGCCTGCTATCCCCCCGCTCCCTGAAGTCGCAAAAAGCACCCCCACAAGAGCCAATGGGAGAAGGAACAATAGCAAGTTAATTACCCAAAACGTTGTTCCCTGGGAAAGTGTCCTGTCCGCCACCCCAAATTTCCCCAAGACCTTTACAATCCCACGCGCCGCCAAAAACACTGCCCCAACGACAGATCCCAAACCGGATATCAATATAACTGACAGCCCCCCTAATCCCGAATCTAGGGAAATAATGTCATTTAAACTCAGCCACAGAATCGCCACGCATCCTATCCAAAAAAATAGCATCAACACATAAATCCCCTCCTTTTCCCCTAAATCTAGACAGGCTTGTCCAGAATCTCCCCCACTTCATCCTACCAAGAACTTGACTTTTTAAGAAGAGAGAGAGAGAATACCCTCATGATTGCCACCCTCATAGAAGCGGTTGTCACCAGAACGGGAAAAACGGCCAAAGTAGAAGTTATAGCCCAATCCCCTACCGGTCAGAGGCTTACGCTTCCAGTTGCCAACGGTGAAGGACAATACAACGAAATAAAAGACTTTGCCGTAACCAGGGCTCGCAAACTAGGCATTGTCTATACTGAAATCACCGCAGGAAACCCAGGAAGTTCAACTTAAACAAACTTCACTTCCCACTTCATCTCAAATTCACTTACTCTTCGAAGGCAACTTGTAAGCGATATAAAGGAGAATCATGGCAATCACCAACAAACCGTAGGAAATTGAAGCAACATTTAGAACATTACTAACATCAATGTTCATTTTTAGCCCTCCCTCAACTTCATGGCCAAAACCAGAGACACTATACCCCACAATAAATTCCTTGTTAACGAAAACAGATTCTGCCAAATGTCCCCTCCCAACAATCCGGGAGCAATTAAAACCACCACCAGCCACGCCGCAGCGAGATTGACAAGCGGGTCTGAAAGCACACTCAATCGAGGCTTGGTTAGCAACTTCTTCAAACTAATTTTCATTGACTTTTCTCTTACGGGACAAAACCTTCCTCACCGCTTCTTTAATCGCCCCCGTCCCCATCCCATATTTCTCCAACAATTCTTCCGGCTTTCCCGATTCTCCAAACTGATTCGGCATTCCCACTGCCTCAATCGGCGTGGGAAAATTCTGCCCCAAACACTCCGCAATTGCCCCAAAGAGTCCTCCAGTAACCTGATGCTCCTCCACCGTCACCACCGCCCCCGTCCTTCTCGCCGACAGCATCACCGCCGCCACATCAAGAGGTTTAAGAGTGCTGACATTAACCACTTCACAACTTATGTCACTCATTCCGTTATTCCTCATTAATGATTGATTGCCCATTGATGATTGCTCATTGCTCATTTCTTCTGCCACCTGCAAACATTTATAAAGCAGTGGTCCCGTCCCAAAAATTGTGACATCCGCACCTTCCCGCAAAACCTGCGCTTTCCCAATTTCAAACGGCGTCTCGGCCGTTGTAAACGCCGGCGTTTTCTCCCGCCCAAAGCGAATGTAGACCGGCCCCTGCCACGCTGCTGCCGCCTTCACCGCCTTTTTTGTCTCTTCATAATCAGCCGGTGAAATCACCACCAGATTCGGCAGCACCCGCGTCATTGCCAAATCTTCAAGGGCCTGATGCGTCGCCCCGTCCGCCCCGACCGAAATTCCCGCGTGCGCTCCGATGACTTTGACATTTGTGTTTGAATAGCAAACCGAAACCCGCAACTGATCAAAATTCCGTCCCGGACTAAACGTCGCATACGAGGCAATAAAAGGAATTTTCCCGGAAAGCGCCAGCCCCGCCGCCACTCCCATCATGTTCTGCTCCGCCACCCCCACTTCCACAAATCTTTCAGAATATGCCCTGGCAAACTTCTCGACACGCGTCGACTCCGTCAAATCCGCACAAAGCGCCACCACCTCTGGATTCTCCGCCCCAAGTTCCACCAGCGCCTCCCCAAACCCATCCCTGCACCCCTTCATTTCCGATGATGGAAAAACAATTTTTCCGTCCAACATAAGTTTCTTAAGTTACTTAAGTGCCTTAAGCACTTATCCTTCATGAACAATTTTTCCTTCCAATGTCCTCAATTCCTTCAAAAATTCCTCCCCCTGTTCGGGCAAGGGCGGCTTCCCGTGCCACAAAAAGTCCCCCTCAATTGACTCCACTCCTTTTCCCGGAATGGTATAGCATACAATCGCCGTCGGCCTTTCCTTTTCTTCCCACGACTCTTTCACTGCCGCAATAATTTGCTCGAATGAATGCCCGTCAACTTCAATCACGTTTAAGTTCCACGCGCGCAGTTTCTCCGCCACCGAGTCAAGCGGCATCACCTTCTCCGTGTAACCATCAATCTGAATGTTATTCCGGTCGACAAAGTATGTCAGGTTCGACAACTTATATTTCGCCGCCAGCATCAAAGCTTCCCACGTCTGCCCCTCGTTCATCTCTCCGTCCGATCCGATCAAATAAACCCTCCAGGGTTTCCTATCCATCTTTCCCGCCAAGGCCATTCCCACTCCGACACTCATTCCCTGCCCCAGCGGCCCGGCGGAATTCTCTACCCCAGGCGTATTCTCATGGTTTCCCCAATCTCCCCGATTCCCCCGATTCTCCAGATAGACCTGCTCATGATGCGGATGCCCCTGAAGTCGCGTCCCCAATTTCCGCAGGGTCAGAAGCTCGTCAGACCGCAGCACCCCAGCATGAATCAGAGTGGTATATAAAATTGGGCACGTATGCCCGCACGACAACCCCAGCCGGTCCCGCTCCGCCCATTCCGGCTCGCTGGCCCGATACTTTAAGAGACCTCCAAAGTAAAGCGCCGTAAACAAATCCGCCAAATCCAGCGGCCCCGCCGAATGCCCCGACCCAGCCTCGACAAGCATCTTAATCAGGTCTTGCCGAATTTCGTTCGCCTTTAATTCCAAGTCCCTAATCTCCATAAGTTTCCTAAGTTCCTTAAGGCTCCTAAGTTTTCGTTCTCAAATAACTGTGTTCACTGCTCGCCTCCAAAGACTTAATTTTCAAAAGCACCTCCTCAGGCGAGGTCACAATGTGATAAACCTTCAACTCCTCCGCCCGCAGGCGCATGTTTTTTCCAATGGCC
>CAZSSJ010000004.1:49202-81272 GCA_964609775.1 uncultured Gammaproteobacteria bacterium
TCACTTCATGCCAAAAGTGACCATAGAGCATCAGCGGCTTGTGATGCCCGAAATGCAGCCGGGCCAGCCCCCACGCCATCCCGAATTCCGAAATTGTCCCCGTCCCCCCGTTAAAAATTAAATACACATCCGCCACATCCATAATCTTGAGCGTTCGCTCCACATACGTCGTCGTCTTCATCTCCTCATCAAAATGGTTGTCCGGATCCCGTCCCTCAAAAAACTCCGCCCCTTCTTTTCTCTCTGGATAAAATGTGATTCCGACGGCCTTTCCGTGCCCGGCGTGCGCCCCTTCCGTCGCTGCCCGCATGATCCCCGGCCCTCCCCCGTTCACAATCACATATCCGTTCTCCGCCAGCACCTTCGCACTCTGAAACGCCTGATCATATTCCCAATCGTCGGGCTTACAGTCTGCAAATCCTAGGAAAGCCACTTTCGAAATTTCCATAAGACTTATTATACTGCTCGCAGAAACCTTGGGAGCTTGCTCCGAGGATGAATGCGAACGGAAAAGACGGCCTTCGTATCCCCGATGATACTCCGCACGAGAGTAGCGGAGAGGACGTCATTTGTCTAATTCGACTAACTGGACTAATCTATTGTATTCCTCAGCCGGGTTTTTCGCTTTGACAATCGCGCTCCCCACCACCAGCGTGTCCGGCCCCGCCTCAATAACCTGTTTAATCGTCTCCTCATCAATTGCCCCGTCCGCCTGCACCTCGCCCGGGAAATTTCCGTCCCTAAGTTCTTTAATCTTCACCAGTTCCTCCGGCAAAAACTTCTGCCCCTGCTTGCCCGGTTCAATGTCCATCACCGTGATCGTGTCCAGCAAATCTGCAAACGGTTCCACATCCAAAACCGAAGTTTCCGGCGCAATCGCCAGTCCCACTAACAAATCCTCCTTCAACAGTTCCTCCAAAACTCTTCTCGCATCCTCCTCAATTTCCCTCTGAATGATAATCTTCCTAAACCCCAGCTCTTTGAGTTTCGGCACATAATCATACGGTCTCTGCACCATTAAATGGGCTTCCAAAAAAATCCTATCCGCTATATCCGCTGTCCATCCGCTAATATCCTCGGGCCCCACTGATGTGAAACTGGCAAAAGTGCCATCATTAAAATCCACCTGAATCCGCTTCGCAAATTCAATCACTTTTTCCAGCGAGGCTTTAAATTCCTCCGGCGTGCTCTCCAAAATCGAGGGTACAATTTCCATACCAAGATATTATCAGATGTAATCAGACTTATCAGATACAAACATCGTCCTGAACCCCTGGCGGAGTCGCCGTGCAAAATTCTCTGAACAAGTTGAGGGAAGCGGGTACTGCGCGAAGCAAATACCCGAGGGCTCCCCAACTTGTGAGGAGACAATTTTGCCGGCGACGCAGACCAGGGTGCCCTTCTTTGGGCGACTTTCTTCGGGCAAGCAAGAAAGTCGCAAATCCCCTTGGGCGAACAAGAAAGTGGAAATCGTATGCAAGGAACTTACAAAAATGTTTCGAAGAAACTACCGATTCTGAAGTAAACCCTTCGTCGCCCAAACAAGTCCAACGGTCTCCACCCCCAGCATCAGTAAATTCAAGCTGTCTCCCGAAGCACTCATCCAACCGGAAGCGAGCCAAAACGTCAAATTGAGCGCCGCCGCAATCAAAAGCCCCGCCGGCAGGAGAAACGCTCCCAACTTTGACGTCTTTTGCCCGGCCAGAAGATATAGACTCATGACAAAAATAAGCATCGCCGCTGTCATCTCCCCGACTAAAACCAATAGTCCGAAAGTTTGGGAATTAGGGATGGCCACCGTTTCCAAAAAATCCTTAAACCACGGATAGGGGTTCTTACTGGCAAAATTGGTCAGTGTCTTGGCCAGTCCTGAAACAAAGGTCCCGCCAGCGATTTTTCCCCAGCTACTCCGTAGCCACAAAAACCCCACCAGCACCAAAACCATCAGTAAATATTTCTCACCAGCCCCTCTCTCTTTTGCTGCCATAATTAAGTATTAACTGTTGAATTTTTAAATGCAAGGCCCAAGAAGAATTGCCCATTGATGATTGACGATTGCTCATTACGCTGTGCGAACATGTTCCCGGCTCCACTTCGTCGTCGCATCCGTCTTCTTGTGCGGATTAAAGATGCCCTGGGGATCAAAAATCTTCTTAATCTCGGAAAACAGCTCATAAAGCTGATCCCCAAACTCATGCTGCAGATACGGGCTGCGGATTAACCCGTCATTGTGCTCCGCCGAAATCGACCCTCGGTAGGACAGCACCAGATCATAAATCTTCGGCGTCAAATCCCAAATTTTCTCCCGTTCCTTCGGATCCTTAATGTTCATGAGCGGAATAATGTGCAAATTCCCGTCGCCCAAATGCCCCGAAATTGTATACATAATCTTCGCCGCGTCGAGCATTGCCCGCAGCTTCGGCCAAAAGTCCGGCATATCCTTCACGTGCACTTCCAGATCATCAATAAAGGGCGTCGGGTAAACCTCTTTCACCTTCTCCCGCAACAGTTTAAACGTGTCCCGCCGCAGCTTCCAATACTTCGCCGCGTCCATCTTTTCTTTGGCATATCTCCCCCGCATGTGGTATTTCTTTACAATTTTCTCCATCGCTCGAATCTTTCCCTCTTCCACTTCCTCCACATTCCCCTCAAATTCCGCCAGCAGAATAATCTTCGGGATTCCTCCCTGAAGGATCATCATCCCGTCCGGAAAGAAAAGTTTAAAGAATTCGAAAACCCCGTTTGCCCCCAAAACACTGGCCATTTCCCGGGCATACCGCAAGTAGATTTTAAACGTGTTGTCATCCGTAATCTCCAGGCTCGTCGGTGAAAGCGCCATCACTTCACTGGTAAACTCCGGCAGCTGTTTGAGATCATTAATGAAGACCACAAACAACTTGTCAAATTTTTCTTTCGGCAACAGCCGCAGTTTCACCTTGGTCATTATTCCCAGCGTTCCCTGGGCCCCGGTCAGAAGTTGCGTCAGATCAAAATATTCATCTAAAACTCCCCAAACGTTATACCCACTGGAATTTTTCGTCACCGTCGGATGCGTCTTGGCCAAAAGGTCCCGATTTTTGTCCAGAAGGTCATAAGTTTTTTGATAGATTTCCCCCTCAAAATCCTTCTGGGCCATCTTTTCTTCCAGTTGCACCGGCGTCAGTTTCTCCACAAAGTGTTCCTGTCCGTCAGCCATGACCATCCACATCCCCAGAACATACGAGTGCGTCTTCCCAAACCGCAGCGTCTTTTCTCCCCCGGAGTCATTGTTCACGATTCCCCCCACCGCGCACATATCCTTCGACGCCGGATATGGCGGGTACCACAAGCCTTTAGCAAGAAGTTCTTTTTCCAAATCCCGGAAATACACCCCCGGTTCCACAATCACATAATCGTTCCCGATTTCAGAAATGTGGTTTAAGTGCTCGGTGAAGGAAACCAAAATTGAATCGGTGAGCGGTCCCCCGGTCATGTCCGTCCCTGCCGCCCTCGCCGTCAATGATAATTTGGACCCCTGACCACCCTGATTCCCCCAATTTCCCTGATTTCCCTCACTCACCCACGCCACTAGCTTTTCCACATCCCCCACATCCTCTGGACAAACCACCAAACTCGGCTTCACTTCAAAAATGCTCGTGTCCCGGGAATATTCCTGAATCTTCTCCCCACTCTCCTCCACCTCCCCAGAAACAACCTTTGCAATTTCTTCTTTTAATAGCACCCTTCTACTATACCATCTGCCGAAATCAACTTTTCAAAACTATCATCAAATCACTCACATTACTTGGCAACCTGCCCGTCACAATCCCGTCACCGGTTTTCTCAAAAAAGCCATAACTGTCATTATTCTCCAAAAAATATTCCGGATCGGCCTCAGCGCTCTCAGCTTTTCTTCTCGTCTCCTCATCCCCAATCGCCCCCGCAAATTCACCATTGTCCCAGCCGTCTGAAGCCACTGAGGCGATCAAAATATTTTCGTCCTGAGGTTCCCCCAGCAATTCCCTCATCCCCCCCAACACCACCTCCTGGTTCCTTCCCCCTTGCCCTTCACCCTTAACCGCCACCGTCGTCTCCCCTCCTGCCAAAAACATCGCCCGTCCTGGCTCTTTTTTTATTTCCCGCACCAAATCCGCTCCCACGCGGCGTGCCTCTCCTTGAATCTGGCTCGACACCACCCGCACGGGAAGTCCCCACTCCCGTCCTTTCTTTTCCACCGCGTCCAATGCTGTCCGATTAGACAAAGACAGAATATTGTTCACCTTCTCAAAAAACTTCCCTTCCTTCGGCGTTTCCACCAGATCCTCTTTTCTAATCCCCAAATTCCCCAACTTCCCCAAAATCCCCAGCGCCTCCTCAACAGTCGTTGGGTCCTCCACTGTCGGCCCCGAGGCAATTGTCGCTAAATTATTCCCAGGCACGTCTGAAAAAACGAGCGACACGACTCTCGCTGGATAAAGAATCCTTGCCAAACCCCCTCCTTTAACCTTATCCAATTTCTTCCGCACCGTATTCATCTCCTCAATCGTCGCCCCCGACTTTAATAGTGCCCTATTAACTTCTAACAATGTCGCAATGGAACAATGTGGCCATGTAAACAACGCCGATCCCCCGCCGCAAACCACCACCAGCACCAAATCCTCCTCCGTCAACCTCCCCTCCAATTCCCCCACAACCATCTTTGTAAACTCCACATTTTTCTCCGAAGGCAACGGGTGCGTCCCCTCCACAAAATTAATTTTCGACTTCTCCCTTCTCCCTTCTCCCTTCTCCCTTCTCACGTCAATATCCCATCCTGCCGTCAATCTTTCTCCTAATTTTTCCTCAATCAACCGGCTTATCTCCGCACTTCCTTTTCCAAACCCCACCAAAAATACCCTTTCAAATTGATCTAAATCAAATTTCTGTCCCGAAACATCCAGCTGTGAACCGTGAACCGTGAACTGTGAACCAATCACCTCTTCCGGCTGAATCGCTGCCAGTCCCGCCTCAATAATCTCCAGCGCCACCTTCCTGGCCGGACTCGTTGCTAACTCATCGAAATTCTTCACTAAAGTCATAGCGAACTAACCCCTTAACTTCGCAATCCTTCTCCTAAACCTTTCTTCTCCCGAAAATTCCGTCTTCAAAAACGTCTGGACAAGTTTCTTTACTTCCTCCGCGTCAAAAAAATCCGCCGCCACACACAGCACATTCACATCATCATCATGCCTCGCCATCTCTACTTGTTTCTTGGCAAAACCCAAAACAGACCGGATCCGCGAAAACCTGTTCGCTGCCACATCCACCATCACGCCACTGCCACAAAAAAATATCCCCCACGTACTCTCTTTATGATCGACTGTATCTGCTTCTATCCGCTGACATCCGCGATTTACAAAATCCACTTCGTCATCTGCCGGATCATAAATCAAATTTCCGCAATCCTGATATTCCTCCTTCATCTCGTCCAGAACTTTCTTCAATTCCTCTTTTCGCAGCATTCCTCGGTGGTCACTCGCCAAATAAATCATGCTTCTAAGAATAACCCACTTTGCCTTAATAATAAAGGCCGGATATAATCAAATCCATGCCACAAAGTCGAAAACGTTCCGCGTCAAAAAAACCCTCCTCCCCAGCCCGGCGGCCCAAAACACCCGTCTTCCTCGCTAATTGGAAAAGTAGACTTCAATTTTTCTCTCGCGTCACTTCCTTTGGACTCCCTCTCTATCTCCTGATTTCTCTCGTCGCCCTTCCCATTCTTCTTTCGCTCATAATCATCCTCAAAGACCTTCCCGCCCCCGCCTCCTTAACTAACTCCCCCATCCCCCAAACCACCAAAATCCTCGACCGCCATGGCCAGCTCCTCTATAACATCTATGTCTCCGAAAATCGCACCGTCATCCCCTTTTCAGACATTCCTCTCGCCATGCGTCAGGCAACAATTGCCATCGAAGACAAGGATTTCTACCGCCACGGTGGCATCAATTTTGTCGGCGGCATCCTCCGCGCCGTCAAAGACATGATCCTCTACCGTCACCTCGAAGGCGGCTCAACCATCACCCAGCAGCTCGTCAAGAAGTCCCTCTTGACCGACGAGCAAACGATCACCAGGAAAATAAAAGAAGTCATTCTTGCCTTCTGGACGGAACGCATCTACTCCAAAGACCAAATCCTCACCCTCTATTTAAACCGTGTCCCCTACGGCGGCACTGCCTACGGCATCGAAGAGGCTTCCCAGGTCTTCTTCAATAAACACGCCAAAGACCTCGACCTGGCCGAATCTGCCTTGCTCGCCGGTTTGCCTCAAGCCCCCACCTACTATTCCCCCTTCGGCGTCGACCCGCAGCGCGCCATCGATCGCCAGCACCACGTTTTTGACCGCCTGGTTGAAGACGGCTACCTCACTAAATCCCAGGCCGACTTAGCAAAACAGCAAAACCTCGTTTTCAAAAGCACTGTCGGTGCCATTAATGCTCCTCATTTCGTCGCCTATATAAAAGATCTTCTGGTCAAAAAATACGGCGAACAAACCGTCGAACAGGGTGGTCTCAAAGTCACCACCTCTCTCGATCTTGACCTGCAAAACTACGCCCAAGCTTCCCTTTCCGCCGAAGTCGCTCGCCAGAAAAGTCTCAAAGTCGGCAACGGTGCCGCCCTCATCACTAACCCCAAAACCGGCGAAATTCTCGCCATGATCGGCAGCCATGACTATGAAGCCAGCGACGGAGGGAAAGTCAACGTTACCTTGGCCAGCCGCAGTCCCGGCTCCTCCATAAAACCTCTAAACTACGCTCTCGGTTTCCTCAAAGGCACGACTACCCCCGCCACTCCTTGGATCGACGCTCCCTTCTGTTTCCCGCCTTTTAACGGCAAAAGCTATTGCCCCGGAAACTACGATGGCCGTTTCCACGGCATTATCCAAACTCGTTTCGCCCTCGGCCAATCCCTGAATATTCCCGCCGTCAAAGAACTTGCCCTGAACACCATCGATGATTTCGTCGCCACCGCTTCCGCCATGGGCCTCACCACCCTAAATGACAAAAACCGCTTTGGTTATTCCTTAACCCTGGGCGGTGGCGAGGTCAAAATGGTTGACATGGCCGTCGCCTTCGGCGTCTTTGCCAACGAGGGCAAAAAGGTCCCCCTCCTGCCCATCCTCAAAGCCGAAGACTCCTCCGGCAAACTCCTCGAGGACAACACGGAAAAATTGAAAATTGAAAATTATGCGCAAAGCGCAGAATTTCTGCGTGAACGCACAAATTTAAAATTGAAAATTGAGCCATGGGATGGCTCCTCTCCTTGGCTTCCCCATGATGATTATGTTCTTCCCTCCGAAGTCACCTTTCTCGTCTCTCACATCCTCCTCGATGACGGCGCTCGCGCCGGCACCTTCGGCGCTGGCAGCGTCCTCAACATTCCCGGAAAGTCTGTCAGTGTCAAAACCGGCACTTCCGAAGAAAAAACTGACAACTGGACGATTGGCTACACTTCCGGACCCGATCCCCGTCTCGTCGCCGTTTGGGTCGGCAACAACGACAACTCCCCCATGAGCCCCTACCTCGAATCCGGCAACACCGGTGCCGCTCCCATCTGGCACATCCTCATGCAACAGGCCATCAAAGACCTGCCTGCTCCTTTCCCCACCAAACCGGACAACATCGTCTTTCTCGAAGTCTGTTCCCTCTCCGGCCTTCTCCCCAACAACGATTGCCCCAAGCGCGGCGAATACTTCATCAAATCCTTTGTCCCCAAAGACCCGGACACTGTCTGGGGTCAAAAGCAAAAAGTTCTCGTCTACAAAGACACCCATAAAGTCCCCAGTCCCAACGACCACCCCACCCCCGACCAGCTCAGCGAGGAGGATCACCTCGTCATCTCCGACCCCTTCCAGAAAAATTATTGCGCGGATTGCGTACTCTAAACCCTGCGCAACCCTGAGCGGAGCCGAAGGGCTGCGCCGACTGCGCGCTTTAGTCCCGATTGACTTTCTTTAGATTTTATAGTAAGTTAAAGATAACATGAACAGCTCTTTATCTATCTCCCAATCATATAAGGCTACCGTAAGCTCTCAGGGCCAAATCACCCTTCCAGTAGAAATTCGCAAACTCCTGGGTCTCAAGCCAGGAAATCAGCTCTCGCTCATAGTCAAAGAAGTAGCCAAAGGCGTCAAATCAGTCATCGCCTATGCCGTACCTGATGACCCAATAGAAAAATATTACGGTGTCGGTGAAGAGTTTTATAAAAAACACGGCGGAGCGGATAAGGTGATCGCCGAGGAGCGAAAAAGCTGGGAAGGGTGGGGGAAAAAGTGAGAAAACCTTGCTTCGACACAAACGTCATTGCCTACTATATTGAAAAAAATAAGGTCTTCGGCTCCGCAGCAAAAAGACTGTTCAAAACACTGAAAGCGAGAAAACAGACGGGTTTCGTCACCTTCTTATCAATCTCCGAACTCCTTGTTAAACCAATCAGCGACAATAACCAACCCCTCGTCGACTACTACAACTCAATCGAAATTAACCTTCCGGTCAAAACGCTTTTTGTCGACCAAAGCTCAATCGAGCTAATCGCCAGGCTAAAAAATAAATACTCCCTGAAAACACCTGACGCCATCAACCTCGCCATCGCCATTTCCAACAACTGCGACACTTTTTTCACCAATGACGAGGCCCTCAAAAAGGTCTCCGAAATCAAAATTCTCCTCCTCTCCGAATTAAAAAAGGAAAGCAGATCCTGATTCTCCTCACCCAAAACCCCCGAAAAACCCAGGTCATCAACAACACTAAAGTCGAATTCCAACTCCTATACGATTTCCTTGGCAGCGACTGAAGTTGATTTATCGCCTCTCTCTCACTACACTAAATTTATGGAAAGTCTTGATGACATGTGTGGTCTAGACTTCCCGCTATAACAGCCTTTCCCTTATGCCAAGTTTTTTCAAACAAATCCTTATCGGTCTGACCGTCGGCGCCCTCACCAGCCTTCCGTTCATCTGGTACACCTCTTCTCACTCACAGGAAGTAAGATCTACGGTCTCCCCGTCTCTAAACACCAATCAGATCCTCTCATCCCACGCCGAGCTTTCTAAAGAAATCGCCGGCTTCTATCCCTACTGGAACCTCAGCAAAGTCTCCGAGGTTGACCTCACCAATCTCACCACCGTCTACTACTTTGCCCTCGATTTAAACGGCGACGGCACCTGGAACCAAGACGACCCGGGCATTAGTAAGCTCCGGACTGCCAACTATCAACTCCTCAAGGAAAAAGTCCTTCGCAACGGCACCCGCTGGGGCCTAACCATAGTCAATCTCTCCGCCGACTCCATCGCCAAAAACATTAGCAACCCCGTCCGTCAACAAACCATCATCAAAAACACCATCAAGATGATGAAGCAGGAAAACTTTCAGGACCTCAACATTGACCTTGAGTATGCTGGTGATCCGGATGACAACCTAAAAAAATCCTTCACTCGCTTCGTCCAGAACATGACTCAGGCCGTCAAAGCGCAAATCCCCGACTCCCGCGTCTCCATCGACTTCTTCGCCGACACCTACGAAAAACCCCGCATCTATGACTTAACGGCCATGAGCAGCCTCGTCGACCACGTCATCATCATGGGCTACGACTTCCATCGCCTCTCTTCCTTAACCGCCGGCCCCGTTGCCCCCCTCTTTGGCAAGGAAAAATATAAATATGACATCACCACCTCCGTTGCCGGCTATCAAAAATTCATCCCGCCGTCCAAAATCATTCTTGGCGTCCCTTTCTATGGCTACGAATGGCCCACTCTCGACAACCAAAAGGGTGCCTTCACCATTTCCTCCCTCCATGGCCCGGAAATTTCTTCCTATGCCCGCAGTCTGGAAACCGCCACCAAAAACCACGCTTCCGTCAACTTCGACGACGAGTCCAAAAGCGTCTGGTTCTCCTACTTCGACACCGACTACAAGACCTGGCGCCAGGTCTGGTTTGAGAATCAGCGCAGTCTCGGCCTCAAATTTGACTTGGTCAACGACGCTGGCCTTGGTGGCATCGCCATCTTCGCCTTGGGCTATGATGGCGGGAGCGCCAAGCCTCTCTGGGACGAGGTCAAGCTAAAATTCCCCTAATTCCTCAACCTTCTCTCAGCTTCCATTCGCCTAATTTAATTCTTGCTAATTGTCCATTGATAATTGATAATTCCGCCCAGAGCCTGGGAAGCATGCCTTTGTTGTTCCTTTACGAAGGGATGCCAAAAAGAAAAAACCATGTTTCAAAATCAGCCCTAACTCTAAAAAAAATTTTCGGTGCCATTGCCAGCTTTCTCATCGCTCTTGGCACCCCTCTTCTCGTCGTTCTCAAACTCCTCTTTTCCTTAACTATTGAAGCCGGCGCCATCAGTCTAAACATTCTCGCCGCCTACTTTAACCTCATCCTCCACTTCCTCCTCACGATTAACACCCTTCTCCTAAAAGCCACCGCCTCCGGCCGCTCCTTGCTTGCCCACTTCATCCCCCGCCTCCCCAAAAAGCCTCTCCTTCGCCGCCAAGCCAAGCGTCACCCTCTTCTCGCCGCCCCCCCACCTCAGAAAAAACCCCTCACCCTTCCTAACCTTGCCCGCATCACTCCCCGGCTCTCCCTCCCTCACCCGTCAATCTCTCTTGCTAGTCTCGCCTCCCGTGTCTCCTTCCCCGCCCCTCGCCCCCAATTCCTTCTCACCATCTCTCTCTGCTTTTTTCTCCTCACCACCTTCGCTTCTCTCCAAGCCTACTTATTCCTCACCTCCCTTCCCAACCCCCACCTCCTCACCCAAAACACCTCCCCAGTCACAACCAAAATCTACGATCGTCATGGCACCCTCCTCTACCAGTTCTACAAAGACCAAAACCGCACGCCAATTGCCCTCACTAATCTACCTCCCTACGTCTCCCAATCCGTCATTGCCATTGAGGACAAAAACTTCTATCACCATCCCGGTTTTGATTCCGAAGCCATCGCCCGGGCTGCTCTCGCCAACAGCTCTGGCACGGCCGTCCAAGGCGGCTCCACTATCACTCAGCAACTCATCAAATTAAAACTCCTGACTCCAGAAAAGACCGTCATCCGCAAGATCAAAGAAGTCATCCTCGCCTTCTGGGCTGAGCGTCTCTACACTAAAAACCAGATTCTGGAAATGTATCTCAACGAGGTCCCCTTTGGCGGCCAAACCTATGGCATTGAAGCGGCGGCGGAAACCTACTTTAAAAAACCCGCTCGCAATCTCACCTTAGCCGAGGCCGCTCTCCTCGCCGCTCTGCCTAAAGCTCCCACCACCCTCTCTCCCTTCGGATCTCTAGACAAAGCCAAGGAAAGACAATCTTCAGTTCTTAACGCTATGGTCTCTCAGAACTACCTAACTGCCCCAGAGGCCGCCCAAGCCAAAAGTGAACCCCTCAAAATTGCCCCTCTGGAAACCGAAATCAAAGCCCCCCACTTTGTCATGTTCGTCAAAGGCTATCTCCAAAAGAAATACGGCCCCGACGTCCTCGACCACGGTCTCCAGGTCATCACCACTCTCGACTATCCGCTCTACGAATCCGCCACTGCCTTGCTAAAAAAGGGCGTCACCGCCCAAAAATATCTCCACGTCGGCAACGGTGCCGCCCTCATCACCAACCCCAAAACCGGCGAGATCCTCACCATGACCGGCTCAATCGACTATTTTGACTCACCAAGCGATGGCCAAGTCAACCTCACCACCGCCGAAAGAAGTCCCGGTTCATCCATTAAACCCCTCAATTATGCCCTGGCTTTTGAGCGCGGTCTTCTGAATCCTTCTTCTCCGATTGATGACATTCCGACTGCCTTTCGCGTCCCCGGCCAGCCCGTCTATCTGCCCCAAAACTATGACGGCCGTTTCCATGGCCGGATCCCCGCCCGGGTCGCTCTGGGCTCGTCCTACAACATCCCCGCCGTCAAAACCCTCGAAAAAAACGGTGTCATCAACTTCCTCCAGTTTGCCACCAATCTTGGCATCACCTCTTTTTCTGACCCCGACCGCTACGGGCTTTCTCTCACCCTGGGCGGCGGCGAAGTGAAAATGACCGATCTAGCCACCGCCTACAGCTCTTTTGCCAATCAGGGCGAAAAAGTCGACCTCAACCCCATCATCCAAATCAAAAACTATAAAGGCAATATCCTTGAAAGCAATACTAGCAACCAGTTTACCCGCCGAAGCGATAGTGAAGGAGGGCCACTAGCCACTGGCAACTCGCGTGTCCTTTCCCCCCGCACCGCCTTTCTCGTCAGTGACATCCTTGCTGATGATCGCGCCCGAACGCCCGCTTTTGGCCCCAGAAGCAACCTCAATATCCCCGGCCACACCGTTTCTGTCAAAACCGGCACGACCGAAACCAAACGTGACAACTGGACCATCGGCTATTCTTTCGGCCCCGATCCCCGCCTCGCCGCCGTCTGGGTCGGCAACAATGACAACACCCCTATGAGCCCCTACCTCGAATCCGGCAACACCGGGGCTGCGGCCATCTGGAACCCCATCATGGCCCTTCTTCTCAAAGACCAGCCGAATTCTCCCATCCCCAAGCCCAGCAACCTGACTGAAGTCAAAATCTGCGCTCTCACTAACACCCTTCCTTGCGAGAATTGCCCGAACATCACCACGGAATACTTCACCCCTGGCACCGAGCCCAAAGTCGCTTGCCACCTCATCAAAGACGACCTGGAAAAATTTCGATCTGCTAGAATAAATCGGCCATGAATCTCTTTAGAACAACGCTGGTGAGCCGACAGGAAGTGGCCGAAAACACTCTTTCTTTCTTTTTTGAAAAACCACTTCACTATGACTTTATCGCCGGTCAGTATGCCGGCTGGACCATTCCCAACTTGCCCAACCCCGACGCCGAAGGACGTGCCCGCACTTTCACCATTTCCTCAGCTCCCTTCGAACCCCACCTTTCCTTCACCACCCGGATCCGCCAAACCACATTCAAACAATTCCTCTCCCACGCCCCCCTCGGAACCGAAATCCAAGTCTCCGCCCCCGAAGGCGATTTTATTCTACCCAGTTTACCAGTTTACAAGTCCACTAGTTTACCCGCCGTTGTCTTTCTCGCCGCCGGCATCGGCATCACCCCTTTTAGAAGCATTCTCACCCGGGTCACTCACGACCACCTCCCCTACAAAATTCATCTCTTCTATTCTAATCACACTCGACAAGACACCGCCTTTCTTGAAGAACTAACCACTCTGGAGCACCAAAACCCCAACTTCCGCTTCGTCCCGATAATGACTCAGGATCCCACCTGGCCCGGCGAAAAATCCCCCATCACCCCTTCCCTTCTAACCAAAATTCTCCCTTCTCCATTCTCAAATCTCAATTCCGTTTATGTTTCCGGCCCCCCCGCCTTCGTCACTTCCCTCCGGGAAATGCTCTTCAAGAAGCTACGCATCCCCGCCGAATCCGTCCTCTCCGACTCCTTCACCGGCTACTAATCCCTGTACTTCTCAAGCCTAATTTCCTAACATTAAGGAAATGACACTATTTCTCAATCTTTCTGGATTAATAGGCTACCTGATTCTAGCTGTTGGCTTAACCGGCCTCGCGGCTAAAATTCCTAACTACTTTTTCCACAATTTTGGATTTTCTGTTCTAAACTCGCACAAAAAAACTCGCCAAGCCTACTTTTTGACAATGGCGACCTATCTCAGCCTCCAATTCCTCTTCACTGTTTGGTTCAGCCTCCAAACCTCCATCTTCGACACTACTATTCTCTACCTTCTTCTCGGCGTCCTAATTCTAGGCACACCCTCACTCCTCATTCCCTACCCAAAACCTCAACACGTCATCTTAACCAGTCTGTCATTTCTTCTAGCAATAATCTGCCAACTCTACGTCTCAATCAAACTCTCCCTAATAAACCATCCGGTCGCTCCAATTTCCCTCATAATTAGTTCTGCCCTAATAACTATCTCTGTACTGCTTCTTAGGCGCAAACTCCGCCGTCTTTGGCTTGCTGAAGCATCCTTCCTTACCATGCTCTTTCTCTGGAACCTCTCCGCTTCCCTCTTCCTCTTCAGAAATCTACCGTAATAATTCTCCTGGAGGTTTTCAAATTTCAAATTTTAAATTTCAAATTGTTATGTGTGCCTGTCCGCCACGCTCGACGCTCCAAACGACTCCGGCTTTGTCTTGCACAAAAACCCGCTTCCCCGAATCATTCCCACAATCTCCGCAATCATCACTTTCGTGTCTCCCCCCATTCCCACATCCACATGAATCTCCAAAAATTTTTCGAGCGGCAGATCCTGCTTTTTAAACTCATCAATCAACCTCTGAGCCAGCGCCAGCGAGTACGTCGCTTCTTCATACATCCGCTGTCTCAGATCCTTTATTCCATCCCTGGTCACTTGTCCCCAAAAATACACTCCCCCGTGCCCAACATGATGCACGACAACAGCCGACACAAAATGCGCCGCGCCTTTCGAGATCAGTTCCGAATCCGTCCCGACGATAATTCTAAAATGAGAATTGTCTTCTTTAGAAATAAACACCCGAACCTGCTCTACAAGTTCTTCAAAACTCATGCTTCCCAGGCTCGGCGACAGAAAACTGTCAATTCTGTGATCTGTCATCAAATTCCGGAGTATGATCAGCCTGTCTCTCCCCTGGCCTTCCATGGCTTTAGCGACGGAGGCCGTACCTTTTTTGAAGTTAATTCATTATACTACCACCAGTTAAAAGTTAAAAGTCCAAGGCCTGAGTATAACGTTTAAAAATATTGAGAAACTTAATACTTCACCTTGAATTTTGGACTTTGGACTTTTAACTTAAAATGTGCGTAAATTCACCACCGACGAGCTCGTCGCCCAAAAACCATCGGCAGAAAACTTTCGCCGGCTCAAACGAAATCCAGTCAGCTTCATCCTCCACAACATCCGCTCCCTCGAAAATGTCGGCCTCTTTTTTCGCCTCGCCGACGCCCTCCTCATCGAAAAAATCTATTTAACAGGCTACACCGGTTATCCCCCTCTTACGCTCAGTGCCAATCCCCGTCCTGATCCCCGCGAATCCCGCGTCCGGCAGCACGCGGACCGGGAAATCAACAAAACTGCCATCAAGCTCGTCCCCTTCGTCCCCTGGGACCACCACGAGGACATCAACTCCCTGATCTCCCAGATTTCCCCAATTTCCCAGCTCGTCGGTGTCGAGCAAACCGACCAAAGCCTTGACTACCGAAAAGCCCCCTATCAATTTCCTCTCGCTCTCCTCTTTGGCCACGAACGCACTGGCGTCGAGAACGAACTCTTGGAAAAATGCGACTTTGTCGTCCACATTCCCATGCTCGGCCTGGGCAACAGCCACAACGTCGCGATGTCAGCGGCTATCATAAGTAGCCACATCCTCAATACCCTTTGACATCCATGCTAAACTATTTTTGTTAACTCGTGTTCATGAACCGTTCCTATCTTTTTCTCATCACTCTTCTGGCTATCATTGCTGTTGCTATTGGCGCCTTCGCCTTCTATAAAACCCTCGCCTCCAAACCGGCCGCTCCGGCAACTCCTCCCCCGCCAGTCCAAAGCCTTCCCCCAACCCCACCCCCCACTCAAGAGGTCACTCCCTCAGCCGATATTAACTCCTCAAAAAACACCCTCCCACTGACCATCGCTTCACCGCAGGATAACTCTGTCGTCACCACTCCAAGGATCACCGTTTCCGGCACCACCGCTCCCGGCGCCGATGTCTCCGTCAACGAAAAAGACCTTCTCGCCAATTCTGCCGGGAAGTTCACCACCACTCTCACCCTTGAGGAAGGCCAGAACTACATCCTCGTGACCGCCGCCAGTGAAACCGGTTTCGCTGCGTGGGAAGGGACGATCGCCTACGAACCCCCAACCTAACTTCACCCCAAGAGAAAAACTAACACCAGAAGCCCGGCAACCGCTAAAATCTGAAGAAGTGCCGCTGTCCTAATTAGTGGCGAGATACTGCTGTTCAGTGTCTGGGTCAGAAGCGACACTTGTCGATAAACCACAAGCGTAAAAATGAAATAGAAAATCGCCAAAACAATCAGAAACAGCTTTATAAGAAGCTGTGCCTGAAAAAAGCTGAATAGAGTCAACGTCTGTTCCATATTGTTAAGGTTTTGTCTCCCATTCCTTTTCTTCCGCTGCCATCAACTCCTGAATTTTGCGCACCACCAGTTGTGGATGCGGCACTCGCAGAAACTCGATATTTGGCTCCGTTCCCGCCGTCTGGACATAAACCGACCCGAAGTCAAACACTCCGGCAAACACTCCCGCTTGATCCGCCCGGACATCCTGAACCTTACTCATGAGAGCTGACGCTACATCTCGGTAGATCACGTTACTCCAATCAATATCCACAATTCGCTCACCCGTCACAATCCCGACGTTAAAATACCAGTATAAAGCATTCAAAAGACCGTAGGTAAATGTCCCCATATACCAAAACACCGTTGTCACAAAAATTGTTCCCGCCGAAAGCCCCGCCAACCCCCCTATTGCGCTCAAAAGCGGCAGAACAATCAAAGGCAAAAGCCCCATTCCGATAACAATCAAAATCCAAGGAACGTTGGTAACTGGGTGGGCTCGAAGAAGAAGAATAATGTCCTCATCCTTGTGCTCTCCGGAAAAATGAACTTGAGCCGGGAACGCCGCAAACGCCGCCATTGGGCTCCCTGACACCCGGCGCAACTCTTCATCCGTCGTCGGTTCGTTGGGAAACCTCGGATCCCTCCTTAAACTCGTCTTTTCTACAGCCGAACCAACCACTTCACTATTGCTAGCCCCTAGCTCCTCGCTCCTAGCTGCCTCGTCGGGTTCAACGTTATCAACTTTCAATCTCGGCATAAGTCTGATTATAGCGTATACTCCTCCAAATTCGTATATTCGTATATTTGCGCTAGATTCGTATATTCGTGATTACTCCTATTTCTTTTCTAAATTAAACAAGGCGCTGGGAATATAGATTTCCCCTGGCGCCCGCAAATTAAAAATCTGGCGAAAATCGCCCCCGGAAAAATCTTTCCCGCCGCGGTCCGTCTCCAGGCGCACGCTGCTCGTATACCCTCCGGTGCTGTAACTCACTGAAACTCCCGTTACATTACCTACTGCCTCACCACCTAACTGCCTTACTACCTCGTCCCTGCTCCACGTGTCCGGATTACTCTTATCAGTTTGCCCCAAGTGGGACAAGGCTCCTCCGTCCTTTTTATAAAGAAGTACCGCATTCACAATATCCACAAACTCTTCCTTGTTGAGCCAGGGGTGTGACCGGCTCGCCGATCCATTTCTCGGTCGGTACCAGGCCTTATAAAACCACGGCGACCCCGCAATCTTTTCGTACGCATCGCCCGTCCAACAACTCTGATTGCCGCACTTCGTGTCCCACCCCCCGGAGGTTGAGTGCCCCTGCGCGCTGTACGCATAGTTATATCCCCCCGATGACGCCGCATACCAAGCCGAAAAAGGTTGACCGGAAGCGACCATTACCCACCCGCGCGTTGCCTCAACCGCCTCATTCCACTTCCCACCTTTTTCCGCGGGCTTAAAGACCTGGCACGACTCAGTCGCACAAATCGACCCGGAACCATTATTAGTATAAGCTAAGGCATACGACCTCGCTGCCACTGCCTGCGCCTTCAAAGCCTCCATCCCCCCCTCATCTCCCCAACTCCCCGGCATTTCGTAAATTCTCTTCGCGTAGTCTTCCAAATTAAACGACCCGTAACCTTGCACATTAATATTGATGCCTGTATTGTAATCTTTCTTAATCTCCACTCCTCCATAATAAGCGTGCAGAATGTCCTCCGCACTCTGGCCTGACTTTGCCCGACCCAGCGCCCCATACTGGCTCATACCTTTCCGATGCGGCGCACCGAAGGAAAAACCAGCGTATGCCGGGCTAAATCCCGGATTATAATCCGGGCGTGACGCTGGGTCATCCGCCGGCGGCACCTCCCCCACCGACGTCACAAAATTCCCGGTCTTCTCCGCTAACAACTGCTGCTGCCGGGCTGACAGTGTCCCCACTGTCTGTGTCAATTGCGATTGATAGGCTTTCGCCCCCAAAACCAGTTGCCGAATCGGGGCTAAGGTCGCCTCCAGGTTTTGCTTCTTAGCCGCCAGCCAGCCCTGCGTCTCCTCGAGCTTCTTCTTTGCCTCGGACAGGTCGGTAATCTCCAAAACCAGCCCCGCAATTAAAGTTTTTTGCTGGTTAATCAAACTCTGCCGGTAACCCAGAAGCTGCATCGTCTCCCCCACGTTTTTCCCAGAAAAAAAGGTCGACAAAACATACTCCACCCCCGACTGATAGTCCTTCTTGTAAAATTCCCGCACGGCCGACTCCAGCAGTGTCTGTCTTTCTACCAGTTTCCCTTCATTCTTCATAATTTCCGTCTTTTTCTTGTCAATTTGCGCTGAAAGCGACTTCACGTTCGCCTCAATCGCCGCGATATTCGCCTCCATCTCCGCAATCTTCTCCTCATGCGGCTTCGTCGCGCTCACTGACATTTGCAGGAGTTTTTGGCATTCGTCAATCTTGCTCTGGCACTCCTCAATTCCGTTACAACTGCTCGAGCACTCCTCGGCAAAAACTTGGTTCCCTACCAGCAACAAGCAACTAGCCACCAGTAACCCCGTTATGAGAAGTCGTTTCATCGGCACTACTGTATCACATTCACTCTTTTAAGTCTCCTAAAAAACTCCTGATAAACTTCCACCGACAGATCCCTGGGGTGGAAAAACGCGTACCCCCACCCCACCCGCTCATTAGTAATTTTCACTTTCATAAACAGATACTGCCCCAGAAAAGCCATCAATTCTATCAGCAGCAAAACCCCGAAAAAGTTTTTGTGATTTAATCTGTATTTTTGATATTTGATATTTAATATTTGATATTTGTATGCTTTCGGCAAATACTCCTTCCCCCACCGATTCTTCCTCAACCACTCGAGGTAAATCCCTCCCCGATCAAACACACACCTTGCCTGAAGAACTTCATGCGCCGTATACAGGTTCCTTTCCCCAATCCCTAAATGATCCTCGTCCAAAAAAATGTTCGGACAAATCTTATCGCCCTGATTTCCCTGATTCCCCCGATACTTCCCCATCGCTTTCAAAATTCCCACTACCGTTAGTCTCGTCACCCACAAACTCCCCTGCTTAGTCACAATCATCAAATCAATATCCGACTCTTCTTTCGCATTTCCCGCCGCCACCGACCCAGTCACAAAAACCGCCTTCACCGTCCATACCTTCCTAAGAATCTCAAGTAATCTAAGAGTCTTAAGTAACTTTTTCTTCGAAATCTCTTCTCGCTCTTTCCGCAACCCCACGAGCTTCCCCCGCCCTTTCAAAAAAAGAAAGCTTCCCTTCCTCTCGACCTTTTCATCTGCTAAATCCGCTTTCATCTGCTGAAATCCTGGAACAACTTGCCACAACCTCATTTCCTCCTGAGTTAGTGGATAATCGAAAATATCCGCATAAACCAAAGCCAAAAACTCGTTGAACTTTACTCGCATCGAGGTTATTATACCTTTGCTAGCCCCTAGCCCCTAGCTGCTAGCCCCTATGTTTAAATCCCTCTCTAAATTCCCCGAATGGCGCATCTTGGCCTATCTTGGCATCATCACCCTCTCCTGGCATCTCTTCACCATCTTCGGCTCCTTCCTGTCTCTCTTCGCCGACATTTTTCTCATCATCCTCCTCGCCTGGATTCTGGCCTTCATCCTCGAACCGGCCGTCACCTACCTTTCTAAAAAAGGTCTCAACCGCACCACTTCCGCCGTCGTCGTCTACCTGTCCCTGGCCGCCATCGCCACCACCCTCCTCATCCTCATCGTCCCCACCACCGTTGTCCAGCTCTCCCAGCTCTCCACCACCCTCCCCGTCCTCATTCCTTCAAACTCCATCTGGTCCACTCGGGTTGAGACTTTTCTCACCACCACCTTGACCAGCTCCATCACTTTCGCCTCACAAATCGCTTCTCTGGCCACCATTCTTCTTCTCGTTTTCATTCTGTCTTTCTATTTCCTCCTTTCCCGCCAAGAAATCTCCCGCCTCATCCTCAGCCTCATTCCTGAAGACTACAAAGAAGAATACCTCTTCCTTGAGCACGTCATCAACACCACTTTCGCTTCCTTCATCCGCATCCAGGTCTTTCTTGGTCTCATTCTTGGCCTCCTGACGTTCCTCACCCTCTGGGTTTTAAGAATTGACTTCGCCCTCTCCTCCGGCGTTGCTTCCGCCTTCCTCGCCACAATTCCCGTCGCTGGCGCCATCCTCTTTCTCTTTCCCCCTCTCCTCGCCGTTCTCGCCATCTCCCCTCAAAAACTGCTCATCACTGCCGCCATCCTCGTTCTTGCTGCCCAGATCGTCTATAACTTCCTCGCCCCCCGACTCTTAGGCAAAGCCCTCCAGATCCATCCCGTCGTCGTCCTCCTTTCCTTCTTGATCGGCTATAAGCTCGCCGGCGCCTGGGGCGCCATCTTCGCCGTCCCCCTCGCTTCCACCCTTGCCGTCGTCGCCCGCGACGTGTTTAAATATTGGCAAGAGGAGGCCGATAAATAAAACGCCATGAACCCGCCCACTCCAACTTTTAAATCAATCTGCAAAATCGCCGGCTATTCTGACGAGAAGATAAATCAACTCTGGCTCTCGGTCTGGTCTCAATCTTTAAAAGACTTTCTTGATTGGATTGTGCTTGAAGCCGGCTTAACTCCTGAACAACTGACCCTTTTAGAAAAGAAATACGACGAAATCCTAAACGCTTCGGAACAAAAAGACCTTTCTGGTATAATTGAGGATGTTCTGAACGAAACACAGCGAAACATCGCCTTGCAAAGATTCGCCCAGACTTTTTTGGATAATCTCAATAGCTTCTATGTTAAATTTCGCGAACAACTCTCATTCGAACAAAAACAGGTTGTTGATGCCTATTTAACTACTCACCATGCCTAATTCACCTGATTCCTCGACCGTCCCCAACTCAGCTATCAACCCTCTCGAACTTGCCGCTAAGCAGGCCCTCGCCCACGGCGTCCCTCCCGATTTTGAAGCAAATCAAAAACGACTTGCCACCCTCAACCGTCTTAGCGCCGAATCCCGCCCCATCGTCGATCGCCTCCTCGCCAGAAGTGCAGACATCGCCGATCGCCTTGCCCCATATGGGCTTTCGTTTCTCCAGAAGCGTGCTGCCGAAGTCCGAAACCTTCTTTGGAAAGACGTTCTCACTTACGCTCAGTACACTCTAGTTCGAAGAGGGAAAGACGATCTTATGTTTTTCGGCGGAAATCTAGGCGACCTCGACCCTCTCGCTATCAATATTCAACTCGACGGTAAAGAATACGCTGTGCGAACCAGTACCGGATTCCAAACTGGAGAGAAAGTTTCCCCCATTAACCACCACGCACCAGGATTTGTTATAAACCCTGATGGAGCCGTTGTTATTGGAGGCCAAGCCTGGACACCCCTTTTGAAGTCCTCACCACGATTCTCGGAAACAACAACACCAACACCGAGCAGCGTCGCCCAAACTATAATGTGATCATGAAAACAAACGACACACGATTAGAAGTCGACTTGCCTCTCCGAAACTCAGAAGGCAAATGGGTCATTGTAACTGGTCTCACCAGCGAGCAGCTTGCTCGCCTCCAAGCAACCCTCATCCAGCACCTGAACCCAAGACGACCCTACCCAAATGAAAACGACGATCCTAACAGTCTAGCCGGACACGAACAAAGCGCCAGGGAAAGAGGACAATCAGCACACTACGACCGCACGAAAAAATTGGCCAAAGAAGAACGAGCCAGAGACCCAAACCCCTAAACCTCGCCCGCCGCCTTCACTTTTAACTTCACTTCCGGATAATCATAATAATC
This sequence comes from uncultured Gammaproteobacteria bacterium, assembly GCA_964609775.1. GTDB lineage: Bacteria > Patescibacteriota > Microgenomatia > JAMCZE01 > JAMCZE01 > CAZNUP01. Next base: position 71,063 of record CAZSSJ010000004.1, read on the forward strand.
ATCGATCGATCGATCGATCGTTCCCTCCATAATCCTTGCCACGATATCTTTCTCCGCCTCCTCAAAATTCCCACTTTTCGCATATCTCCATAAAACCGTCCAGGCATGATCCATATTTCCAGTAACCAAACCAATCGCAAACGCTCTATCTCCTCGATGGTGCCCCCAATTCATAAGAGCCGTGTAAACATTTTTACCCTTTATTCCAAACATATCAGGAGCTTCCCGTTCATTCGTCTGCTTTAAAACACTCATTATCGCCTCTTCGTTGTCACGGTATTTCCAAAAAAAGTCATCCGGGTCATAATAACGAACCCAATTAGCGAAAGCTTTAGCCGTCTGACCAGCTAAGACTAGTGGCAAGTATTTATCTCTATCAAGATACTCTAGAAGAAAGCTTCCTTCCCCATCCTCTGTCTTCACAAAACCAATTTCCCCAAATTGCATCTGTGCCACCTTACCTACTGCAAAAGTTAGTGCATCCAATTGAGGCAAGTAACCTTCTGTCTGAAGCAGATGGACTCCTTCATGCATCACTAATCCTGGATGTGGTCTACCGGGCTCAATATTAATAGCCGACACTAGCTGTGGCAAACCGAGAGATTTCAAAACCGGATCGGAATCGTACGAAGCTTGCCCGTCCCTTCTCTCCAAACGCGTGTAATTTCTTACCGCCTCTACCATATGTTTTATTAATAGGACTCTCTTCTCTATAGGTTCATCACGCAGCAAAACATTTACTAAGAAGGTAAATTGATAAGCTAGAACCTCTTTCTGTTCAACTGTCGTCCCCCCTCCCACAAATTCATTCCAGTTTCGAAAAAACCAACTATTATCCCATCGTCCCTTCTTAAAAGTAAGCTCTACCAACCCCGGAGTTATTTGTGGCTGCCCTTCTCTATCAAGACGCCATGTCGCTCCCGGATCCCCATATCGAGCAAAAGTATTAGATTCACTGGCAACACCTCCGTCGCTCATCCTTTTAATTAACCAATTACCTTATTCCATAACTCCCCAACACCTGCGCCAGTCCCGCCGCCACCGTCTCCATCACCTTCGCAACTTCACTCCCCTGATTCACCGCGTTGACCGCATCGAGATAATACTTCCCCACCTTGGAGTTAATCCCCGTCTCCCCATCATTCGTATACCCCGCTAAATACCAGCTCTTCGCCGTTGGCGCCTGGGAGATGACCACGCTTCCCACCGGATCCGTGGCTAAAAGAGACGCCATATCCACCCGGGAATACGGCTCCCCGAACCCCCGAATCGACGTTTCCGCCGCATAAAGTTTCGTCAGCACTTCTTTGCTCGACAAATACTTCAAAAACTCAAACGCTTCTTTCCCGTGCGGACTCTTCTTCGACACCGCTTCCGCCCAATAAGTTGCGAAGTTCACCGTCGTCCCGCCCGTCAACTGCGGCACCGGCGCCACGCTAAAATTCACCTTTCCCTGGCTGATATCCTTAATGTCAAAATATCTCCACGACGGCCCGAAGTAAAACCCCACCTTGCCATTGCCAAACGCCAGCGTCGACGCATCCAGCGTCTCGTCCCAATCCCGGTCAATGCTCTCAAAACTGGTGTAAAACTGCATTGCCTCAACTGCCGCCTGGGAATTCCCCGCATTAACACTCGCCCCCGTCTGCGTCGTTGCTTGAAGCGTCATCAGTCCCAAAATCTCCTGCCAGTGATCCACATTTGCCGCCCCCCCCAGAGACGTTCCAGCTGTCTGAATTCTTCCCGCCGAATCCCGGACCGTCAATCTCGACGCCACCGGACTAAACTCTTCCCACGTTGTCGGCACCGCCACTCCGCCTGCTCGGATAACGTCCTCATTAACATACATGGCCAGCGTGTCGATCTCCAGCGGCACGGCCCAAACCCGGCCGTCAGCCACAAAATCAGCACTGGCTACTGGATAAAACGTCTTTTGAAACTCCTCCGCCGGAAAAACATTCGTCGGCGCCGCTTGAAGAGAATTCTTCAGCATGGGAAGCCAACTGTTGTGAATCCGCACAATATCCGGTCCGCCATCCTTAGAAATCGCCGTCATCATCCGTTCCCGATATTGAATCGGCGACGCCTTCTGGTATTTCACTTTAACCTTTGGGTGCGTCCGTTCGTAGTCACTGATCACTTCCGAAAAAACCGACTCCGGCTCCCACAGCCCCCAATACGTCAGCGTCACTGGCCCCGTCTGTTTAAAAAGAAAAAAGGCCGTCGCCGCTCCGGCAATGATCAGAATAATAAATACAATCCCGATTAAAATTAAGACCTTCTTATCCATAAGTGTCCCCTTGTCCTATCTTCGTGTAAAATAACGGTATCAAAAACTATACCCATATGCAACGCTTATTCACCCTCCTCCACCTTGCCTTTTTTTTCTGTCTTGGCGCCGTCACCACGACCCTCATCCTCCTCTCCGTCGCCTACCTTGTCTTCATGAGCCGCTACCAAGATCGCGCCTTCCCCGGCGTCAAAGTTGCTTCCGTCGATGTCTCTGGAAAGACTGAGGAGGAAATCGCCACTGTCCTCACCACCACCTACCGCTTCGGCCCGACTCCTCCCCTGACCCTCCACTTCTCCTCTCCCGAAGCTTCCCTCGCCGCCACCGCCCAAGAGCTGAACCTCGCCCTCGACACCCGTCTCATGGCCTCCCGGGCCCTCTCCATCGGCCGGCAAACCCCGAATCCCTATTTCAACCTTCTGCAAATCGTCGCCGCCTATAACCACGCCATCAACCTTCCTCTAGAGATTAGCTACCACTCCCGCCTCCTCGGCCAAAAACTTGACGCCGTTGCCCCCCTCATCGAGAAAGAACCCGTCAGCGCCATTTTTGACTTTAATCCCGAAGCCGGCCCCGATCGCAAAGGCCGTGTCGAAGCCTTCTCCCCTTCCAAAAACGGCCTCGCCCTCGACCGCCCCAAAATCATCCCCTCACTCGTCTCTCAAACAAAATTCTTTCTGACTAATCGGGGTGGCAGCGGAGGGGATTCCTTAAACATCCCCCTCTACACTAAAACCGTCTACCCTTCTGTCCAGACTTCCGCCGCCGAAACCTACGGCCTCCATGATCTTCTTGGCCAAGGCAAATCCTATTTCTACGACTCCATTCCCGGCCGCGTCTATAACATTAGCCTTGGCACCCAAAAAGTCTCCGGCCGCCTCGTCGCCCCGGGAGAAATTTTCTCCTTCAATGAGTCCATTGGCACCGTCTCCGCCGTCTTCGGCTTTCAAAAAGCCTATTCTATCATCAAAGGCAAAACCGTCCTTGACGACGGCGGTGGTGTCTGCCAGGTTTCCACCACTCTCTATCGTGCCGTCTTAAACGCCGGCCTCCCCGTCGTTGAGCGCGTCGCCCATGCCTATCGCGTCGGCTTCTATGAGCAGGGTGGCTTTTTCCCCGGCTTGGACGCCACCGTCTATCCCCCCTCCCCCGACTTCCGCTTCCAAAACGACACCGGCCACTGGCTCCTCCTCCAGGCAAATTTTGACCAGGCAAAAAAGCAGCTCACCTTTGACATCTTCGGCACCGCCGACGGCCGCCAAACCACGATTGACGGCCCTTACTTCCTTTCTACCTCCCCTCCTCCGGAACCAGTATATGAAGACGACCCCACCCTCCCCGCCAGCCAAGTCAAGCAAGTCGACACTGCCCACGCCGGAGCTAAAGTCTATTTCAAACGAAAAGTCACTCGCGGAGACGAAGTTTTAATCGACGAAACGGTCAATTCCAACTACATTCCCTGGCCGGCTCGCTATCTTCGTGGTACAAAAACTTAAGCCTTAAGCTCAGGATAGAAAGTCAGGTGTATAATCAAATCATGAAGAAAGTAAACCTTTCCACCAAGCAGCTATCTAAGTTTGCCGGCATGTGGGTCGCCGTCGACACTACTAGGGAAAAAATTGTCGCCGCAGCCAAATCTTTCAAAGAAATCGCTCCTCTGGTCACTAAACCCGTTGGAAGCAAAACTCCCGACGAGAGAATTCCGGCAGCTTTTAAGGTGCCCCGAAAAAACGAACGCTATTACATTCTATGACGGTCTTTCTCCCCGAAGTCTTCCCCTACCAAAAACTGAGAGGCGATTTCTATCCAATTGTCAGCGCCTTTGTTAATTTAAGAGCAGATCAACCAAAAACAAAAACTTGGGCCCTTGTTGACTCTGGAGCCTCCATCTCAATTTTCCGACCCGAGATAGCCGTTCAATTAGGAATCAAAATTGAAAGAGGGAAGCCAATCGATTTAGAAGGCGTTGGGGGGTCAATAAAAGGGTACATTCACGAATTAAACCTGCAAATCAGTCATAAGACAATTAAATGTTCCGTCGTTTTCTCGAAGAACTACAACGTTTCCGTCAACCTTCTCGGTCGAGCTGGCTTCTTTGAATCGTTTCTAATCACCTTCAACGAGCCCAAAAAACAGCTTACTCTTCTATGACCATCCTCGGCATCGAAACATCCTGTGACGAAACCTCAGCTGCTCTTGTTGAAAACGGCACCAAACTCCTCTCCCTGGTCACCGCCACTTCCCAGGAGATGCACCAGAAATATGGCGGCATCATCCCCGACCGCGCCGCCCGCGCGCAATTAAAAAGCATCCTTCCTGTCATCCACGAGTCCCTTCAGCCTCTATCCTCTAACCTCAAACCTCAAAATCCAACTTCCAGCTTCCAGCGTCTAGCCTCTAAAGTTGATGCTCTCGCCGTCACCGTCGGCCCCGGTCTCATCGGCTCCCTCCTCATCGGCGTCGAAACCGCCAAATCCCTCGCCCTTGCTTGGAACAAGCCCCTGATCCCCGTCAACCACCTCGTTGGCCACATCTACGCCAATTGGCTCCAAACTGACCAGCAACCAGCAACTAGCCACCAGCAACCAGATTTCCCCGCTCTCGTTCTCATCGTCTCCGGCGGCCACACCGACCTTGTCCTAATGAAAGACCATGGAAAACTCGAGCTGCTGGGCACTACCCTCGACGACGCCGCCGGCGAGTGCTTCGACAAATGCGGCCGCCTCTTGGGCCTCCCCTACCCCTACGGCCCCTACATTGAACAGGAAGCTAGTAAGTTCACTGTAAACGGTTCACAGTTCACAGTAAAACTTCCTCGGCCCCTGATTAACTCCAAGGATTTTAATTTCAGTTTTTCTGGACTTAAAACTGCATTCTTAAACGAATATAATAAACTATCGACTGTGAACCGTGAACTGAGAACCGTGAACCTTGCTCACGAGCTTCAAGAGGCCGTCACCGACGTCCTCGTCGCTAAGGTCCTCAAAGCTGTCAAAGAATTCCACCCGAAGTCGATTCTTCTGGCCGGCGGCGTCGCCGCCAACCTCCGCCTCCGCAACAAAATGAAATTGAAAATTAAAAATTGTGAATTGAAAATTCTTTTGTATGTTCCTCCCCTGAAGCTTTGCACTGACAACGCCGCGGTCATCGCTTCCGCCGCTTTCTTTCAGCCAAACCATCGAAGCGTTTCCAAAATACAAGCCAACCCCTCTCTCACCATCACTTCCGTCTAGACCGGCCTGGAGATCTCCCTGAAGTCACTCTCAACGCATCTTGCTCAAAAATCTCCTTGTGTCGGTATGACAGCACCATCGCGCCCAAAGCAAAAAGCATCAAAAGCAATTTAACTAATCCGCCCACAATCGGCACCAATCCTAAGATGTAAAAAATAACCAGCCCGGCCACCATTGCCCACCCCCGCCTCTCTCCCCACCGGGCAAGCAAGACCCTTCGCCCGAGGAAAAACGCCATCAGATACTTCGCCATCACTAAAACGACGTAGCCCACAATCAGAAGAAGTAAGGTGATCGGGATCCCTACAATTGTCAACGCAAACAGCACCGCCACGACCGGAATGGCGAGAAGAACGATCACTCCCCACCCAAAACTGGCATAAGGCTGCCGCTCAATCGCCGTCACCACTTTCTCAAAAAATCGGGGAAACAGACTTAAAAGCACATATCCAACCAGTGCCGAGACCGCAAATCCAACGAGATCCACAATTGGCCGGAAGCGATCATAGGCACTGAAAATTGTTTTGGCGCCAAAAAATCGCGGAAACTGTTCATCCTTGTTAATTTTTTCGTACGCAATGTGTCCCGCCACCGTCGCTCCCGGTTGCACCACCACTTCGCTGTTCCCCGTATATTTCAAATCTCCCGAAATTGATGCTGCTGGTCCTAACAAAAACTCCCGGTCTGCCACCACAAATGCTTCATTACTAATTGGCGAATTGAGATAAAGCCGGCCGCCAAAATATCTAAACCCCTTCCCAATCACTGGCGCTGATACATCAGCATTTCCACCTGCAACAATCAGACTCCCGGCTATCGTTGCTTGCCGACTCACACTGCAGTTTCCGCAAAAAAGAAGCACACTTCTCCCCACTGGTCCATTCAACACCACATCTCCCCCGGCAATCCGCACACTGTTGCCCACTTCTCCATTAACAGTCACCTTCCCTCCGGCAATAAACAAGTCTCCGTCCACCTTACCATTCACCGTCACCAGTCCTCCCATTAAAAACGCATCCCCTTTGATTTCGCCGTCTATCTGAATCTGATTTGCCGCCCGGATGTAATCGGATTCAATGACATTCCCCGCCGGCAACAGTTCATTCTCCCCCTGGGCTAATACTTGATCTGGATGAAGCGTCAGAAAACCTACCGGAAGAAACAATACCAATAACCAATAACTAATAACCAATAACTTTCTCATGCTCTACGCCCGATCTTAAGTATGTCATTTGAGTTTGTCAAGATCGAATGATAAAATCTCCATAATATGCTACCAAGACTACAAGAAAGAAACACCGCATACGCCTCATCTTTTGACAGACTCTCCGCCCATGTAACTAACCGCTGGCTTCAGCCAGTAGGACTTGTTATCCTCTCAGCAGGAGTAGTCCTTGCAATCTCAAGCAGATAAATAATTCATGGATCCTAAATACGACCACACCAAAGTCGAATCCCGCATCTACCAAATGTGGGAGTCCAGCGGCTATTTCACTCCTCAAATTGACCCCAAAAAGAAGCCGTTCACCATTATCCTTCCCCTTCCTAATGCCAATGACCCAATGCACATGGGCCACGCACTCTTCACCGTTCAGGACATTCTCGCTCGCTATCACCGCATGCTTGGCGACCCAACTCTCTGGCTCCCCGGAGGCGATCACGCCGGCATCGAAACCCAATTTGTCTTTGAAAAACATCTCGCCAAAGAGGGCAAAAGCCGCTTTGACTTCGATCACGACACTCTTTACCAAATGATCTGGGACTTTACTCAAAAAAATAAAGGTCTAAACAAAAACCAACTCAAGCTTCTGGGCTTTTCTATTGATTGGACCCGCTATCACTATAGCCTGGAACCCGAAATCGTTAAAAAGGTCATCCAAACTTTCATCAAACTCTATAATGACGGACTTGTTTATCGGGGCAGAAAGATTGTAAATTTCTGTCCCAAATGCGGCACCGCTTTCTCCGACCTTGAAGTCGATCGTGTCGAACAAGTCGATCCGCTCTACTATGTAAAATACAAAAAAGTAAACACCGACGGCTATATAACCGTCGCTACCACCCGCCCCGAACCACTATTTGTCGACACCCACCTCGCAGTTAACCCTAAAGATAAAAAACACTCTCAGTTAATTGGCACCAAAGTGCTCAATCCTTTAACCAACAAAGAGATGGAAATTATTGCCGACGAATTCGTCGATCCCAAATTCGGCACAGGGATTGTCAAACTGACCCCCGCCCACGACTTTGCCGACTTTGACGTTGCTCAAAAATACCACCTCCCGATCGTCGACGCCATCACTAAAGAAGGAAGAATTGCAGAAAACGGCGGAAAATATGCTGGTCTAAAAGTCAAAGAAGCCAGAGAGCAAGTGGTCAAAGATCTGCAGGAAAAAGGCCTCATTGAAAAAACTGACGAAAATTACAAGCACGTCGTTGGCATCTGTTACCGGAGTAAAACACCCATTGAACCCCTCACCATTGAACAGTGGTTTGTCAAAACTAAACCCCTCGCCCAACCGGCAATCAAGGCCGTTAAAGAAGGCAAAACCAAAATTGTTCCCGGCAAACGTTTCGAAAAACTCTATTTTGAATGGCTGGAAAACATTCGTGATTGGAACATCAGCCGCCAAATTGTCTGGGGACCACGAATTCCCGCTTGGTATTGCCAAAACGATCAGGAAATTATTGTCTCCGAAACCCAACCAGAGAGCTGTCCTAAGTGCGGCCAAAAAAATTTCGTTCAGGAAACCGATACTTTCGATACCTGGTTTCTTTCCGGGCAATGGCCAATCAATACTTTAAAAAGTAATCCTGAAGACTTTGACTATTTCTACCCGACCTCTGTTCTCGACACCCTCTGGGACATCCTTTTTTTCTGGGTCGCCCGCATGATGATGTTTGGCCTCTATCTAACCGGACAGGTTCCCTTCGAAACAGTCCACATTCACTCCCGGGTTGTCGATGAAAAAGGTCAAAAAATGAGCAAAAGCAAAGGTAATGTCATTGATCCCATCGGCCTAGTTGAAAAATACGGCGCCGACTCTCTCCGAATGGCTCTCATTATTGGTGTCGCCCCCGCCAGCGACATTGTTATCAGCGACGACAAGGTTCGTGCCATGCGCAACTTCTCCAATAAAATCTGGAACATCGGTCGCTTTATTCTCCAAAACCTTGAAGGCAAAGACGTTCCTTGGTTTAACCCAAAAATGCTCGGCTTAACTAAGGACGACAAAGAAATTACTAAATCGCTCAATCTCTTAATCTCTAAAACCACGAAGAACCTAGATAATTTTAAACTCGGCATCGCCGCTGACGACCTCTATCAATTCCTCTGGCATGACTTCGCCGACGTCTACATTGAAAATTGTAAACTTGTCCTGAGCGGAGCCGAAGGATTTCAAATTTCAAATTTCAAATTAAACGAGACTGATAAACTGACAAAACTTTCCGTTCTCAGACATGTTTATTTAACATGCCTTAAACTGTTACACCCCTTCATGCCCTTCGTCACTGAAGAAATTTGGCAAATCTTCACTCCCTATCGTCAAAAAAACAACCCCCTCATCATCTCCCCCTGGCCAACCTCTAAATAACTCCAACTCCTTCTAATCCTGATCCCCGCCTAAAAAATTCCTTGAATCCCTTGGCGGAGCAAGCGAAACAAAACTTTCTAAGAAATTCAAGGGAAGCTGGAACTGGATCCTGGGCCTGTCAAAGGATGAATTCCAGAGGGCTCCCTGAATTTCGAAGAAATAGTTTTGTCGCTTGCGCAGACTAGGGCGTGCTTCTTTGTGCAACTTTCTTCGCACGAGCAAGAAAGTTGCCGAACAGTCATGACATGAAAGCACGAAATTTAAAGGAGTTCTCTCTTCACAGTGAATTCGTTGTTCCTGAGGACTAACTATGCGATTTCTTTTCCGAAAAATGCCTTTCTTCCGGCCAAAACTAGCTTCCGAAACTGTGTCCGAAAACCTGTCAGAACATTTAAATTCACTTTGTGTTGGTTTCATGTCGTGCTCGGCTGTGATAAAGTAAGGAAAATGAAAGTCCGAAGAAAAATCCTCCACCATCTAAAAAAATTTCCCCGCCTATTTCTTCTTCGCCTCGCCCGGGAGCTAACCGTCCTCCTCCCCTCCCTCTTTCTCCTCATCCTCATCCTAAACATTTCCGCCCCCCAAACCTCCGTCGACCGTCTCAAAACCCAACTGCTCCAAAATCCGGACAGTCCTCAGCTCCACGACGACTTCGGCGAGATTCTCCTCGCCCTTAATCAATTGGAGCTGGCCAGAAGGGAATTTTCTCGCGCCGGAAGCACCCAAAAAATTCAGGAAGTCACCCTCCTGCAACAAAAACCCTCTATTCTGCAAAACGACATTCTTAAGTGGCAAAAAATTGCCTCAACCCGTCCTGACTACCGTGACGCCTACTTAAAACTCGCCCTTCTCCACTGGCAGCTCTATCGCCCTTTCGACACCAAAAAATTTCTACAGATTTCCCGTCGCCTCGATCCAAACAACGAAGATTTGGCCCAAATTGCCGCCACCTTGAACTAACCCCTACTCCTTCTTTTCTTCCGCCGGCGCCTCACCCTCGGCTGCTTCTGCCTGCGTCGGAGTCGCTCCCACCCCTTCCTGACTTCGGACATTTAGTGTCCCAAAAGCCTTAATTTCTCAAGTTGTCCACA
>CAZSSJ010000005.1:0-50137 GCA_964609775.1 uncultured Gammaproteobacteria bacterium
GACCCTAAAATAATCCCCTTTGAACAACTCCTCGATGTCTTTTTTCACCTCCTTGATCCGACGACTCTAAACCAACAAGGCCCTGACATAGGGACTCAATACTGTTCGGTAATTTTCTACCATGACGACGGACAGAAACAAACTGCCCAGAAAGTAGTGGAAGAGATACAAAAATCAAAAATGTACCCTAACCCCGTGGTGACCGAAATAGTCCCCTACACCAGCTTTTACGCTGCCGAGGATTATCATCAGAATTTCTATGACAATAATAGGAACTATGGCTATTGCCAAATCATCATTGACCCTAAGATTCAGAAGTTGTCCAAAGATTTTAAAGAAATTACCAAGTCTTCCCCGACCAGCTTCTACGTTCACTAACCCTCTATTCCATCCCCAGTTCCAACAGCCGATTATACTTGGCCACCCTTTCCCCGCGGTCCATCCCGCCAAACTTCACAAAATCCGCATCGACCTCCAGGGCAAAATCCACAATCCAGTCATCTTCCGTTTCTTCACCGCGGTGCGACACAATCACCTTGAGTCCTCCTTCGCGGGCCAGCCTCACTGCCGCCAATGTGCCAGTAATTGTCCCGTTCTGGTTCGGTTTAATAATCACCACATTGATCGCTTTCTCCCGAATCGCCCGCTCAATCCTTTCCGGGTTTGTCGTCGTCAAATCATCACCGACGATCAGCACTTTGTCGCCCACTTTCCGGTACAATTCTTTCCATTTCTCCCAGTCCTCGTCCCCATAAGGATCCTCTAAAGAGATAATTTGGTAGTCTCGCAGAATTTTTTCGTAATCCACTTCGCCTGCCTTAAAACTGCCCGCCGCATCCAGAGCCAAATCACGCTTGGGAAAGACGGCCGTGATTGTTTCCAGAACGAGTAAATTAGTAAAATTAATTGGCGAAAATCCTCCTTCGGCCCCAACCGTACTTTCAATACCCTGCGAGTTTAAAAACTCGCGAATTTTTTTAAAGTCGGCAACAGCCGTTTGCAGACTATTTTCCACGAGCATGAATTCCTGCATCGTAATCCTCTCATTGCCGTGTTTTCCGCCTTCAAAAAGCAGCAGAAGCAGCTTAGGAAATTTTTTTGTCTGCCCCACCACCTGCCTGTTTTGCGCTTTCCAGAACGCCGCCGAAATTCCCAACGTCGTGTTCCCGGCCAAGTGCCCGCTGACCAGTTTTTCATCGAGACTTTCCTGACTCCAGTCTGCCCCGACAATTTCTCGCTGGACGCGCTGTATTTCCCCTAACGCTTCATCGGCGGGAACACTCCTCACTTCATATTTCCCCGCCGAAATGCCCGCCGGAAGCGATACTGTCGCTGTCTGCCCGGTTTCCAAAGTCACTCCCACTTTGATTGTCTCGTTCCCCAGTGAAGCTAAACTTTTTGCCGCCTCAATACTTCCGATCTTCATCAAAGCTTCCTTTCTGCCTCCGCTACAATCTCTCTTGTCTTAAAAACCACATCGGGATTGACCGACACCGAGGTAATGCCCCATTCGACAAGCTTTTCTGTGAGTTGCGGATAGTCTGAAGGCGCCTGGCCGCACATCGAGCAAGTCACTCCCATTTTTTTGCAACTTTTGACGATCTTTTCAAAAGAAATGAGCATTGATTTGTCAAGCTCACTATATTCCGAGGCGACGGTCTCATTATCTCGATCCACTCCCAAAGTGAGCATCGTCAAATCGTTCGACCCGACCGAAATGCCGTCGATCCCGACCTTAATAAATTCCTCTAGCAGAATGACATTCGACGGAATCTCGCACATCATCCACAACTTAAACCCTTCGCTCCGTGTCAGTCCAAATTTATTGATAAGCGCCTTTGTTTCTTCCAGTTCCTTTATCGTCCGGCAGAAGGGGATCATGAGCCACAAATTCTTGAAACCTTCTTTTTCCCGGATTATTCTAATCGCGTCAATTTCCATCTTAAAAACCTCCGGCTGCTGCATATAGCGGAAAGCTCCCCGAAAGCCAATCATCGGGTTCTCCTCGTGCGGTTCAAATTTGTCCCCGCCCCGCAGCGACCGGTATTCATTTGTCTTAAAGTCTGTGGCTCGGTAGACAACCGGTCGGGGATAGAAAGCTTCCGCAAAAGTCCGCAACCCCGCCGCCAGCTTTTCCGTAAATTCCTTTTCTTTGTGCTCAGCTATGGCCTGTTTCGGGTGCACTCCCATCCCCGCCAGAACAAACTCCGCCCGAAGGAGCCCGACCCCGTCGCACGGCAGAGCGGCAATCTCTTTGGCTTTTTCCGGTTCTGCCAGGTTTACATAAACTTTGGTCTTTGTCGCCACTTTCTCCCCAGCCGGCTTTTCTCTCGCTGTGGACCGTGAACTGTGAACCGTTATTTCCCCGGCGTACACTCTTCCTTCCGACCCCTGGACCGTCACCATCGTCCCACTCCGCAGTGTCTTTGTCGCTTTTTCCGTTCCCACCACGCAGGGAATTCCCAGTTCCCGGGAAACAATCGCCGCATGTGACGTCCGCCCGCCCGAGTCGGTCACAATTGCCGCTGCTTTCTTCATTGCCGGCACAAAATCCGGGTTGGTCTGCGGCGCAACTAAAATATCGCCCGCTTTAATCTTGCCAATTTCCTTCGCACTGTGAAGAACCTTCACCCTTCCGCTCACAATTCCCGGTGAGGCTGGGGCGCCGGAAAGAAGCACTTTTTTCCCCGCCAGTTGTTTTTGCAGGTCTTCCGTGTTCACGACCCCTTTTTCTGTTGTGGTGATCGGTCTCGTCTGGACCAGATATAGTTCTCCGGCGGACACCGCAAATTCCGAATCCTGGGGAAAATGATAATGTTCCTCTAGTTTTTTCGACAATTCTGCAATTTTTCGGATTTGCTCGTCCGTCAGCTTAATCTTTCTCTGTTTGTCTGCTGGCACTTTGGCTTCCTTGACCGTTCCCGTCAGGCTTCGGGTCAGCATTATCTTTTGTTCCGCCACTTTCTTCTCCACAATCAGCAAATCGCCCTTGTTCACCTCGTAATGATCCGGCGTCACTTTGCCTTGGACAATGAATTCTCCCAAACCCCAAACCGTCTCCACCACGATCCTTTCGTGATTGTTCGTCACCGGGTCAATGGAAAACAAAATTCCTGAAACTTCCGACTGCACCATTGTCTGCACCACAACCGCAATCGCCGATTCAAAGTGATCAAAGTGGTTTTGCACCCGGTAGAAAATTGATCGCCCTTCAAAAAGCGACGCCCAGCACCGTCTGACTGCCGTCACCACCTCATTTTCGCCGGCGATGTTCAGGAAAGTTTCGTTTTGCCCGGCAAACGACGCCTCTTTTGAATCCTCGCTTGTGGCCGAACTCCGGACCGCCACCCGCACTCTGCTCATCCCCAGACTTTGGAGAAGACTGTGAAACCTTGATTGTTTAGAGCTCAATTTTCTCCACAGTTCCTGGTAACTTTCGACGATTTCCCTACTTATCTCTTCGGGAATTGGTGCCGTGATCAGAAGTTCTTTGACCCTTTTTGATGCCTGCTGTAATTTCTCCGAATCTTCTACATCCAGCCCCTTTAGAATTTCCTCCATCTTTGGCTTGAGCTGGCCCTTTTCCAAAAAATCTCGGTAGGCTTTGGCCGTCACCACAAACCCCGGCGGCACCGGCATGCCGAACGACGCCATTTCTCCGAGGTTTGCCCCCTTTCCCCCAACCACCGGCGTGTCTTCTTTTCCAACATTCTCAAACGGCAGACAATAAGAACTCACAATCTCACTATAGTTGTCTTTCTAACCTTTGTAAAGAATTGGCCGACTAATTTTCCCCCAAAAAACCAACACTAACCCGTAACTATCATATATACCGATTTTGCCTCACAAGAGGACCTCTTGTGGGCCTTTCAAACCTCCGTGCACCTTGCTATCATCTCCTAAATGATTCTAGACGACAGGACTTACGGCAAAATTCGCATAGCAGACCCGCTAGTTAATGAGCTGATAAACAGTTCGCCCGTGCAAAGGTTAAAAAAAATAAATCAATCTGGCGGGCCGGTTTTTCTGGAGCCATCACGAGACATAACCCGTTATGAGCACAGCATTGGTGTTTGGCATTTGCTCAGGCATTTTAAAGCCAGTCCAAAGGAACAGATTGCCGGCTTGCTTCATGACACGCCACATACCGCCTTTTCTCACGTGATTGACATTGTGTTTCCCACCCAAAACCATACTTTCCACGAGCAATTCACCGAGAGAATCATTTTAAATTCGGAAATTCCTGATATTTTAACAAGACACAAAATAAATGTTGAAGAAATCTTAAACAAGGAAAAATTTCATCTTTTAGAAGCTGACCTCCCCGATCTCTCCGCTGACAGAATAGACTATTTTCTCAGGGACACTCGACCCGATCAAATTTTCCCAGATCGACTAGTTAAAGAGTTTCTTAACGGACTTTTTATCAAAGACTCAGTGTTTTATTTCAAAGACAGATCACTTGCTTCGCTTTACGCAATTTTATTTCTTAACGCCGGAAGGCTTTTATGGCTTGACCCCAATTCTCATGGCAGTTTTTACCTTTTAGCAGCAGCTCTTAAAAAAGCCATCGAATTGAAAAGGATTACCATTGACGATTTTTTCAAAACCGATTCAGAAGTTTTCGCTAAGCTCAAAGGGGTTGATGATAATGATGTCCAAAATTACGTAAAAAGACTAAATCCTTCAACGAGATTTGTTTACGTTGAGAAAGATTTGGCTGAATTTTCCGGACCGAACAAACCAAGAGTCGTTGACCCATTAGTCATGACTAAGGGAAGGTTGGTAAGAGTTTCTGAGATTACTCCACGATTAAAAGAGCTGTTCGACCACTATAAGAAGACCTACGGAATTTTATCTGTTTCAGAATGCAAATGAAAAAGCCAACAATAGCCTCGCAAAAGGACCTCTTGTGAGCATCTGTGAGGAAACTTTTAAACTCTGGAGTCTTTAATTCTTTGTTCAAGAAACCACGAGAAATATCCTTTATATTTTTCCTGCAAGTCTTTTCTTTTCCAATCCGTCCCCCTGATTGTTTTCCGACAATTTCTGCTTCCGCAACGACATTCCATAGCATCGTCTTCATCGCCGTCAATCATGGCATAGTCAATTGTCAGCTCTTCACCAGAGTCAATATCCCGCATCGCGACAAAAATAATGTTGCCGGCGAGGCCAACATTTGGTTCACAGGAATGATTCAAGTACATCATTGAACCTCCGATTTCCGATTTTTCCAGAGGTGTAATGTAAAGATCATCTGCAATTTGAAGTTCGGAATCTTCATTCCATTTCCAAATTTCATCCATTGCTCTCCGGTCGACGATATGCCCGCCTTTGACCGCCACGATCTCATCTTTAGAGATTTTCTGAAGCGCAAATAGTCCTTTTCCTTCAATCTTGCTAGTTTTTCCTTTAACGGCTTTTGGAGAGACCCATGTTAGAAGAGACATAAAGCGAATTATATATGTTTCTGAAGGAGATTAAACGAAGGTCAAAGCCGTCCCGCCCTTGTTTGCTCTTCCGGTCCGGCCGATGCGGTGGACATAGTCTTCCTGCGATTCCGGCAGGTCATAGTTAATCACATGAGTGACGTCCTCAATGTCCAATCCTCTTGAGGCAATGTCTGTCGCCAAAAGAACCTGAACCAGACTATTTTTAAAGTCATTCAAGGCTCGTTGCCTTTGGCTCTGGTTTTTGTTGCCGTGAATGGCGGCCACTCTGAATCCTCGCTGTTCCAGATCCCGAGCCAATTTTTCCATGCCAAATTTTGTCCGGCCAAAAACCAGCACCTTGGAAAACTCTTCTTTAATCAGGAGATCGTGAAGAACTTCAATTTTTGACTTGCCATTGATCCGGATAACTTCTTGCCGCACATTTTTGACGGTTTCCGTGGACTTGACGGAAATCATCACCGGGTTGGTCAGAAAACTTTGCATCACTTCAGTGACATCTGGTGTCAAGGTTGCCGAAAAGAATAGCGATTGCCGGGGGCGGGGGAGATTATAAACGATATACTTGATTTCCCGAACAAACCCAATGTCCAGCATCCGGTCAACTTCATCCAGAACGATGTTATTAAATCTTGAAAAGTTAAGAGCCCGGTTTTCTTCCAGGTCCCGCAGTCGCCCGGGCGTGCCGATGACAAACTGAGGATCCCGTCGCAGCCTCATGGCTTGGGGTCCCATGCTCACTCCGCCAATGGCCAGAACCGAATCAATATTCATGCCCGAAGAAAATTCCGTCAGTTCATCTCTGATCTGCACTGCTAGCTCCCGGGTTGGAGTGATAATCAACACTCGCTGAGTTCGGTCTAAAGAAGCTTTATTGATAAGCGGAATCAAAAAAGCCGCCGTCTTCCCGGTTCCGGTGTTAGCAATGCCCACCACATCCCGGCCGGCCAGAATTTGCGGGATAGCCTGGTCCTGAATTGGGGTCGGGGAGACATAGCCCCTTCGGGTGATATTAACTTTAAGCTGCGAAACGACCGGAAAATCGGAAAAGGCGTGTTTAGGAGCATATTTCTCTTCCGAAAGATCTTCACTAGTGATAGCCTGTTGGGAAGCAATTTTGCCAATGAAAACACTCGGGTCAAAAGTTTTTTGTTGGTGTCGTCCGGCGCCGCGAAACCCCACAAAAGAGTTGCGCCGGCCGCTGTATTTGTTCGATGAAAAATGCATAAGACTGCCTTGGGTATGTAATGTTTTTTGCGATTTACTGCTCAAAAAGAAGTCGTGTAGTGATTTGGAGAAAAGATACGAATTAAAAAAACAAAATGTTTGAGGTACCTTTATCTTGCCAACTTAAAACCTGTTCGAAATTAAGCAGTGACAGCAATTGTAGCATGACCGGGGCGAAAAGTCAATGGCCCCACTGGACAGGCCAAGTCTATACCTTTAGCAAAATGGCGCCAAAAGGAGTATACTAGTGATGGTGACGAATTGTTACGCTAGCGGTTTTCTCTATCATCCGGATTCAAACCAGATTCTCCTTGAACAAAAAAACGCCCCCGACGACAAAGCAAATTGGTCCCTGATCGGCTGTCTGGGAAATGGCAAAAATAGCCTCGAAAGCTTTAAAGACCTGGCCCGGAAATTGTTCAATCTCCGCCTCCAGGTGAAGGACATTTTCCCTGTCTATGACTATTTTCATGCCGGCCTGAAGGCTAATCACTTCATCCTCTATGCCCAAGTGGCAAAGTTGGAGCATTTTTCTCCGTCAAACAAAAGCACCTTTGCCTGGTTTTCCCTTGATCACATTTCCAAGTTGTCTGCCTCTCCCCAAACCAAGCAGGATATAACCGTCGGTCAAAGAGTCATCGCTTCCGAAAAACGAAGGAAAACCGGCGAGCGTACTATCGGCTAATTACCTACTTTCCCTCCCACGGCGTTGTCAATTGAAAATAGTTTCCGTCTGGGTCAGAAAGGGTCGCAATCCACATGCCCCTCTGTGGTTCCTTGGCATGGCCGTGAACTTCAGAATGGGCACCGATGGAGAAGAAAGAATTCCCCTCCATCCATAAACTTAGTCCACAATTACTTGCACGCCGGCGTGCGTCTTTACCCCTACTTCAAGAAAGCGGCCGCTTCATTTAGATTTTTCTGAAAGTCTGTCAGCTCATCCGGAAACAGGATGAACGAATTATAAATTCGGTCTTTGCCTTCCTCGACAAAGCCTCCCGGGCAATGGATCAAGTCCGGACTTTCTTTACTGTAGGAGCTTAAAGGTGTCGAGGGAAGCAGTGAGGTGTCCTTCTAACTCAGCCCAATTCTTCACCGTGGTTGTTCCCATGAGAATATACATATTCTTAGAATCCGCTAGGACGTAGTAAATCACCTTGATGTCCGTCCCATCGTTATTGGCCGTTAACTCATATCTCCAAGCACTTTGGCCGTTAAGCTCCATCTCTTCTTCCGTCAAAAAATTCGCATTCTTAAACTGTTCTTTTGCCACCAACTTATTGGCATCAGCAATTGTGGCCAACTTTGCCCCCGCCAGTGATCCAATCGGATTGGTGATAATCAATATCCCCGCACTTGGTTCCTTTTGGGTAATAGACACCATGCTATTTGCCGACTGGACCGTCCACCCTTCCGGATAGGAAATAGTGTAGTCTGTTCCTTGATAGGCCGTCAACTTAATGCCACTTTCTGGCGCCGTCATCTCTTGTGTGGGCTGCTCGGCTGCGGGTAGGGGGGCCTCCGGAGACGTCTGATTTGTTGGTTGGTCAACCTTGACGTAACCTGAGAACTTTAAAGCGCCGCTAGCAGTCAGAAGAACAATCAGGCCCACAATGACGCCTCCAGCAATCAAAAGTGGCGGGGCCGCGATTCCCCTCTGGGCAGATTTTTTAGTCACTACTTCAGTAGAACATTAAATAAAGCCGCCTGTCAATACCCCAAAACTTAGAGCAGCTTGAAAGTTGATAGAGAGCTGTTTATTACCGGTCCGCGCCGTGTCCAGAAATCATTAAGAGCAGTGCCGGTTGTGTGGACAAGAAACCCATCAACAATGAAATAATAGTCAACCGTACGCATAATGACGCCCTTGCCTTCTAATTCCACGTCAAGACGCGTGGCAGGATGATCAGCATAAGTGACCTCACTTTCACCAACAACTCTCATCTTTTCAAAAGGTGCCGTGACTGTCTTTTTGGTCCGGGCAAGAATCTCTTCCAAAGTCTCGTTCCCGGCATTTTGGATGCTGACAGAGACTTGCGCTTTTGCCTGGGCATAGAGGCCGTCTTCTTGATCGACGCGGTCAGTTTCGGGAGACTTGAATTGGACTTGGGTTATCCCTCCGGGACTAAACTTTTCCCAACCGGATGGAGCTCTGATTGAAAATGAAGGCATGGTGGGAACGCTTCCTTGCCCGGGCACCGGTTTGTATGTATACGGACCGGAGACTAACTCTCCTTCCGGTTCTGGTTTTATTTCCGGTAGCTTTTTGGGGTTTTCCGCCTGTTGCCAAATTTTCTCTCTGTTATAGGTGGCCTTGCCGCTTTCCCCTTTCTTTACGAACTGTTCTCTAACGACGAACACGCCCCCAACAGCCACTGCGACACCGATGGCCAAAAGAAAAAATAAAGGAAACGCTCCCCGACGAGAAAAGTTTCGGTCGGTTGTTTGGATCATGTTGATTCTAATATCAGTATTCACCTTGCCAAAAAATCTGTCAACTGCTAACTTAAATCCATGGAATATTTTCTCATTCTGGCCCTGACCCTTCTCGTCTCTCCTTTTGTTCTCAAGCTGGCCTCCTCACAAAGCAAGAAAGCTAAACAAAAAGTTAGATACGTCTACCTTGCCCTCATCGTTCTCACCCTCCTTCTGGGTTTTCTCAATTGGGAAAAATTTACCACCACCGGTCGCAGTGGTTTTGACCTCGCCTTGGCTTTTCCGCAAACTTTTCTCTGGGTGTTTTTCCTTATATTGTTCTTACAAGCGGTATTTCTTACCAGCCGTCACCCAAGTCTCGGGAATTTGACTGTCGTCCTCAACTTTGTCAACACCGTCATCTTTTTTGTCTCCCAAATCACCTTAGGTAGTGTCGCCGGCAAACAGCTCGTCAGTTGGGGAAGCATCCTCGCCGCCTTCCTCATCCTTGTTGCCAACATCGTCGGCTTGATCTACATTAATAAGGACAAGAACATGCTCGCCAAGTTTCCCTATGCCTAAAATTGCTCTTCCTATAGCCATAATACTACTAGCGGCTTTCATCCTCTTCGCCGGCCAATCATTTATTAGCACGAGCAAACTACCAAAGGAAAAATCAGGCTACTCTCCAGAACAACAGATCGCCCCGCCCCTCACTCCCGAGGAAGCTTTAGATAAAGTCAAAAACCTCTCCGCTGTAAAAAAATACCTGACTCAAGTCAAAAGTGGCCGGGTCGACCTAAATGGGACCGAAGGAGACGCCTATCTCATCCAAGTCTACGAGATCAAAGACGGCCACACCGCCACCTTCAACTGGTATCGAATCAACAAGACGACCGGGGACATGACGGCCGAATTTGAATTCACCGAGGACCTACCGGAGCTCTCACAGACTTATATCCACTCTATGTCCGGCGTCAAATTTAATTATCCCGTTGATTGGAAAACGAACGTCAAAACTCAGATTTTTGAAAACGGCGACCTCATTACTGTCGAAAAACTTGGTCCCACCCAAAAGCCCCAGACCGACTTCCATGATGGAGCAAGATTTACCATCAGCCTTCCCATCGAAACAAACGCCAGCTTAGAAGACTATCTGACTGACCCCAATCCAATGCTCAAATTCACCACCTTCCCACTCGGCGTCAATACCTTTGCCAAAGTCGATGACTACTACTACACCAAGCGAAGCAACCAGATCTATGGTCTCTTTCTTTTTGCGCAAGGCGAGGATAAAGATCTCAATGAAGCGATCTTGCAAGAGATCCTGGCTTCCTTCACTTTTTTGCCGTAGTTCTGGTCGCGCCTAAAACTCCACCAAATACATATCTTTGTCGCAACAAACCAAAAAGTTTGTTGTAATATTCTTCAGTTTTAGGAACATAACCAGGATAACCAGATCTAAGAAGTCTCTCTAGTTCTTTGAAATCTATGTATTTAACCTCGGCAATTTCGGACTTTTGGAAGTTAATCATGGATGGATTCAGATCAATATGAGCCAAAAAGACATCATCAAATTCGTTATTAAAATATTTTCCATCATTGAGTACATCTTTAGACTTTGCAGTAAAAAGTTTTTCCAGTTGTTTGGGTGAAACTTTTATTCCCAATTCCTCCTCAATTTCTCTTATCGCGGCAGTTACTGTATCTTCCCCAGCACTAACACGCCCGGCAGCAGAAATGTCCCACATATTAGGGTAGGAGTCCTTGTTAGCAGATCGCTTTTGAATTAGAAGTTGTCCTTTGGAATTTACGATCCAAACATGAGCGGCTCGGTGCCAATCACCATCCGAGTGCACTTGTTGCTTCAGTTTGGTTCTGCCAGTCGAATTTCCGTTTTCGTCTAAAACATCTAGGAATTCAGCCATAAGTCACCTTATTTTTGACAAATCACCATGCAAGATAACAGGATCAATTGTCATGATTTCATCAAGAATGTATTTTTGGTTTGGAAGAGGATTAAACGCGAAAATCTTTTTCTTTCTGTAGTGAGCAAACCCCATTTCTAGAGAAGTATTCGCGCCGATGTAATTTTCGATATCACCTTTGGTAATGTTAACTGCCAAGATTGCATCAGATTTCTCTATGTTCCTCATGTGCTCATCTATAAGTTCATATTTCTTTTTAGCCTCTACCCGGCTGATATTGTCGTCGGACCAATAGTCAACCTCTTTTGCTTTAACGGGCATTAGGACCCTGTGCCCTTTCTTCTTTAAAAACTTCTGGGCCTTGATCATGTCGTCCATGAATTTTATGGAACCACAGATGGTAATTGTCACACTAGAGAGATTTTAGCACCAAGGTTGAGCACTTGACACACCCGATTTTTAGGAGGACACTAAATTCATGTCTGCTCGATTAGCCCTTGTCCTATTGGTGGTTGTCCTTGGAGGGTTTGGCCTCTACACCATCTCCCAACAAAACTCTATTCCCGCTCCAGCCATTTCTCCCCCTCAAGAGTCAAGAAACTCTTCTCTACCTGATCTTCCCCAAAGTACTAATTCCGCTAAAAATACCACCTCCTCTTCAGCCAAAGGGGTAATTATTGTTGAGACCCCCACTAAAGGGCAGGAGATTAAGTCTCCGCTAACGGTCACCGGCCTGGTTTATGGCAACAACGGCACGTTGACTATTAAGCTAAAACAGAAAGAGAGCGGCATGTATGTCACGCAGGACAAAGTGGTCAAGATTTCCGGAAAATCAGACAACATCACTTTTGCCGAGGCGATCATGTTCGGGCTTCCCGCCATGCCCCAGCCGGGAATTTTGGAAGTGGAGTACAAAGACGCCAGTGGCCAGGGACTGGACGACAAAGTGTCCATTGAAGTTAATTTTCCTTCGGACCTGGGACGAGGAGAGTAGATGTTGCCTAAAATCATTGTTGCTGTTGCCATCGCCGTCCTGGCGTATTTTGCAATCAACCAGTTCTTTGCTCCAATTGTCATCTCGAAAGACACAACTCTGGCTGATCTCAAGGTGCCGCAAAATAAATCTTTAATAATTAAAAACGGCGCCAAGATTACCGTTACTGGGAACATCTATGTAGCCGGAAAGATCGAATCGGAGAAGGATTTAATCATCGTCGCCCAAGGCCCGGTCGAGTTTAGCCCCGAGGCCGAGGTGACCGCCGGCGGCAGTATCCAGTTGGTTGACAGCGCTGACCACATCGCTACTGGTGAGAAACGTAGCGCGCTTTATGAGGAAACAGCGATGGATACAGACGACGGCAAGTATCGCCTCGGTCCCCTTCTTCCGGAAGAGGAAGAACCGATTCCTTCTCAACAAAGATTCATCAAGCTTTTAAAGAACAACGGTCTTCCTTACAAAATTGAGGGCAACAAAGTCAAATACCAACTGCGCCGAGACCAAGGGCTAAACTTAATCCCGCCTGTTTATGCCGCTGACAAGGCTGATATCATCATCAATGGCCACTGGAGAGTTCCCACACCTCCGCCGGGCATAAACCACATCGCCTTTTTTAACTTTCCCGGTCGGTCTGTCGAGCTGAACGGCTCCATCACCGGACCCGATGGCCGCCCAGGAGAAGATATCTCCGGTCCCTGCTTTATTGATATTCCGGAAATGGAATATCAGGACGAGAAAAATAACCAGGGCAAAAAGAATCGCGAGAAAGACGCCCTGAGAACTCGTATCCGCGCGGGCACTGTCATTTTCGGCGATTTCACTCTAAACCTTGGCAGTGGCGGCCGCGGCGGCCATGCCACCACCAGCAAAGATTGCCATCCCGGCATTGCCATCGCCGGCACCGGCGGCCAGTCGAGTAACCTCAAAGTCACGGCGGAAACAGAGATCATCATTACCAAATCCTTTGTCATTAATCCCGGCCGCGGCGGACCGGGAGGCAAAGCTACCGCCTATGGCAAAAAGGGCGATCCCGGCAACCCTGGCAAACAGGGTGGTGATGCTCTGGCCCTTGGTGGTTACGGAGGAGATAACATTAAATCACTCAAGATCGTTGGCGACATTCAGGGATTGGGTAAGCTGGCAATCGGACCTGTCATCGGTGGGGACGGCGGAGACGGCCATGCTGTCCCGGGTGATGGTGGCGACGGCAACGTTTGTGATGCTCTTGGCGGTGCGCCCGGAGAAGGGTATGGTGAAGGCGGTCTTGGGGGAGTTGGCGAGGTGACTTTGCCGCCAGGAATTATGCGTACCGGCGGCGGCGATGAAGATGGTCGTGACGGAACAGGCAACACTTCCAAGGCCAAACCCGGCAAAAACGGCCCGCCCTGCGGCGGGGAAGGCGGGTCTGATGCAAACGACGGTGTCAAAAAAGGTTCCCCAAAGCAGTCTCCTCCTCCGTGGTCGCCACCAGCTATTCCGGCTAACAAGGTCGCTCCCAAGGAAACCTCGGGCATTACTTGGGAATTTCTCAATATCGACCAAAATTGGTCTTCGACCAAGACCATAAAACTTGACAACCAACGAGTTCACCTCATCGTTGCCAGTTCTGGCGATCCGGACATCCGGACTTTCCTGCCGATAAGGCTAGAACTGACCGTGGCTGGCGCCCGTCTGGAATACAACCATCTCAGGGGATGCCAACTTGGTTTGCCGCGGGCCAACGGGATGCAGCACCGATGGGCCAACAATGAAGGGTGAGTGGAAGGATAAGAACGTCAAACTTACGGCGACGGGTGGCAATGGCCAGACACTTGCAACGCACACCGAATAGTGTCAGACTAAATCTATGATCAAGTATCTAATCGGTCTTGTCGTTATCTCCGTTATCATCTTTGCTGCCTACCTCTATAAGGGAAGACTCGTCACGACTCCAATCTCTAAAAACACCGTCGTGGAAAAATCAGAAACCGCCAAAATCGACAAAAACGATCCCAAGTGGCTAGAGAAATACTGTAAGGAAGAAGTCAAAAAGCTCCCACCAGCCCCATTTAAATATACCGGCCTTGAGGGAGATGTTCATATGCTAGTAATCCCTGATGTTTCCCTAAAAAGTATGATTCCCCAAGACAAGTTCCAACAAGCGACAACTTGTTCTTTGTGGTATAAATTTGACCCAAAGGAAGCCTATGCTTCTTTGGGTGTGGAGTCCCTCAACGACATTAAATTGACCATCAAATTTGAAGAAAACGCCGATCGTGTCTTTTCGGCGGCAATCGATAAGAGCTGGCACAAGGAAAAGTCGCTGAGTGACGAGGAGGGTGGTCGACCAAGTTATGGTTATAAGGGCTTCCCGTTAATATTTACCAGGGAAAACACCGATCTAAATACAGTGGAATTTGCTACTGCTGAATTCGGCGCCAATGAGTTTTTTACAGATTTTGTACTTTACGAGAAATAAGCGACGAATTATTCATCCAATCGATTGGCTAGGCCGTCTGTTTCACTAGCGATTCGCAGACCATCTACCCGGATTAAATCGCACGCCGTTCCTTTGGCTTTCAAAATCCCGGCCCTTTTAACCTGACCAAGCCCCTTATCCAGTCTACACGCTGAAGTTAATTCTACCTCCCGAGTCCCACACTCTTCCGGCTCATTTTTAGTTTCTAGAAAGATTGTAAAACACTGACCCTTCCCGGAGATATATCCTTTCGGTCCAGAAATCCCATCATATATTTTCTCATCGTCATAAATTATTTTGACTGCCCCGCCCCTTTGGCCATAGTATTGGTATTGGTCGGCGCTTACTTCCCGGCCAACAAGCTGTGATTCTGAATCATAAGTGACTACTAGGCTATCAAACTGATAACTGCCCTCAATATCAGGCGGGTTATTTCCTCTATAAACTGTCATCCCCGCCTCTTCCACCTTCGCGATATCTGCGCTGTCCAATAATTCTTCCACCGCTTGCGGGTAATCTCTGGCCGGCTCTTTTACCTCCTCTTTTGTTTCTGTAGCATCTGGCTTAGGAGAAATGGTCTCACTTTTTTGGTTTTTTTCGCTGGCAAAAAAATATCCGCCCACGGCAACGGCTATCAACATTGTTCCTATTAAAACTACAGGGAGGGAAAACCCACCTTCTCGCCTAGGCATGGATTAAGATTTGTAATTAGAATATTCCTCTCACCAGGCCTCTGTCAACACCTCCACTTGACTCCCAGGAGTAACAAGCCTACAGTTAAATCGTGAATCGCCTCATAGCTGCCCTCATTCTCGGCTTCGTCTCCTTTTTCTTCACAATCACCGGCCCACTCAGTCTGTTATTGTCAATTCCCGGACTCATTTTGGCTTTTTCCTCTCTCAAATTGCCCGAAAAAGAATTGACCCTGCCCTTCGGCTACAAAGGAAATTTTGCCGGCAAGACGATCAAAGCTCGCCCATATTTCTCAACGAAATACCTCACATTTGCTGCCATTGGCGTCAACGCTTTCAGCATCGTCATCGCTCTCCTGGCCACTCTTCCGATTCTCTTCCTTTTCCTAGCCAGCCAGAAGTGAGTTGATTGAAACTTGCCCAAGCCCCCCCGTGGGAGGCAATCCGGACAGCGCTACCGAAATACGCCAGCTTGCAAAGGGATAATGAATTTCAGCCGGATTACGCCTAATTTTGAGCCTTGACACGTCCTCAGTCGGTAGTTACAATGTAATTACTATGATAACGACACTTATTCCGATAGGGAACTCCCGGGGAGTTCGAATTCCGAAACCGCTTCTGAATGAAAGCGGCTTGGAAGACGAGGTCGAACTACAGGTAAAAAAGGGGGAAATAAAAATTGTTACCGCTCCAAAAAAGGGAGTATCAACCGGAGATATTTTAATTCTTTCAGAAAAAACTCTGGCGGCTGATTGGAACAGACCTGAAGAAGATGAAGCCTGGGCAAATCTACCGTGATCAAAGCCGCTCTAAGTGTCGGAAGCGTGGTTTTAGTCACTTTCCCCCTTTCTAATCTAAAAGGTCAGAAAATTCGTCCGGCTCTGGTCTTAGCTCAAGTCGAATTTGATAACCTAATTCTCTGTCAAATTACCTCAAAGCCCTATTCCAGTAAAACTGCGGTCCAGATTGAGTCAGCGGATTTTTCAAAAGGCGGACTGCCGATTGTAAGTTTTGTCAGGCCAGACAAATTATTTACAGCCGACCAAAGTATAATCCAGGGGACAGCGGGCAAATTGACTGAAGAAAAGAAAAAAATGATTCTAGTGAAGGTCCGTAGACTGTTTACTTAACCACAGGATTTAATCTATATTGTAATCTGTGGCCAGACAAAACAAGCAAATATTTCCAAAAATTCCAAAGTGGCCTTTAATATTTTCGATTCTCATACCAAGATAACCGAGCCCAAAGGGGGTGTTCAAGGGCAAGGCGTTTGCACATTAGTTAAATCAATTCCGGAAATAATTAAAGGGCTTCGCCTTTGGCACAGCGCCAATCCAGGAATTGAGTCAAGGATCACATTAGATGCTGTGAAGAAAGTGGCAGATACAAAAGTCTATAAAATCCGTCCCACATATATGAAATTTTTTAACAAACAGCTTTATTTTACTGCTCGCAGAATATCCCGATGAACATCGCGGCGGTTACGCTGGTCAAATAGCTCAATTAGCGCGATTACCGCTTGACAACTAACCCAAATTGTAGTATTATGGCTCCATGATTATTCCTCGGGCCCTAAGTGAGAGCGTCATTCACAAACTAAATTCCTCGTCAAAAGGAATAATAATTTATGGCGCTAGGCAGGTGGGGAAAACTACTTTGGCCAACGAAACTATTGCTAAGCTTGGCCTAAAAACCTTAACAATAAACGGAGACCAAAGTCGCTTCCTAGACATTATTTCCAGCCAAGATCTTAATAAATTAAGATCTCTTGTGGAAGGCTACGAACTCCTTTTTGTCGACGAAGCCCAACGAATCCCTGAAATAGGAATCAATCTGAAGATTATTCTGGATTCGATCCCCAGCTTAAAGCTGTTAGTTACTGGGTCTTCATCCCTGGATTTAGCCAGCAAAGTGAGTGAGCCTTTAACCGGCCGCACCTGGAATTACCGCCTCTATCCGATCTCCTTTTTAGAGTTGTCCAGGCTTTACAATCGAGCCGAGCTAGACAACTTCCTCGAAGAGAGGTTAATCTTCGGGTCCTATCCAGAAATTTTCTCTATCGTTGGTGAGGACCAAAAAGCGGAGTATCTTCAAAATCTAAGCGACGCCTATCTTTATAAAGACTTAATCGAGTTTGGCAGGATCAAAAATTCCACCAAAATTCGTGACCTTCTAAAGTTACTTGCTTTCCAAGTTGGCTCTCAAGTCTCTCTTTCAGAAATTGGCAGTACGCTTGGGATCAGTAAAGACACGGTCGGTCGCTACATCGACCTTCTTGAAAAATCATTTATTATTTTTCGCCTGGGGGGCTTAAGTCGGAATTTGCGAAAAGAGGTCGCCAAGATGGATAAAATTTATTTTTATGATCTAGGGGTACGAAACATTCTCATCGACAACCTCAAACCTCTTAAGGATCGAATTGACGTTGGGCCGTTATGGGAAAACTTCTTAATCATCGAGAGAATGAAACTTCTTGGCTATAGGCAAGAGCAGGCCTCCGCATATTTTTGGCGAACTTATACCGGGGCAGAATTAGACTATGTTGAGGAAAAGGAGGGCCAGCTGACTGGATTTGAACTTAAATTCGGAAACAAAACTGCCAAAGTGCCGTCAACTTGGGCTGCCACGTATGCAGGATCTGATTACCAATTCATCAACAGAAGTAATTATCTAAATTTTATCCTCTAATACGGTTCTTGCTTAGCTCCAATTTCAACCAGCGATTTTTCCCAGCCGAAAGAAGTTTCCCTGTTTCTTATTGATCGAAATTTGCCCCAAAACCCCAAGCTTTAGTTTGGGGATGAAAGCCCGCTTTAGGCAAGCAAAAGAAAATTCTGATCAAGAGAAACCACGGGCCTTAGCCCGTGGAGGCTCATTTTTTGTTCAGCATTTTCCAAAAAAAGGCAACTCCCAGAGCTAGGAAAACTATTAATAGTAACCAGGTAACCAGGCCGAAGAG
Source organism: uncultured Gammaproteobacteria bacterium (assembly GCA_964609775.1). Classification (GTDB taxonomy): domain Bacteria; phylum Patescibacteriota; class Microgenomatia; order JAMCZE01; family JAMCZE01; genus CAZNUP01. Next base: position 18,127 of record CAZSSJ010000005.1, read on the forward strand.
TCCCCAGCCGGACATCATTCCACCATAATAGCCCATCATAATTTGGTCACCTCATTTCTTTGAGAACATATTAAGGCTCCAGCCAAACAAATATCCTGAAACCCAAGCAATTACAGTAAAAAGAATTCCTCCAAAAACAGCCGAAGATAAACTAAGATTAAAGTGCCCAATGCTTCCGAAAGAAAGTAAATCTGCGCCAGCTTGATAAAGATCGGGGAGGGCAATGGCTATTAGTGCGCAGGCGGCCCAAAGTATTGCTGCGGTAATAGCTGAGGCATTAGCAAATGATCGGGCAGGCAATTTCACAGACTTACTTTACCATTCCAGAACTGAATCTGGCAAATTCGATAAATAATAGTGTAAAAGCAATAACCATTCCAATCGGAGCGTACGCAGAGAGATAGTTTTTCTTGCCGGGTTGATATTTTCGCAGGAGTAGCGAATTCCCTACGACTGAAATTGAACTTAATGCCATGGCAAGCCCCGCCAGTTCCGGCTTGAGCACTAAGCCTAATCCAATAAAAACTCTCGCTGCGACCGGAATTCCAATCACGTTGTAAAAAAGGGCAAAGAACATGTTTTGTTTAATCTTTCCCATCGTTTCTTTTGAAAGATCAACAGCATTTACAACATCCCGCAGGTCATTTTTAATGATCACGATCCCACCGGTTTCCATGGCCACATCGGTCCCGCTGCCCATGGCAATGCCCAACTCTGCTTGAGCCAGAGCCGGGGCATCGTTGATGCCATCCCCCACCATCGCTACTTTTTTGCCCGATTTCTGAAGCTTCTTAACCTCGTTGGCTTTATCTTCCGGCAACACTTCAGCCAAGATATTGGTAATACCAACTTGTGAGGCGATTGCTTTTGCTGTTCTAGCATTGTCCCCAGTGATCATCCAAACGTCGATTCCCCGTTTCTTGAGCGCTTCCACCGCCTCCCGAGAGGTGTCTTTAACCGTGTCAGCCACGGCTACCATTCCCAGAAGTTCTTTCTCAGACGCTAAAATCATCACCGTCTTACCCTGATTTTCCAAAGATTCAATTTGATAATTTAATAGCCCTATCTCCAGCTTTAGATTTTCAGTAATAAGTTTCCTGTTTCCAAAAAAATATCTTTGGTTTTTTATTTCTCCTTCAACCCCGCGACCGGGAAGCGCCCTAAAGGACCGGACTTCTTCAAATTCAATTCCCTGACCTTGGGCATAGGTGTAGATTGCTTCTGCCAAAGAATGTTCCGACTGTTTTTCCAAACTGGCAGCAATATTTAATATTTGATTTGTATTTTTGCCATTTGAGATTTGAGATTTGATATCAATTACGTCTGTCACTTCCGGTTTACCCTTCGTCAGGGTACCTGTTTTGTCAAAAACAATCGCGTTAATTTTGCAAGCGGCCTCCAGAGGTTCACCGCCCTTGACTAAGATCCCGTGCTCTGCACCTTTACCTGTCCCCACCATTATTGCCGTCGGTGTAGCTAGTCCTAGGGCGCAGGGACAGGCGATGACAATCACAGCTGTAAAGGCCATTAGGGCAAAAGAGAGTGGAGCGCTAAGGACAAAGAACCAAACAATGAAAGTAAGAGCCGCAATACCGATTACGGTTGGTACAAAATAAGCTGAAATCCGATCGGCAAAGGCTTGAATTGGGGCTTTGGACCCTTGGGCATCCTCAACAAGTTTAATTATTTGCGACAAAGTCGTTTCCGCTCCTAGCCGTGTGGGGCGAAATTCAAAACTGCCGGTTTTATTAATTGTCCCTCCAATAACCGAGTCTTCCTGATGTTTCTCGACAGGTAGACTTTCTCCTGTAATCATTGATTCATCAACTGCGGATGAACCCTTAAGAATAATTCCGTCCACGGGAATTTTTTCTCCCGGACGAACGACAACGATATCCGCTTTTGTTACCTGGTCTACAGGGATATCAATGGTTGCCCCGTCTCTTATTACCCGAGCCGTTTTAGCCTGAAGACCCATTAGCTTTTTAATAGCATCTGAGGTTCGCCCCTTAGCTTTTGCTTCCAGAAACTTTCCCAAAATGACAAAGGTAATTAAGAAGGCAGCAGTTTCAAAATACAGCTCGGGTATTTTCATTCCCTCAAGGCCGATGAACGAATCGCTCACTGCTACATAGCGAAGGTAATTAATTAAGCTGTAGAAAAAAGCGACTGAAGTTCCAATTGCAATGAGTGAGTCCATGTTAAATGTTTTCATCCGCAGTGCCGACCACATGCCTTTATAGAACCCGGACCCCAAAACAAATTGAACTGGAGTGGCTAACAGTAGTGAAACTATCCCAACATAAGGAAGCAACAACTTCGCTCCAGGCAGAAAGCCAAAGAAGTCGAGGAGCATGAAATAGAACATCGGGGCGGAGAGAATCAGTCCGGCAAGAAAATTGGTAAACTGAGCTCTTATTTCTGATTGCTGTCTCTGGGTGTCCGCTTGGGTGTTTTTTGCATCCACAAGCCGAGCCTTATACCCGGCTTTAACCACGGCATTAGTTAGGTCTTCAACCTTGGCTGGACTTTCAAAAAGCACATTGGCTTTTTCAGCGGCAAAGTTGACCCGAGCCTCTTTAACACCGGGAACTTTTCTAAGAGCGCGTTCAATTAGAGAAGCGCAGGAAGAACAGTGCATACCATATAGATTAAAATTCACTTTTTGAGTGTCACTTGTCTCTTTAGGAGAGGATAATGTTTCTTGTATTGGCGCCAGCTTATTGTCTGTTTGCTGTGTTGAACCAAGGACTAATTTTCCTCTAAATCTAAATCCTCCTTCGGGTTTTTGGCCAACTTCTCCTTCAATGCCGATCTCTTTCGGCAATTCAACCTGGAAAGAATTTAAAGTTAACCGCTCTTGCTTCGAAAAGCCGTTTGTTTTAGGAGTAATGAGCGTCCCTTTATAACCGGCTTTTTCGATGGCTGCCAAAATTCCTTGAGAATCAGCCGAACCATTAGCAAATTTCACACTGCCTAACCCTGATTTGTGATCAATCTGAACTTCCGCAATATCCTGCAGTGCCAGAATCTCTTCTTTGATTAGCATTTCGCAAGACTGGCAATGCATTCCGGAAACCTGAAAATCTAGCCTAGTCATGGGTTTTAGGCGACAATACTTATGGCTTGATAATTAGTTCCTTCCAATATTTTATTGACCTCTTCTAGAGTAGTTGTTCGACTTCTGGTAATTTCGGCAACCGCACTTCCTAGATCTACATGAACATCTACTACGTCAGGGATTTGTTGAATTCTTTTAGCCGTCAGTTTTTGACAAGCCTGACAATGGAGTCCAGATAGTTTAACCTTTGTGACAATTTGTTGATCCATTTTTTTAATTAATTAATTAATTAAAACTAGTTAACAAGAATTTCCCCGCGAGGGACTCCCATGGCACAAGTAATCGGGAAGCTGCCTTTTCTGTTGGGAGTAAATTCAAAAATTGTGGTTTTTCCGGCAGTAAGAAGATCGACTTTGGTGGTTAATGAAGGAATTGTAATACTCCCCATGCATCCTTGACCATCTTCTTTGGCTTGGACTTCAAAACGCACCGGTTGACCGGCTTTAACCGTAAATCTGTTTGGGCGAAGGTCCTCGTTTACTGTAAAGATAGTTTTAATCACCTGCGCTTGGCCAGTTTTCCGTGCTCCTCCACCCGCTTCGCCCGCGAAGCGAGGCGAGCCACAACCACAACCGCCTCCGCCGCCACACGATCCACCACCAGCCCCGATTTGATCGGGGCCAGAAGGAGCGGCAACTTGAGGCTGAGCGGCTGTCAGGGTGGCGGCACTTGTCTGAGTATTAGTCGCCGCGCCATCAACGACATTGAATGCTCCGGTGAACATGCCCATGCTACAGGAAAATCTGACCGTCCCGATTTCCGTGGGCGTAAATTCAATCACATTTTCTCCCGGGCTCAAAGATTTTCGAATATTAAGTTGTGAGGAAATGATACTGGAGGCACACGTATTAGCGTCGGTGGAATTAATCACCCACCGCACCGGAATATTTCTCTTAATTGTAAACATGTTTGGGGAATAACCACTTCCCGACTGGGTCATGCGCACAATTTGGACACCGTTTTCTAAAGTCACATTTGGATCGGTGTTGTTGACCGCGGCCACGGACACCGGGCCGAAAATGGTGGCAATAATCTCTCCGGGATTAAAATTAAAACCAGTCAAGTTGTAGCCATTATTAATGTTAAAGAGGGCTAAGAAGATCACGACAACCCCGGCAGTTTTGAAAAAAAGTCTGGCAGCGGCGCCCTTGACAACCGAGGTCAAACCGCCAACTCCTAGAAGTCCCGGGGCGGTTCCAATCGCAAATACCCCCAACGTTAATGCACCCGTAACTGCACTTCCTGAACCCATAGCAAAAAGGACCATCGCTTGAGTGAAGGCGCAGGGCAGAAAGAAAGTAGTCGCTCCCAAAACCGCGGCATTTTTGTGACTGTATTCCTTCTCGCTTTGCTCCTTGATCCCAAACAAGCGACTGATTTCCTTGGGCAAAGTGATGTTAATTCCCCGAAGAAAGGGAAATATTTCCAAAAGCTGGGCTCCCAAAAGAAGCATCACCATGCCAACGGCAATGATTAAAATTCCCAAAACCGATGAGGAAAGCTGAAAAAATGATCCCAGAAAGCCAACAATTGCCCCAAAAATGGCGTAGGAGACAATTCGTCCAGCATTGAAAAACAAATGCGGTTTAAATTTTTCTGCCGTGGTGGCGTTGGGGTGCTTCTCGGCAAACTTTGCCGACGCTCCCAAAACTAGCCCCCCGATTAAAGCCATGCAGGTGGAAACTCCCGCCGTCAGACCAACGAGAAAGACAATCGGCAGACTGCTGTAATTATTGGAAGAGACCCAGCTAATATGAAACAAGCCCAGACCCTTGGCCACGAAGAACAGGTCAAGCGCCAGGAAAATGGCAATTCCCAAGTCCCGCCAGTCGCGCGGGTTTGTGGAAAGAAGCGGTTTTTCGTCAACTCCGAGGCAGTATCCGGCATTATTAACCGCTTGTTCAATGTGTTTTGGATCAATCTCACAGTCACACTCTATCTCCGCTGTTCCGGCCCTTTGGCTTACGATTGCTTTTTTAACTCCCGGAACTTTGAGAAGTTCATCCTCAACAAGAAGTTCGCAACTCCGACAGTGCATTCCCTTAATACAAACGGTGTTTTTCTTCATGTGACCGAGTTTACAAGAACGAAGATTAAGAAATTATGAAGATTAGATGATTAAATATCAACTAAATCTTTTTCCACTCTTTTAAGCAGAACGGCATTAGTTGCTACAATAATTGATGAGAGAGACATGAGAAGAGCTGAGACCTCAGGCCGCAGAGTGATTCCAAATCGAGGATAGAGGATCCCGGCAGCGACGGGAATTGCCAAAAGATTATAGATTGACGCCCAAAAGAGATTTTGTTTCATTTTGGTAACGGTGGCTTTAGAAAGTCTAATTACCCTCAAAATATCCAAGGGATCAGATTTCATCAAAACGACTTTAGCCGTTTCAATGGCCACATCGGTTCCGGCTCCAATGGCGATGCCAATGTCCGCTCGAGCCAAAGCGGGGGCATCGTTAACTCCATCGCCAACCATGGCCACAAATTTCCCCTCATCTTGCAGTTTCTTGACATACTTTTCCTTGTCTTCCGGCAGAACTTCGGCAAAGACTCGATCAATCGCCAGTTTTTTGCCAATCATTTCGGCCGTCTTTTGATTGTCTCCTGTAATCATTGCCACCTCTAATCCAAGTGCTTTCAACTTATCAATAGTAGTTTTAGCCGTATTCTTAACTGGATCTAATGCCCCAGCCACTCCCGCAACCTTGCCATTAATTGCTAGCACCATAATTGTTTTCCCGTCCGTTAGTAGTCGGTCAATAGCTTTTTGAATAGAGGACAGATCGACTTTATTGTCCTCCATTAACTTTACAGTACCTACTAATATTTGCTTGCCTTCCACCGCGGCGGAAACGCCATGCCCGGCCAGGTTCTTAAAGCTCTCAACCCTTGCGGGGACAACAATTTTTCGTCGCCTTGCTTCCTCAAGAACTGCTTTACTTAATGGGTGGCTGGATTTTGCTTCAGCGGCAGCATCGAGACGAAGCACTTCCTCCACTGAAAATCCTTTAGCTGGAACTACATCAGTAATTTTGGGTTTGCCTTCTGTCAGGGTCCCGGTCTTGTCAAGAACAACAGCCTGAATTTTAGAAACTTGTTCCAGCGTAGGGGCATCTTTTATCAAGATATTATGTTTTGCTCCCAAACCGGTACCCACTGCCACAGCGGTTGGGGTGGCCAGGCCCAAAGCGTCCGGGCAAGCAATAACCACTGTCGAGATGGCAAAGGTTAAAGCAAACATTAACGGTTGCCCGGCAATAAGAAACCAGAAGGCAAAAGTGAGAAGTCCTCCACCGACGGCCACAATAACCAGGTATTTTGCAAATCGGTCAGCTATCTTTTGCCCAGGAGCTTTCGAATTTTGGGCAATTTCCACCATTTTGACGATTTGAGCAAGAGCAGTGTCTTCACCCACTTTAGTGGCTTTAAATTGGACCGAGCCAGTTTGGTTAATTGTTCCACCGATGACTTTGTCCCCCATAACTTTAGAAACCGGTAGCGACTCGCCAGTGACCAGGGCTTCGTCAATTGATGTCTCTCCGGAAGTGGTTTCTCCATCGACGGGAACTTTATCTCCTGGCTTAAGTATGAGTATGTCTCCCAACCTGACGTCCGACGTGGGGACGAGTATTTCCTGATTATTTCTCAGCACTCTTGCTTGTGGCGGGACCAGATTAAAAAGTGCTTGCAAAGCATCAGTTGTCCCTCGTCTTGATTTCATCTCCATCCAGTGGCCAAAAAGAACAAAAGTAATCAGCATCGCCGCCGCTTCGTAATAGGAATCCACGCTTCCGAGTAGGGTCAGGCCAATGCTAAAACCATAAGCGGCAGTAATCCCCACCGCGATTAAAACCGCCATATTAAGCGTTTTTGCCTGGAGGGCTTTATACGTCGAATAGAGAAAAATCCAGCCAGAGTAGAAAAAGACCGGTGTTGTTAAGAGAAATAGCAGCCAAGGCACAGGAATTGGTGAGGGTAGGGAAATCTTTAGAAATTCGGTGGCCACTGGCGAGTAGAAAATTATTGGAATAGAAAGGGCCAGGGCAAAGAAGAATTTATTTCGGATGTCTTCTTCCATCAGTCCTGCCATTTCCCGGCCAGCCAGTCCGGTGTGCTCCATCCCCATGCTCATCGTCATGCTCATCTTAAACTTCTCCCAAAAACCCCAGCCAATGCCTTCGCTTCGGCCGGCAGGCATTTCTGAAACCGCCTTCATCTTGCGCTCCTCATATCCTCCGTGTTCTTTACTGTGAACTGTCAACTGTGAACTCTCAACCAATTTCATCCCACATTTGGGGCAAGTGCCGGGCTTGTCCGACTGAATTTCCGGATGCATGGGGCAGGTATATATTTTCACAATTCCATTCTACTGCAGATTTATGAGGATTTTGTTAAGAGGGAGTGTAAGGTTTAGATGAAGAATTTTAATGTTTATGTCCGCCACTCTTCACCATCCAGAAGTGCATTAACGGACAAAGGAGAACAACTCCAAATAAAAAGACCGATCCGACAGGAATTTTGAACACAAAGATTGCCGCTAATGCACTAGCGATAAGCGCCAGGCATAATCCAATCGTTTTAGTCATGGCCAGATGATAGCACCAGTTACATTAAGAAATTATGAAATTGAAGTTAAGAAGTTTTAAGGGGGAGCCTGATCACGACCGTCGTACCTTTCCCAATCTCACTGTCAATGGAGATGCTCCCCCCGTGCGCAGAAACAATTGCTTGGGCAATAGCGAGTCCCAGCCCTGATCCGAGAACTTTCTCTGTCTTAGACCCACGATAGAACCTATCAAACACTCTTGGTAATTCATCGGAAGATATGCCGGCCCCAGTGTCGACAATTGTAAGGAGAGCAAAATCTTTCAATCTCCCCAGACTGACCTCTACTTTCCCTTTAGCTGGAGTATATTTGACTGCATTATCAATGACGTTAAGAATTGCCCGAAAGAGTTTGTCCCGTTTGCCAAAGATAACTATATTCGCCTCGACTTTCCCCATCACTTTTATTTTTTTACCCCCGGCCATTTTAGAGGCTAGGTCTTTTAGTTCGAGAACCAGGTCCGAAAGGTTGAAAGTCTCTTTTATCTTTTTTGATTGATCGGCGGCGGACCAAGCCAGATCAAGAACGTTGGTCAGAGTCCCGGACAGCCGGTCAATGTCCACAAGCATCTCCATCAGAACATTTTTATACTCCTCTTTTGATCGGTCTTTTGAAGTGGCAATCTCCACACTGCTTCGGATTGTTGCAAGCGGAGTCTTAAGTTCATGGGCCACATCACCAATGAACTGCCTTTCCCGCTCAAATGCCGAATGCAAACGCTGCAACAGATCGTTAAAAGTCGTTGCCAATTCGGAAATTTCATCGCCCGTTTTTGGAACCTCTACTTGTTGGTTTAGATCCTGACTGGAAACTTGTTTTAATCTTGATGAAATGTCAGAAATAGGTTGCATCGCTTTTCGGGCAAGAAGATAGCTGCCAATAATCGTGGGGACAAAAAACAGAAGATAGACAATGACAAGAAGGATAAGAAGTGTATTTAGAGAGCGGTATATTGCTTCAACCGGGTCACCCATAAAAACGAGACCGAAAGTGTTGCCATTTTTAATGGCGGGAAACACTCCAATCCTAAGAAGGCTCGTCCCCACAGTTCTCTCGACAAAAGTTGGTTTAATGATTCCTGTCGATTTTTCAACCAGATCGGCAATTACCGGATTGTCATTTGCGCCCGCCTGGGAAGAAGCCACTATTTCTCCGGAAGAATCGGTGATAATGACCAGCATCCCCGGCATTTCCGAAAACTGCTGAGCAAGGACCCCTTGATTAAAAACGTTAAACATCATCGTGGACTGACTTGCGGTAATAATGCTCACAATTGCTTGTCCGTGGGAGGTGATTCTATTATCGGTGTGAGAGAGAAGCGTTTGCTTGGTGATCACATAAAAGGCAGCAAAAATAATGGCCGTACTTATGAAGAATGCTAAGGAATACCAAAGGGTGAGTCGGAAGCGGATGCTGCGAATATTCATAATTCTTAGGCCCACAGCGCCCAGCGAGGACCGCAAGGTTCGTGCGCGAGTTTTGCGAGCAGCACGGTTCTTATTCTACCCCAATTCGATACCCAACCCCATGAAGAGTTGTTAGTAGTTTTACTTTCGACGCTTTATCAATTTTCCTCCGAAGAGTGGCAATAAAGACGTCAACAACATTACTCATGCCTTCGAAATTATAGTCCCAAACATGTTCAATGATCATCGTCCGAGTGACCACTTCGTTTTTGTGGTGCATCAAAAACTCCAGAACAGAAAACTCCTTAGGAGTAAGTAAAATATTCTTTCCCCCGCGAGTAACCGTGTGTTTAATAGGATCAAGTTCTAAGTCCGCTAGTGTTAGTGCTGTCAAGTGTTGGTTATGGCTGCGCCGGAGAAGCGCCTGGATTCTTGAACGAAGTTCCAAAAAGGAGAACGGTTTTTTAAGGTAGTCATCAGCCCCGTTGTCCAGACCAAGAGCCACATCTTCATCTTCAGTCTTGGCTGTGAGCATCAAAATCGGAGTTCTGATATTTCTCTTACGTAAATTTTTGCACACTTCTACCCCACCCCGTTTTGGGAGCATGATGTCCAAAATAATGAGATCATAATCTTCCGATTCGGCCAGATATTCCCCCTCTTCGCCGTCAAAGGCTTGATCAACGGCAAATCCTTGTTCCATCAAGCCTTTCTTTATATTGCCAGAGAGGCGTTTCTCGTCCTCAACCAGAAGTAGTCTCATGGGGCATATTTTACTATACTCCGCATCCTCCGCCCTGTTTCGGCGGCTCTTGAACGATGCCTCGGTCCACCAGCCACCTCTTAGCTTTCTGCCAGCCGGAAGCGGACGAGTAGTCTTTAGAAAGAAGGATTCTTGGATCAATCTGATCAAAACTCTGACCTTCTTTATTTTTGAAATAAACGGCCAGGTCATAGTAATTGCCTGGAAACCAATAAGCATTGAAATATTTCGCGGCATTAAACATTTCGTCCTGACTGGCACCACTCCCGGCCAGAAGTTCCAGAACGCCCAATAGGGCCATACCGTGATTGCAATCAGGGAAAGCAGTGGAGTTGTTGCAGCAAGGACGAAAGATCTTTGAAGCCACTGCCTCAACCAAACCTTCCTGCCCAACAGTTAAGGGAATTAAACTGCTTTTTGAGTAATAATTCATGGCCTCGCCGATCCCAAGAGTCCATCCACCGGTCGAGGCAAAATTTCCCAGATCTTTTTCGCCGCCATATTCGACCATTTCCCCCGAGGTCAAGATTTTAGAATTATTGGCAAGCCCCACCGCCCAGAAGAAATTGAGGAGAAAATACGAATTGTCACGCGTGATTTTGATTTTTCTAGTTGAACCTTTAGTAAGTATTTCTTCTTGTTCGTCTGTCAATGGTTGTCCGGAACGCTCAAACACCGCACGAAACTTTTCCAAATCAATTACGCCTGATTTCACCATTTTCGGGCCAAGATCCTCGTAGGAAACCTCAATCTCAAATCCTTTTTGAGGATTTATCTCATTAAAAATATCATCACCAGACTTTTCAGAGTTGGTAACAACTTTGCTTGATGCGGCAATTTGCGCAACTTGGTCATTTTTTTGAAATGGCAACTTAATATCAATTTTTGATAATACAAAAACTATCAGAAATAGATTAATTCCAAGACTTATAAATAAGATTGGGAGAGGTCGATTAATCATGCCTGGCAGTCCTTAATAGTTTGTAAAAGATAAGGATAAGCACCATGAATACTCCTAGGTCTAGAATTGGATTTTGGAAATATTTGGCGATATTAAAAACAGTCATCCTAATTGTTTGACTATATGGTTCCATCTGGTTCATTTGAATTTTTCCCAGATAGTTAAAAACGGCAATCAACACGCCGGTGATGAGAAAAATGACTGCGCCCAGCCACTTAAAAATGGTGTAAATCTTCTGGCGATTCGGCCCACCGATTTTGGCCGTCGCTTTTTCATAGAACATCGACATGACAAAAAGCGGCATGACGATTCCGGTGACATAGGCAAGCGACACTATCAAGGCTTGAAAAAGAGTTGGCGAAAGTGATGTCAGGGTGATTGCCGCAAACAGAACTGGAGCGCAACACGCTGAAGTAAGTCCGGACATTAAACCAAGTCCAAACACTGATAACGCATTGATATTTGTACTTTCTGTTGCCGACACATGGAAAAACTGAGGAATGTGGAAAACAGGTTTGATGGTCATAATTCCCATCAAAATCATGATTGCTGCTCCAAGGTAGTAGATAGGGGTGTGGTAGGAGTCTAAGAAAAAAATTGCGAATCTAAAACCAAGGGCAATCGGAATTAGGATAAAGGCCAGTCCAAGGGCAAAAAGAAGCGTGTAGAACATAATTTTTGGCCGGTTGCCGTTTCCGCCCGTGGACCTAAAAATTGTCCCCAGATATGACGGGAAAAGAAAAGTGATGCAACATGGAGCAAAAAGGGCCAAAACTCCAGCTAGAAATGAGGCAGTGAGGGAAACACCAAACAGAAAATTCGTATCCATAATTCACCTAACATTTGCTTTAATGGCAAAAACTAATTTTTCTTTTTGCGGATCGTTGGTCGTTAAATAAACTTCTCTTTCAACTGAACCGTAGACCGGCATGGTTGCCGGGCGATAGATCAGTCGAACCATGGCAGTGGAGTTGGGAGCAATTTCCGTGACGTAACCGCTTTGGGAATGCATGCCGAATTCTTTGCTCGTCGTTCCGTCATAAATTATTTGTCCGGTGGTGCAGCCACAGCTCGAATTAACATTCAAAATCTGCAACGGCTTGGTGCCGGTGTTTTTTAAAGCAAAATCTTTTTGCTTAACGTCAGATACTTTGATTTCTCCAAAATCGAAAAACGCCTCTTTGATTTCCGCCATAGGCTTATCATTGCTGGCCGTGGTGTAAGACGCTACTTGTGGTTCCGACCTCTGCCCGGCCGTTAACAGAAGAGAGGCCCCAACGACCAAGAGAATGAAGACGGTAAGACTAATGACAATCGATTTTGCGGACACAGCCAAATCTTACTCTCGAAAAGATTAAGGACTCATGAAGACTCTCGTAGCAGGTTCGGAGTTTCTGTCGCCGCTAAAAAGCCCGAACCCTTCAATACGACTCAGGGCAAGCGTCCCACCGGGGTCATTAAATTCGAGGTTCATCCTGAGCCTGCCGAAGGACTAAAAAAGTTGAGCTCCGGGCAATGCCGTGTCCTGCTGAAGTTTTAACGAAAGGGGGGACGACGTTCGGATTTTTTATATGTTGAAGGACTGAACAACTCTCTCGCCATCAGGTTTCTCTATAACGACCATATACTAGTTATTATTCTTATTCCTATGATCTAAGGCTACGCTTAAGACGGAATTTGGATTGGCGCCATGTCAATACTATAGGACCTAAGCTCCGGCGGCAGGATTTGGACCTGCGACCTCGTCCTTAACAGGGACTCGCTCTACCGCTGAGCTACACCGGAATCAGCCTAATTTTATCACGCTTAGAGGTTGAATTCTAGGACTTCAACGCAAGAAGACAAGCCAGAAGAGAAGTGCTACCACAATCCGGTAAATCCCAAACCCGACAAACGTATGCTTCTGAACAAACTCGATGAAATATTTGACTGCTAAAAGGGCAGAAAAAAATGCCCCCACAAATCCAATCGTCAGTAACAGATACTCATCTATCGAAAACGCCCACCTGCTTTTCAAAAGATCCAATCCCGTGGCTGCGGCCATCGTTGGCACCGCCAGAAGAAAGGAAAATTCCGCGGCTGATTTTCGGTCCATCCCCAGAAACATTCCAGTGATAATCGTTGCTGCTGACCGTGACACCCCCGGAATCATTGACACCGATTGCCCCAGCCCAATCAAAAATGATTGTTTATAGGAAAGTTTTGCAAAATCCTTGACCCGCTCTTTGGATTTAAAGTATTTTTCAATTGCGACTAACAAAATACCGCCAACAAACAGACTAACAACCACCACCCAGGAGTTTCCCAGCAAAGAACTTTTAACGATTTTATACAGAATCAGTCCGAGGATGGCCGTTGGGATAAAGGCCGTAATAATTTTTTTCCATCCCTCAAAATCTTTTACCAGCCGTTGCCGGTATAGAAAAACCACCGCCAGAATCGCCCCAAACTGAATGACAATTTCAAAACTTTTGACAAATTCCGTTTGGGCAACATCAAGTATTTGACTCGCTAATATAAGATGACCTGTCGAGGAAATGGGAAGAAATTCTGTTATGCCTTCAACCAGAGAGAGTAGTAACGCTTGAAAAATTGTCACGGCCATTGATTAACTAGTTCCGCAATCTGGAGCGAACCCAGAAAGCCGATGAGAAAAACGCCAATGCTTACCAGACAAGCAACCACTAATAGTAATCTCCAGTTAGTTAATAAGTGGGGATTCAGCGGTGTCGGGTGAAGGTGCATCATTCGAGATAGTCTTTAAGTTTCTTGGATCTGCTTGGGTGTTTCAACTTTCTAATTGCCTTGGCCTCAATTTGCCGGATTCGCTCGCGGGTGACTCCGAAAGCCTTGCCCACCTCTTCAAGGGTTCTTGGTCGGCCGTCCTCGAGGCCAAAACGCATGATGAGGACTTTCTTTTCCCGGTCATTAAGTGTTGTCAAGACCTCATCCAAATGTTCCTTAAGAAGCGCCTTACTCGTTTGCTCATACGGCGAAGGAATGTGTTCGTCAGCAATGAAGTCTCCCAGTTGCGAATCTTCCTCATCGCCGATTTTGGTTTGCAAGGACGTCGGTTCCTGAGAAATTTTTTGAATTTCATGAATCTTGGAAACCTCAATCTGCAGCTCTTTGGCGATTTCTTCCGGCAACGGATCGCGTCCCAGCTCGGCTGTCAGCCGGTTTCTGACTCGGACATAGCGGTTGATTGTCTCCACCATGTGCACCGGAATCCGAATCGTCCGCGATTGGTCGGCGAGCGCGTAATGGCCTGACGAATCCACCACGTCGCATAGGTCGAAAACTTATAGCCCCGCCGCCAGTCATATTTCTCTGTCGCCCGGATTAAGCCCTGGTTGCCTTCCTGAATCAGGTCCAGCATTGTCATCCCGCGCCCGAGATATTTTTTGGCAATCGAGACCACCAGTCGCAAATTTGAAGAAATGAGTTTGTCCTTAGCCCTCTTTTCACCCTTTTCCGCCTTTTTCGCCAGATCCACTTCTTCCCGCGCATTGAGAAGGGGGATCCGGCCGATTTCTTTGAGGTACATCCGGACAGGATCAGTCGCCCCGCCTTCTTCCAAAGCCGCAATGGCTTCCAGTTCTTTTTCCAGGTCTGAAGCACTTTTTTGGCCTTCTTCCATCTCTTCGGCCGTAGTTTCAAAAATGTCGACCTCGCTGTTAATCAGCCGGTCATAGAATTCATCAAGTTCTTCAAGGTGCTCTTCGGCCTTGGGAAAAACAGCCAGGACTTCTTCCTGGGTCACAAATCCTGAAGTCCGCCCTTTTTTAATAAGATCCAAAGCCCCTTGGGGAAGTTCAATTTTTTCTTGAAGTTTTGATTTTTTCGAAGACGTGGAGGCCTTAGCCATAAACTTAAGCTGAATCTTGAGCTAATCGAAGCTTGATATCTTCGTCCGGCTCTTGAAAAGCAAGGCTATTCTAACTCAATTCTATTGATAATGCAAAGTAACATCAATTATTCTTGCCTCTCCAGTGGAAACCGTAAACTGTGCCCTGTATTTCAGATCAATTCTGAAAGAGTAAATTTGCAGCTCTTTTGGTTCAAGTAACTCAGTATGTAAACCAGGGTGTCTTGGATTTTCTTCAAAGAGAGCTTTTGCTTTCAGAAACTTTTGTTCTATGCCAAACTTTTTAAGTTTTTTAACAATTTTTGGATTAAGATCATGAATCGACATACTGGCCCTCTCTCTTAAGTCCAGCCACTATTCCCTTAACAAATTTCCTGCTGTATTTTCCCGTTGCCATCATTTTGTCTTCAACCTCTTTTAATGGCCGCTTCTTATACTCTAACAATTCCAAAGGGGGAGCTGGCTGTTTAACAACGGTTTGAGTAATCGTTTCATATAGCCGCAAGAGCATTCGAAAAAATTCCGATCTCGAAGCAAACTCGCCAGAAGCAATTTGCTCATCTACCTGATTGGCTAAAGTTTTTGGAAGCGAGATGTTAAAAGTCACTGTACTCATTTTTACATATTAGCAAAAATTGCCATTTGTTGTCAAGTATAAATTCAGATGATTTCTAATAAACTTATGCTTGGCTATGCCGCACCAGGGCCTTTTGCTCCAGAAGCTTCTGGAGAGCGGCGGTTGTCAGCGTGAATTCCTCTTCCAAAGCGGGGGATTCTTCTCCTTTCTTGATCTGGCCACTGATCATCTTTAATTTTTCCCGAAGTGACAGTTCCTTAATTTCCCAAACCGTTTTCTGAATTTCCTCTAGCACTTCTGCCTGATCGTCAAGATTAATTTTATTTTCCAACAGATACAACTTATTAAACAAATCCGTCAGTTCCGAGGGGATAAATCTAGCCAGAATGTTGATGTCAAATCTGTTTCCCGGCAACGAAACATCCGACTTTGGGTTATCAACCAGAGACGCCAGCAGCAGGTAAATCTTGGCCAGGGCCGGGCTAGCAAAGTCTTCTGCCCGCAGTCGGATTGACGTCAAAAGCAAATAGTCAGCCGGGTTCGGGCATTGCAAAAGAAGCGACACCAGATATTCTTCCAAAAGAACTGCCCGGGTTTTTAACAAAACGGCGCTTTGGGGCGTGTTCGGTGCAATGCTTTCCGTTTGGCGGGGGAGGATCATCTTTTTTAACTCTTTTGCCAGTTGCGCTTCCAGATTCTCCTGATTCACTCCCAGTTTCATCGCCAGTTTTCGGACGTAGTGTTCCTTGACCACCAAATTTTCAATCGGTTCAATGAACTTTGCCACTTCCGAAACAATCTTTTTTGCTCCCTCAGCCGTATTTTTATCGTGTTTTTCTAAAGCAATGTCAATGACATAATCATAAAAACTGACAGCATTTTTGACTGCCCTATGCCACAGACCCGGATCCTTTTTAATTAGTTCATCCGGATCCTTTGCGTCTGTAAAAGTAACTACCTTAATATTGAGTCCCGCCCAATCGGCTGTCTCAATTCCCCGGTGTGCCGCCGCATCCCCGGCAAAATCCGCGTCCAGAGACAAATAAACATTTTCCGTATATCTTTTAAGAAGTGCGACCTGCTCTTCGGTCAGAGCCGACCCTTTGATCGCCACCACATTTCGCACCTCCGCTTGGTATGACTGAATACAATCGATCTCCCCCTCAACAACCACACCAAACCCTTCTTTTTTAATTTCCTCTTTTGTCAAATCTAAGCCGTAGAGCAGGTCTCCCTTGACATATGCTGGCGTCTCCGCCGTGTTCACATATTTTGCTTCTTTCGCGTTTGGATCCAGAAGTCTCCCGGCAAACCCCACCACATTTCCCCGATGGTCGCGAAGAGTAAACATCAGCCGCCCCCGGAAACGGTCAAAAGTGTTGCCGATCCCGGATTTGGAAATCAACCCCGCCGACTGCATCAACTCTTGGGCATAACCTTTCTTGTGCAGGAATTTTGACAGCGAATCCCACGACTGCGGCGCATACCCAATTCCAAAAAGTTTCACTGAACTATCAGTAATTTTTCTGTCTTTCAAATAGTCCAGTGCTTTTTCTCCCATCGGGTGCTTTGTCAAAATATATTGATAGAACTCCGAAGCCAGATGATTGACTTCATAAATTTTCTCCTTGAGTTCTGCTGTCCGGCTTTGCGCAAATCCGCCCGAAAGGGTCACTCCCGCTCTCCTGGCTAAAATCTTGAGCGCCTCGGCAAACTCCAAATTTTCGATCTTCATCAGAAATTTGAAAACGTCTCCGCCTTCGTTGCACCCGCCGAAGCAGTGCCAGATCTGCCGCTCGGGCGAGACGATGAATGACGGCGTTTTCTCTGCGTGGAACGGGCAAAGCCCCTTAAAATTCGCCCCCGTTTTCTTGAGAGCCACGTACTCGCTAATGAAGGCCACAATGTCAATCTTTTGCTTGATTTGTTCCACGTCCGTCATATTTTAGGAGCTAGGAGCTAGCAGTCAGGGGCTAGTATACCCATCAGAAAAAAATAGTCAATCGCGCCGGGGTTCCGATTTGATAAAATACGCTTGTATCCGGTGGGTTCGCATAGTGGCCGAGTGCGTTCGCTTGGAAAGCGAATATCATTGCAAGATGATCGGGAGTTCGAATCTCCCACCCACCGCACGGACATATTGGAGCCTAAGAAGGCTACATATTTTACGGTATTATAGTCATAATAGGATGAAGTCAGAGATGGAACTAACCTACGATAATATTCAGCAAGAAGCAGAAAATTTTGCCGCTCAATATCGAAAGTCTCATGACGTGCCTCCTTTCCCAAATCTAGAACAACTCGCTAAATATAGAGAATTAATTGATACTCAGTATCCTCAAGTTGTGACTTTAATTAAAGAAAGATTGGCATCGGTTGAATCTGCTGGCGGTCACGGGTTTGAACACCTTGAAGATGTTGCCATGAGAGCGGGGTTTATTGCCGATGACGAATGCACTGTTAGAAATATCGAAGGAGTGGAAAAAGAAGCGATCGTAAAAACAGTTGTTTTAGTCGGACTGCTCCACGACATTGAAAGGCATCTGGGTTACGGCGAAGAGCACATGGTGGAAGGTGAAAAAACAGCGACAAGAATTCTTTCCCAAGCAGGTATTTCAAACCCACTAGTTCCAATTATTGTTCGCAATCATGATCATATTGATTTTAATCCTAGTGATGATCCTCAATTGAGTGTTGTGTTTGGTTCCATTTGGGACGCGGATCGTTTTCGTTATGGTCTGGAGAGAGAAGATACTTTCTGGAGGATGAAACAGCAAAAAGGAGTGTCTCCGGAAAAGGTCATTCATGATTATCAATTCTTGCCCCCTTTACGGGACGCATGGAGAACTAAGTATGGTAGGGAATATGGGCCGAAATATATCGACTTCGGTATCGCAGTAGCAAAACACATTGAAGGTGTATTCTCTTAAACTTGAGCCCAGAAAGTTCTGACGTCGTCTATGGATCTCCGCCCCCCCTGAAACAAGTGCCACCCTTGATTAACATGTCTCGCATTCTCACACTAACATGCCAAAGAGCCGGGGAGAACAATTGGAAAAGCACTTCTGACATTAAGCACGGAGTCAGTGACGGCGAGCCTCGAATCCAAATGGTAAAAAATAAGTAGCAATGGAGCCGCTTCGCTCGACAATCTTGTATGAAAGTAATACAATACACGTATGACCACCACGATCAACATCTCTCTCCCCAAAGGCCTCTATCTTGACGCCAAAAAGGCCGTCACCGAGAAAAACTATTCTTCAATCAGCGAGCTTTTCCGTGACGCTCTGCGGCGGATTCTCTATCCCGAGCTGACCGAAAACGGCTTCACCCCCGAATTTGAAGAGGAGGTCTTGCGCCGGGAAAATGACCCAAACGAAAAAACTTACGCCTGGAATGGAAAGGGATCGTTCGTTGACTTTGTCCTAAAAACCGGACGGAAAGATGCTACAAATCGAGTTTCGAGATAGCTATCGAGTTGACCTGGAAGAACTGCTAACCGAAGACGGGGACATGAGTGATTTAGTAGAAGAGGCGACTAAACTTTTTCGAAAGAACCCTGATGATACTCGCTTAGATAGCCACCCCTTACGAAGAAGATGAAAGGGAAATGGGCTTTCAGTGTGACTAGTGATATCAGAACTATCTACATATGGGTGGGAAAAAATACCGTTAGCTTTCTCGCCATTGGCAGCCACAAAAAGGTCTACGGAAAAAAATGATCGAAACCCACCCCTTCGGCTTCTTTGTTCCGAAAAACGCCCAATATCTTCTCCTGGGAAGTTTCACAACCAAAGAAGCGAATTTTGATCCCACCTATGACTGGTTCTATGGCACCAAGCGCAACTATTTTTGGCCTATTCTGCGTGCAGTGTATGGCTTACCCCTGGCAACAAAAAAAGAGAAACAGGATTTATTCACCCACCTGCGTATGGCCCTGGGAGACATCATTTATCAATGCGAAAGAATCAAAGATAGCAATCTGGACGTTAATCTTGTCAACGTCATCTACAATCTTGACGCGGTGGCTGAAACGTTGAGCAAGAATAAAATTAAGAAAATCTTCTTCTCCAGTCGCTTTGTTGAGGGCAAATTCCGACGGTTCTTCCGAAGCATCATTAACCACCATCCAGATACCGAACTCATCACTTTGCCTTCTCCCTCTCCCCGCTATGCCGCGCTCACTCCGGCCCAAAAACTCCAAATCTATAAATCCCTCCTGCCGAAGTTACCCTAGAACTCCCAAAGTTTTGTTGCCCTTGCAAACGCCCACGAGTGGTGTTTAAATAGTCTTGACAAGAACAGTCTGAGTGTCATGTTAACCACTTTTCTCTTTAACTTTATTCTCTTCACGGCCCTTTTTTTTACTCCTATTGCCCAAACCTATGAGCCTGACAAGCTCGACTCTCCTTTTAAACCGGAGAAAATGCCCTCCGTTCTTTCCCAAGACTTTTCAAAAGTTGAATTTTCTGCTCCCTCTTTGAAAAAAGCTTCCCCGCCCGTCATCACCCCGACTGATCTCACCGCCCTCTTCGCTCGCTTTAGCCAAGAATATTCTGTCGACCAAAATCTCCTCACCAAGATCGCCGCTTGTGAATCTCACTTTAATGCCAATTCTGTAAACGGGGACTACGGCGGCATGTTCCAATATTCTTCCTCAACCTGGCAAACCACCCGCACAGCGATGAGTCTTGACCCCAACCCGGACCTGCGTTTCAATGCCGAAGAAGCCATCAAAACCACCGCCTATAAAATCTCCCGCGGCGGCTCATCTGCCTGGCCCGTTTGTCGTCAGTAACTGGTTAGAGTCTCCTTGTGCTTTCTTTAATATTTGCTTGTCTGAGGAGTAGGTAAGCCGTTCGTAGGCTTCAGGGTAGGAAAGCCACATCACCTTTTCCACTTCAGAGTTTTCCGTTGGTTGCCCCGAAACATATTCCATCAAAAAATAACTGACAATCTTGAAAACTCTCTCCCCTTCATAGGTGTAAATATATTTTGATTCTGACACTTTTTGCTTAATCGTCGCCATAATCCCGGTTTCTTCCTTAACCTCTCTTAGTGCCGCTTCAGCGACACCTTCCCCTTCTTCAATCAGCCCTTTTGGTAGTTGGTAGCGTTCTTTGGGAAAATCTATGCTTGGTCTGGGCTTAATCAGAAGCCAAACTATACCTGTTGGGTCTTGTTTGTACGCAACTCCTCCGGCAGAAAGTGCCTGTTTCATGACTCTCATTTTCCCACAAAAAACCCCCTGTTTCCAGAAGGTCTCTAAATCGACACTCGTTTCTATCTTGTCACTGAAATCGATGTTGCCAACTGGGGTGTTGCTGCGACAGTCACCCTTGGCGTTCCCGTTCCGGTGGCTACGGTAATCGTGTATCCCGTGTCAAAGTTAGTACAATCGTTCCACGACCCAGTCTGCGGATCCTTCGGGATTTGGGCCATGTAGGTTGGCACAATCGCCTGACAGAGAACTGTTCCCGTATCAGTCCCCGAAATCACATCCGTGCTGCTAAACGGAATCGCTGTTCCTTGTGGCGCCGTGTCGAGCGGAGCTGGTAATGTACCACTGAGGTCAACCATGGCTTGATCAATCGCGTTCAGAATGGCGTTTACATCACTTCGCCTTTGGGTGTCATTCGCTTGGGCGAATTGGCGGGCTGGGTTAATGGCAATAAGAACAATAGCCAAAAGAACCGCCAAAATTCCGATGACAACAAGAAGCTCAATTAGAGTAAAACCCCTTTTAAGAAGACCTTGGGCAGATTTCATGTTTCTTTATAACTAAATTAACTAACACATTCAGGATATGAAACTTTTAAACCCCTTGTCAAGCCCCAGTTCTACCTCAATTCCACCTCAACTCACTGCCCGCTAAGGCCCGAAGTGGAACTAACCGGTTTTGTCAGGGTGACCACAACGTCAAAGCTCTGCGAGGCGCTCTCCCGCGTCGCTAGTTCTCCAAAGCTCGGCGTTAGAGCGGTGAGCAGCTTTTCTCGGACTCCGGAAGAAACCTTAGGTGAAAAGACGACCTGAACTTTAGCTGCTTGAATCGTCGGCGCATTGCCTATTTGCACATTTTTAAAGCCTGCCGCTGTGAGAGTTTCTTTAACATTTTGGGCTTGTCCCGAAGCTCCGGTTGCGTTCAGAACCTCAATCGTGGTCGCGGCTAAATCCACCTCCGCCCCCGCCGAAGCCTCCTTTACTGGCTCGTTTGCTGACTTGCTGGCAATGGGGGCTGGCGGTGGAGGAGCCACCACTGCCGGTGCTTTTGCCGGACTCCTTTTGTTCTGCTGTCCCGGCAGAATTCCTGCCATGACGGCGACAATGCCCAGAATGACTAGCAGCGCTCCAAAAACTCCCAGAAGAACCAAAAGATGCTTGTTTATTCTCGGATCAGGGCTGTTTTCCGCCGCCGCATTCTTGGCCGCCATTTCTGCGTAATCAAAGTGGAGTTGTGAAAGTATTCCTAATTTATTAAGTAGGTCCCGGCCTATAGATCCTGTTAAACCGTTTTGTAAGCCCGCTACCGGCACGACCGACGCCGGCAGCATGGCCACACCCCCAACCCCCATTTTGGACAAGATTTCCCCCATGCTTTCATAGAAATCCCGGTTGACCACCACCACCTTGCAACCTTTGCCCACTCGGTACACTCGGTGTCTCATTCGCCCAAAGGGCACCATCTTGAGAAAATCCTCAATTTCTTTCTCGTGGACCTCCTCTCCGCCTTCAGCAAAATCTTTTTCAAAAACCACATTTGGCGAAAAAACGACATACCCCTCTCCGGCAGTGATTTTCAGGCCGTCGAGAACCGCCTTTATTCCCTGGGCCACCTGCTCAGCATTTTTAATTTCCAAATCGACGACTGCCTGGGACAAATCCACCGTTGGAATTTGCGCCACTCCTCGGACATAAAAACTCATCTGGCCGCGGTCGATGTAAATAATAATCGGCGTCGTTCTCGCTTTCATGGATATATCTCCTTCCAGGATACTATTGCCAAAACATTATTGCTATACATGGTCTGAATCTGCACCGTCCGGGTGAAGGCCCCATTTTTTCCGACAGAAGTAACGACTGGCACTGCTCCGTCTTGCACATCAATCTTTGCCGTTCCTCCTCCCACCGAGAGAGTCTCTCCGCTGTAGGCTGGATCCCGCAACAAGCGCATGAGGGCGTTTTCTGCTCCACTTTCGGCAATCGCGAGCGCCGAATTTCCTTGATCAAGCTTCAAGGTGCTCTGCGAATTCACAATCGCCATAAGAACCGCCGCGGTCGTCGCTGTTATGGCCATCGTCATAAATACCAGGAGCATGACCAGTGTCTGCCCCACCCGACCAATTTGAAATTTGAAATTTGAAATTTTCAATGAATGGTTCAATTTTAAATTCATAAATTTAAAAACTAAGTCGTAGTTATTTGAAAATTGAGACATTTCAAATTTGATATTCAATTCAAATTGTAAATTTCAAATTGTAAATTATCACCTGGTTCCGATTGTTGTCTGAAAACTTCTTTCCTCGAGGCCCGATTTTTTAATCGTTCGGCCCGTGAGTTTAAATTTAACTTGCAGACTGTTTTTTCCTGCCGGATTCCCCAGCCGCGTAAAGGACAAACCCGAAATTTGTGTTCCAAAAGAATTCAAGTTGTCCGTCCCCAAATCAGTCGTCACGACCAACTGCCCACCGGGACTGGCGGTATACGTATGGCTCGCCCCTTCAATTACCAATCTGGCTGCTGTTGTTGACTCGCCTAAATTGGCTGGAGAGGTAATCGCCGATGAGCGACCAACGTCGTAATTAAGTCTGGCGAGGAGAAATCTTCCATCCTGATCGACACTGGCCACCACGCTCGATTCTGCCTGCTGCTCCAGGACCGTCAAAAAAAGGTCTGTCAAGACCAGAAGCCCCGTCGTCATGAGCGCCATATAGAGCATCAGCTCGACAATAGTAAAGCCCCCACGAAAATGAGCAATAGGCAATGAGCAATGAGCAATTGTGGTAAGCACTCCGTGCTTGGATCTTGTAATACCTGCGCGAAGCACAGACAATAATTGACGATTGATGATTGATTTATTGCCCATTCTGTCTAGGGTGAGTAATTAACGGAAAAATCTCTGAACACCGGCGTCAGCGTTGCATCGTTTGTACTCAAAATCACTTTATACTTAAAGCACTTCCCGGGATTTTGGTATGACGGGGCAAATGTCCCGAACGGCACCGGTCCGCTGATTGTCGTCGTCCCGGTGATTGCCGTTGTAAAATAGTTGCCTGTTCCTGTCCCACTTCCGTCACTGCCGACAAAAGTATAGTTGGCCCCGGTGCAAGCTCCTCCGACAGCATCCGCGACCGCCACCTGAATTTGGACATCATTAGCCACCGGCTGGTCAATATTGGCTAAAAATCGATTAAAAGCCGTTGCCGGATCAATCGGCCCATATGGGGCAGAAACAAACGTCCCGGTCGGGACATAGCTGCCATTTCCTGCTCCTGGCCCCCCCTCAATGATCTTAAATTCCGCATTAGCATCCCCGGTAATGATATAAGAATAAGCCCGCTGGGCAGCCGTAAAGACCGTCGCGATGCCATTAATACCACTATTAATATCTAATCCCCCGCACCAGGTTGGACTTGACTCAGTCTGAAGATTTAAAACCTGATATTCCTGGCCGCCTGTTCCCACCACAATCGCCCTTCCCCCGGAAACGGCCACCACTCCTTTGGGATCCATATCGCCATGGGCTTGGGTGTCATAGGTTCCCAGCACGCTGTAGTTTGCCAAGTTAATGAGAAAAAATTCACTCTGCGAAGCCGATTGCCCGGTCACAAGGTAAGCCCGGTTCTGAGGGACATTAACAAAGATATCTCTGCCGCCCTGTCCAGCGACGGACACATTTCTGCTAATCGTCGGGCTTGCCGGGTTAGTGACATTGATAATTTGCAGCTGGTTACTTGTTCCGCTCGTTGCCACATAGGCCGTCGATCCCACCACCATGATCTTAACCCCAGTTCCGGCCAGCTCGAGACCCCCGCTCCCATTGAGCCTTGTCCGTGACCCGCTGTGGCTCGAAAGATCAAAAGTAAAAAACTTGTTGCCGGAAGTCATATATCCCACATTCCCCAAAGCATACACACTATTCCCATTCCCGTTTCCTGGGGCATCAAAATAGCCCGCTTCGACATATTTCCCATTGATTTGTTGGGTTAAATCGATAATGACCACCTCTTTAGCGTTGTTGTCTGTGGCCAAATAGGCGTAGTTTTGTTCCGTAAAAACTCCATTTGTCTTATACCCATCAAAAGTCCCGGAAACATTCGCCACTGGCGCCGCCGGAAAGGCGGGGTCCGAAATCGTCACATTGGCATACGACACACCCGAGGAGTTATCACCTGTCCCCGCCGCCGCTTGTCCCTGGATGGCCGAAACCGCGTTCGCCACGCCATTCTTTGGTAAATCAAGATCCGTAAAAGTCAACGCCGGTGCACACCAATCCCCATACCCGCCCGTCTGTGACAGAACGATCTCGCCATCATCAGGGATCCCGCTTCCCGAAGTCGCTTGCACTTTGACGTTGGTTTTCGCTCCGGCGTTAAATTGTGTTTGCGTCGTCTCCGTGTAGGACAAATTGTCCAGATACCGGGTCATATACTTCGTCACCCCGACCGACGAGGGAAGGGGATTGGCCCAGGAGACCGTAATCTCCACCTTTTTTGTTGATGGGTCATTTGTCCCCAAAAGAGCAATCGCCCCGCCGGCATCCCGGTTGACGCTCGTGATCACCGCTTGGCGGCTAAAGCCGTTAATTGACTCCGCCCCCCCCGTCAATATCCAGACTGAACCCGAAGTTGTGGCCTGCACCGGACCCGTGTCCGAAAAATCAGCAAAATTGGCCCACCCGCTCTCCCGGACATTCCGCAGCGCCTCCTCTTCTTCTTTAACTAGAGCGACTGCCTGGAGTCGTTGCGTCTCCTGAGCCCGCCCATTCCTTGAGGCAATGAGTCCGGTTGCCAGCGCCGGCAAGAAAACCGCCGCCAGTCCAAAAGCCAACAACAGTTCGACTAACGACTGACCCCCACGAAAGTGAGACTTGAGATTTGAGAAGTGAGATTTAATTCTCCCTTCTCCCTTCTCCCTTCTCACTTCAAAAATGTTTCTCATTTCTCCCTTCTCCTTTCTCAATTCACTCTAGTGACCACTCCATACCTATTAATCTTAACTGTCCTCGTGTCGCCGCCTAATGGATTTCCAATCTTCACAGAATCGAGCCCGGAAACATACCCGACCACTTCACCGCTTCCGGAAGCAAAAACAAGAATCGAATTAGGAAAGTTATTGGCCGTAAACTCCAGACTGTTAGGAAGCGACACGGTGAAGTTGCCCGGATCATCACTTGAATAGGCAAGGCCATTAAAAAGCGTATAGCTAGCTTTTTCGAAATAAATTCCCGCAACGCCTTCTCCGCTCATTGCCCGTATCTGTTGTTGCTTTAAATCCGAAACGAGCAAGTCGGTTGATCCCGTCACCGCCGTCGAAATCTGCGGCCGGATGAGATTGATCACAATGAGTGACAACAACAGCCCCGCAATGCCCATCACCACCAGGAGTTCAACCAAAGTAAAACCCTCCTCAAAGTGAGACTTGAGAAGTGATAAGTGAGATCTATTTAAGACCATTTTTCTTCGTGGTTTTAACTGATTTAACTAAAATTGAAATAATCTCGTTACATTCGACTATTTCCGGGTCGACTAGATCCCCAGGCAAAAGTTGCGACAACTTAATTACCATCAGCCAATAGTGTGTTTCCCTGGCTTCACGAAGTGAAATGCTAATTTTATTCAGGAAATCATTCCTTGACGATGCGTCCTGAGCTTCATAATAGTTGGCTCCAATTGAGGTGCCTGATTTTATCAGCTGACTTGCCACCGCGAACCCAGCCGGTGTTTTCGGTAGCTTATTAGCCAGCCTTATTATCCGGACAGAAAACTTCAAAAATCTTTCAGGCAGGTCGTTATTATTTCTCACTTCTCCCTTCTCCCTTCTCCCCTCAGTCGATAGTGCTGTGAATAACTCCCAGTCCGTTTTCTTTCTTGTTTTTCATCGCCTGGTCCAACGCTTCCTGATTGAAAACCGGCAGGGAAAAACTAAATGTTGCCCCTTTCCCGTGACCCTCCGACTCGGCCCACATCTTTCCGCCATGCAGATCAATGATCGCTTTGCTGATGTAAAGCCCCAACCCCGTTCCCTGCGAAGCCTTTTGATTGGTGACATACGACTCCCGCACGAGCCCGAATTTTTGAAACAGTTTTGGCAGATCCTCGGGGGCAATTCCCTCTCCCGTGTCCTTAACGTGTGTGGTCACAAATCCGCCGGAAGTTTCATAGGAAAAAGTGATCGATCCATCCTTTGGGGTGAACTTGAGGGAATTGCCGATGATGTTGATGACCACCTCTTTCAGTTTGTCCGAATCTCCCAAGACCGGTGGAAGAGGCTCCTGGGGGTTATAGCCATTAATAATTCGGATTCCGAGTTCATCGGCTCTTGGTTTCACTTCGGAAATGACCTCATCAACAAACTGCTCCACCGAAAGTTTTGCCGGCTCCATCGACAATTTTCCCGACTCGATCCGGGAAACGTTCAGCAAGTCATTGACGAGTTTAATGAGCCGGTCCGTCGAGATATACGCCCGCTCCAGGTAATATTTCTGCTTGTCATTAATGTTTCCCCCTTTGCCGGCGAGAGCCATCCAGAGATAGGACTTAATCGCCGTCATCGGCGTCCGCAACTCATGCGAGGCAACGGATACGAACTCTGACTTGAGCGTGTCCAGTTCATGAAGCCGGTCGTTCGCCCGGGAAAGCTGAACCGTCGTGTCCTCCAGAGCGCTATACAGCCGCGAGTTCTGCACTGCCAAACCGACAATGTCTGTAAAGCCATTTATTAGCTCTTTTTCGACTTCAGAAACGTCTTTTTCCTCCTTTATCATGCTGAAAATCAATACACCAATTGATTTTTCTTTAACGATTACCGGGTAAATCATGCTGGTTTTAATTCCGGCTGCAGTTTGGTTTGCCACTGCTTGCTCAGAAGTGAGAATCGGAGTAAAAATGTCAGGCCAATAGTGAGTTACGTATGGTCTTTTTTCATTAAGAGTTTTGATGAGTAAATTATCTTTAGCCGAGAGAGGAATCTTAATCTCTTGAAACGGGACAGCTGATGCTTGCTGAGCCTTAAGGGCCTCCTCCGTCTGAGATAATGATATTCTTCGTAACTCATTATTCGTCTCATCAACAAGCGTCAAAACAATTATTCGGTAACCCAATTGCAGATATCCCAACTCCGTAAGCAGCCCATCCACAATTCTTTGGACCACTTGTTTGAAATCGAGCGTGTCCAAAATCAATTTTTGCAGGTGCCATAGCGCCTTGATCGTATTTTTATCTTGAGGGGTTGTGGAATAATCGTCAGGCATTACTACAATAATACCTCATTTTACATTCAGGGTGCCCGGCTTCCCTAATAACATTTAACTTAACGAAGACCAGAAACCTGGAGCAAATGCTCTCTCAAAAGCCGCGGGTCTTCTAAGTTGAGGGGGGAGTCGTACCATTTTCGCAGTGGGCCAACTTTTTCTTCTTGATGCTTAAAGTTGCCGCCCGCAGAAACAAAATTTGTCAAAAGTCTTCTCATTGTCTCCGGGTGGGTGTTCCCCGCACGAACCAAAGTGATTTCAAACATTTCTTCAGTTGCTTGATAATTAAATTGGATAATTGGTTGCGAGCCAACTCTTTGTCGCATTAGGTGAATATTATTATAATTCCTGCTCTGTACAGCAATTACTTTTGCGCCAATCTGTTCCGCATAGTCATGTGCGCCACTGTAGTTGAATTCTTCAGGGTCCCCATGAATGTTTGCCGATCGAACGCCAACATAGTGAATGTTGTGTCTCTCTCGAAGCCGTCTCATTAACTTATCGGATTCTGGAACCAAAAATGCCTGAATCTCTCCCAAAGAATTTACATGATACTCCCCGGCCAATTGCTTAGCAATGGTGGAAGCCGGAAACCTAATAAAACTTACTCCCTCTAAAGTATCTAGATGGCCTGCCTCAATCAAACTTTTGAGTTTTGGGTGAATGGTATCAAAATCTATCCAGCGCATCACTTGGCTATGCGTCATCACGAGCGAGACTGTAGCCAGCGGCTCAGTTTCCTTTCTGACCTGAGCAACCCGTTTTCTTAGAAACGGAAGGAAAGTCGTGCCGAACGTTGCTCCATAATCAACAACCACTATTTCCCCTCCAGCAAGTGCATCAGCCGCAGTGTCAACGCCTCGGATACTGTCCAGATAAACAGTCTTTAATTTATTTTTTCTCCCATTAACAAGCATTCCGTTTACTTTTCACTCAGTTAGATATATATAATTAATATGATTGTATATCAAGCCACAATGGTTTTGAAGTTTAATAGGTCCAACCCCTCTCAGGAGACGGACCCGTTTTTATCAGAGATTACTAATCAGTCAATACGCCCTCCCGGAGGAGATGTCTACATCGCTTCGTGCTACCAGGCCCTGCTCGATTTCTATACCCATGAAGAAAGGCTAAAGTCCTTAATCTCGCAAGTAAAAACTAAAAGAAGTATTACACCAGAGTACTTCGCTAATCTACTCTTTCGTGCCATTCAGTTCATTGAAATAAACGAGTTTGCCAATCCTAGCTTCCCTCATAAATTGGCCAATTCGAAATCTTGGGCAAAAGAACTTGCCCACATTTTTGATCGGCGCCTTGACATGCTCACGGAAATTCTTTTAACAAGAAACACAACTACAACAAAATATCAACGCTACATTGGCACAAAAGCAATCCTCAACGCCCTTTTTCCAAATGAGAACTTGGTAGTAGCCGATTTTGGTTGCGGGGGGAACTATGGACTGCGAGGACTGTCTTTAAATCTTCCTTTTGAAGAACTTGTCGATCATACCCCGGGCAAATTGATTGAAAAATTAGCCTCCCACCCTTTAACCCTAAAACTGGGTTGGGCAATTGATAGAGAGAACCCCGATGACCCAGAAGTGATTTTGTGGCGCCGCGCCTGCCAATTCTATCCGAGTGAATTTGGCGAACTCCCAAAAGTCCTGGAATTCGAACGCCAGGTGGCTCTTGCAGATAAGATCCTCTTTCAACAGTCGGACATTAGATCATGGTCCAATGGCCACGTGCCCACTCTAATCCCGAAAGCAAGCTGTGACGCAGTGATAATCAGTACCACTCTCTATCAAATGCCCGCCGATCAAGAGGTCATCATCTATGCTGCCAGAAAAATTCTCAAAAAGCGCGGGGTCGTCATCGTTCAAGACTTTGCCCAAAAATCAAAGGACAAAAAACATGAACTAGAGTTTGTTAGCGATTGGTTCAAACCCTATTCCTACCGCACATTTATCTATTCTGAATCAACCCGTTGGCTGCCATGGGACGTTCTCCGGTGGAAAGGACCACGCTGCAGTGAAGTCAGGCCCGGAGAAGAATTTGAAAAATTTACAAGCATGTTCAAATTGCCAGGCCAGAGCGACATTAAAATTTAAGAGGGGGGTAATTTAGAATATGATTACATTAACCAAAGCAAAAAAAGCCTTGGAAGCCGAACTGTTTCTATCTCGACACCCACTTCACCCGGTAATTCACCAGGTCGAGCAGTTACTTCTTTTACCATAATTGCGCCTGAATTTAGCTCTCCATTTCTCAGCATAAGAACAGAATATATCAGACTTCTTTCTAAATTCAAGCATGTGGTGCGGACAGATCTTCAGAAACAGTTTTTGCCGCTTCGGATCGTGTCTCCAAAAGAATTGCTCGAAGAAATTGTTGGGAAAAACAGGAAACCGAAATGAGCACGCTAAGGGGCGCTGTGATGGGAGGAGCTTAATTTGAGGGTGGAAAAAGTTGACATGATGTGATACTCTAATCAGAGAAAAAATGATAGGGATTTTTTCAATTCGACAATCCTCCCTTTCCCTGATATACCTTGTTCCAGAGAAAAGTGACACCAAGCATACCCCGCCCAAAAGCGGGGATTTTTAAAGCTTATGGTAACTTCTGAACAGGATCATTCTACCCCTTCGGCTCTTCTTCCACGCGGCGGGGGTTTCGTTTAAACATCCAGTGACAGCTGAAGAAAGGCACTTTAATGCGCCGTGACGAGAAGAATTGAGCCTGTTTTTAGAAGAGGACGTGGGGGCAGAAGCAAGGTTGACAAAAAACCGAAAAGCCTGTAGTATTATATTATGGATAAAGAGCAGCGGGTTGCTGAAGGTGGGCTTGAACGGAAGGAGTTTAATGGGGGATGTCTTTTAATAGATGAAGAGAGAGAAAGATTAAACTCGATGTACAGTGAGGAGAGAAAGTTGTTTTGGTTTATGACTGCCTATGCTGCCATGCTTCCGGTGGTTGTGTACGGGCTTTCGATTGTCGCTTCTCGGCTCGGGGAAAACTCATCTTCGGAAGATGTCCTCAGACTGATTGGCGGGTTAGCTGTTTTGGCTATTTCGGTGATAGGAGCATGGGATAAGCATGAGCGGTGGGAAGCAAATGAGAGACAAATTCGAATCCTGTTGGGAACGGAGAGGATCGAAGAAATGCCTACAGGCACATAATCTGGACGATTATGATACAGTTTGATTGAAAAATGAGTCCTGATAAAGGTTTAACACGCAGAGGATTTTTTAGAGAGGCTGCAACTGTTGGTGCCGGAGCATTATTGGCAGGCGTGTTAGCCCGGTCAGCTCAGGCATCTTCGCCGGATACGGGAATTCATGGATTAGACCGTGAAGCTCAGGATATACCTACCCTGGCGAGGTTGGCAAGAGAGAATGGAGCCCTTTTCGCACGGGTAACAAGGGAAGCGAAAGCGGTTTTGGAAGGTGGACGGAGTGATTATAGAGAAGTTATTGTTTTCAATCATTCGCAGGAAGGTGCCTTCGGGGGAGGTAGGATTAATCGTTTATCGGTATCTCGAGTTGCAGACGAAATTGCTTGGTATGTGAGGAATATTGAGGAAAATTGGCCCCTGAGGCGAATGTTTGAAGAAACCTCCGCTCGGGTTGTGCCGGTTCTGAAACGGTTTGACGACGAAACACTTCAACCGGGTGATTTTGTGGGAAATTCGGTTCCCAGTTTATTTCCTCGGCCAATGGCTGCCATTATTTTTGCGACGAAGTTCGAGGGGGGGCGTTATTCGACTTTTGGTGGGGGTTATGCCGGGAATATTCGGACAGGGGAGAAAGTGATTTTGTTTGGGCCGTATGATGATCAGGAGGTAATTCGGCTTTGTGGGGCAAAGGAGAGTTTTGGTCAGGTGTTAGTTCATGAGGCTTATGTTCATGGTTGGTTGCAACAGATGAGCGTTCCTTATTCGCACCTTTCTGGGGAGTACAATCGTGATCCTCAGATGATGCTTCTTCACAATGCTATGGGATTTCATGAGTTTGTTGGTTGTCTAGCGAATGACGTGACAACTTACTTCCCGAATGAGCGGATAATGCTTTTTGCGGAGGTTTTGAAGACCAGGGGTGGTATGAAGACGGCAGATGTCGTTAAGGCGATGGCTAATCTTGCAGTTCATGGAGACCGAGGCGGGGCACTCACGAAATTGTATGAAGAAGATAGAGGCGATGATCATCTCCCATTTTCAAGATTAATGATGGATA
>CAZSSJ010000006.1:0-42798 GCA_964609775.1 uncultured Gammaproteobacteria bacterium
CTAGTCTAAAGGCTAGGCGAAATTATGTCTGTACCAATATTGGGGAGCAGTCCAGTTTGTTGCCTAACAAGTTTTGTCCGGTTTGGTATTTAATCTTGCTTTCCCACGAGGTCAAAGAGAGATCCTTTATGTTTTTGGCTAACCGCCAGTAAGTAAATCTCTCTTCAATCTAATTGGCTTTCTGACCGAGATGATCGTATCAAGAAAAAAAGGGGTTAGCTTGAGCACAACCTAGAATTTGCCTAGATATTTAGGCTGGAGAAACCTGAGGAATCTGACTTTACGTCGTGGCAGGGATAGCTTCTTCGGTGGGCATACTCCCCCAAATACCTACTACCTTATCTAGAATTTGTGGTGTTCCGATTAACGTGAGTAGAGCGTCTGGATCGATCGAATTTAAGTCTCCTCGGAAATCAGACGAGTGTTCAAGTATGGGGGCAAGCCAAATAACCGCGTTGTTAGGAAGTCGTCTCATCAATTCTATAGTCCCTTTATGGAGGCTACTGATATCCCTCAAGTCCTGTCTCTGTAACATCAATATGTGCCCTAATGAATCTAGGAACTCCACGCCTTCAGTTTCATGGAGATAGGAGTCTGTGCCTACTAGTCTTATAAAACAAGCTTTCACTCCTCTTCGGCCCAGATTTTCCATATATCCCCGGATTCTGGTCGCGGTGGAGCCATATTGGTCATCCGGGGGGCAGAATAATATATTTTCTTTATGACGCAGGGCTTCTGTCAACATGCCACGTCTCATCTCAAGCTGTCCTACTTCATAACCTCCTGCTTTTAAGCGGGCGTCCATGTCTTTTTCAAGGTCCAATTTACTGGGGTTTTTATCGTTGGGAGCGACTAGAACCCAAATTTTTCCTTTGAAACTAGGGGGTAAGATGCCTGCGTGGATTAGCTCTTCCCCATTTAAATCAGCCGCCTCGAGAGCAGATTCTACGTGTGCGTATGTAGGCAGACTAAATTCCCCGGTGTATACAATTACAGCATCTCCGTCTTGGACCATTTCTAAACCCGCAGCTTTTCTTTCCAACAACCGCTTAACCTCATTCTCGTGTCTTTGGAAGAGCCCATCGGAAAAACCTAGAGTTCTGTAGTCTTCAGCACTCCATTTAAAATCGGACAGACCTTGAAGTCTCATTTGCAACAAAAGGTCTGGGGCAAGAGCTTTAATCTGGTTTTCTATTCTTTCGGCTTGGAATCCATCTCCGGCGAATGCGCGAGCTGCTTTTAGCACGTCTCCTATATAGTGCTGAGGCCCAACCGGGGTTCGATCAATGGTTCCGATTTCGCATTGGCTGATTTTGTTTGCGCTTACTGCCTCCTTAGGAAGAAAAGCGGCTAGAAAACCTAAGACATTGGCTCTAAAAACTCCAAGTCTTCTTCTGCGGAAAATATGGACTAAGTCATTGATTATATTTTGCCCCTCTTGGTAGGTCAGCGTGTGACCTAGCAGCCTTTCTCCCAAAGCGAATCCAATTAGTGGAATGACATCACTGAAAGCATTCGGCCGAACGACTTCTGTGGGGGCGTATTTAGATTCCCTCAAAAGATTCAAAAAGGTGGCACTTTCTCTGGCTGCTTGGGCAATTGATAAAAGCTTAGGGCCTATCTCCTGCATGTCTTGTCTTTCTGACTCAGACTTAAGCCTCTTAGCCGTGAGTGAACAAAATTCCTCAAACAATCCTAAGGCGGCTACTCCATGAGGCTGGGAACCTTCTGTTTCCTTTTCACTCAGGGGTTTGTTCTTTCGGGCTATAGCGGTGGTCTCCAGATCTATTAGTTCTACCCTATTTAACTCCTGCTTGATTCTCCTTCGCTTTGTACCTCTCATCTTTACGATCTCACTAACCGTCTCCTTGGGAGACATTATTTTCAAAAGGATTATCTGGTCAAGACATAGCAAGTCAGTCACGGCTCTGAACCAGTTGGCTACGTTTATACCTTGTCTAGCCCATTGTATGGCCTCGTCGGTGAAATCCTTGACATCGAATTTTTTGCTATAGCTAAACTCTAAGGTAAAGTGAGTTATTGATGTGAGTAATAATTGGAATTGCAAGACTTCTGTTGGAGAAGAAAATCTTAAGGAACTGCTTATTATCTTTAACTTATTGAGGGGCCTGTCGAAATCAGGTTCAATTCTTGGTTCCGTATAAGGGACCCCCGGGGGGCGGGTAATGAGATGATGAGCAAGTATGTGTTTCAGCCAGTTAGGTCGAGAATCCTCTGGTTTGAGTCTTAGAGCTGCTCCCTGACGCCTATAGCCCGGGTTCATGGGAACAGTCAATTGTTCCTCCAGATCATGAATATTGAGTTGTGCCTCTTGCTCTACGGTGGGTTTCATATGCGGCAGCTCTGGGCTGGAATTTTGGTCAGTAACTTTAGCAGATTTATGAAGAAGCTGTGATGAATTTGTAACCTTTCCCTCTGACTGTCGTCAGGTTATCCCTGACACCCAATGCGGCCAGTTTTCTGCGTAGTTTGCTCATGAGTTGATCGATCGCCCATTCAGAATACTTTTCGTAGGATTCTTTTCCCCATAAGGCTTCTCCGATGTCATCGCGGGTGCAGAGATGATTGGCTTTTTGAAGAAACATCGTTAATATTGCGTATTCTTGATGGGTAAATTTTTCTTCCACGGTCTGTCCGTTCATTAAAACTGCTCCGGTTTCGTCCTCAATTTTCAAGCCCTGGTGATCTTGCCGAGCATGTTCGTGACCCTCACTGAAGCCCGCAATTGTCTGGCCAAAAAGTTTGCCAAACAGCTTATATTGCCCGTTGTCTGTTGGGATTATGAGACGCAATTTGCTGAGAAAATCAATGCTCCACTTATCGGATTCTGTTAAGGGTTTACCCCTAGCCACTTTTCGAATGACGGCCTTTGTTTCATCAGAGTGGACCTCAAAAATACCTTGAGATACGGATTGTAACTCATAGTGATCTGAAAGTAGTTTCTCCAGCTCAGAAGGACTGAGTTTCTGTCCGTCGAGTTTAGTTATAACCTTTAGACACACTTTTAACATATAAGGGTGGCCACCACAAAGTTCCTCAATTACCTTTTTGTACTCGGGTTCGGCGGTGATTCCAAATTCCATGGTTATTCTATCGAAGGAGTAGTTGAAGTCAGGTGAATCTAAAAGAGGAATATAAACGATATTTTGGAGAAGGACTTCACTAAAATCACCCCAAAGGGTTATTTTTTCTTTTTTGGTAACTTCTTCCCGCATTAAAAAAATATAGTGCAGACTTGAAGAAAAACTGCCCCACAAACTTCTTAAGTTGTTATAAAAAATAGCGGTGGCGAAGTTTAATTCGTCAAATTCGCCCAGGAAAAGCACCAGCTCAAAGCCAGAATCAACAATTTTCTTTAAATAGGCTTTTAAGGTGTCCAGGAGTTTTGTGTAGGAGGCTGTTTCATCATCAAAAATAGAAACGTTGAGGCTGGATCCATCTATTTTTTGACTGTTAGTGTGTTCTCTGCAAGCAGATAGGATACTCTTCCCCATCAGGCGCAGATAGCCGGAAAAACTTTCTTCTGTGAGATCGAGGGGTTCAATATAAGCAAAAATGTATTTTGGGAATTCAGGTAGCTCCGTTTCAAACAGGTCTATATTTTCGATCAAGAACTTGTTCCACATTCTTCGCCCCGCCATGGGAACCCAGACAGTGGTAACACACTCTCCCCTTCGAAGCGGGGAAAACACGGAGGCGGCATAATTGTGTAGAGTTTGAGGTGTTACAGGATAATAATATTTGTCGTTTTTATTGAGTGTCATATTAGTTTATCTGAGCTTACTTAGTCAGTTTAGTCAGATTTTAGTCAGGAAAGAAGATGATGTCAAGGGGAAGAGGGGGGAGCGGAAGCGGTCGTTTGACTGTTGATCTTCTTCCCAAAACCACGGTATAGTTAATAAAAGGGGGTGAGAATATGGATTTCGTGACTGTGGTGTATAACGCCATGAACCAGATGGTGATTGATCTTATTAATGTGGTTCCAACGCTTATCGTGGCTCTTGTCATTTGGCTTTTGGGGATATATCTTTTGGACTTGGGAGTGGGGCTTTTAAAGAAAGTGGACTTTAAAGGGACAGATTTGGATAACAAAGCGATCAACACGTTGACTCAGGTGGTGGGCATGGCCGGAAGAGTGATTCTGGTCTTGATCGTTCTGGACTATTTAGGAATTGCCAGAAATGTCGTCGGGGCGGTGGCTAACGGGATCACCTTTGCCGTGGCCATTGCTTTGGGCCTGTCTTTTGGGAAAGCTCTGGAAAGAGATGCGGACGGCGTGGTGGCAACGGTTCGAAGGATGCTGGGAAGGAAGTAGACGAGGTGAAGAACAGACTTTTTTTGGTGGGAATTTTGGTTGCGGGAATTACACTCCTAATGCCTGGGGTGGTTTTGGCAGGGCCGACTGAGAGCTTGGATCGGACAGGCAGAGTCTTTGGTCCGCTGAATGAGATGGTTGGCCCAAGGTTGCCGGGAAGTTTTCTGGCGGGAAGACAAAAAAATAGCTGGGCTGGAGAGAGCGGCTGGAAAGACATTTCCCTTTTGGGAGAGAGCGGGGAAACCCCAGAGGCGAAAATTCAAGTGCCGGTTCTCATGTATCACTATATTAGAGTTAATCC
The DNA here is from genome assembly GCA_964609775.1 of uncultured Gammaproteobacteria bacterium. Classification (GTDB taxonomy): domain Bacteria; phylum Patescibacteriota; class Microgenomatia; order JAMCZE01; family JAMCZE01; genus CAZNUP01. The sequence continues at coordinate 4,638 of CAZSSJ010000006.1, forward strand.
GGACCCGAAAGACAAAGTCGGGTTTGACCTGTCAGTTACGCCAGATAAATTTGAGGAACAGATGATTTGGCTACGGGATAACAGATACGAAACTCTTAGCCTAGACGAGTTTTACCGGGGAGTATTAAAAGGCGAAACATTGCCAGAACGTCCGGTAGTTATCACGTTGGATGACGGGTATGCAGACTCCTACTGGCACGCTTATCCGATTCTGCGCCGCTTGGGTCTTAAGGCGGCTAATTTTATAATTACCGGTTTTATCGGAGCGCCAAAATATTTGAGTCTTTGGCAAATGAGGGAAATGGCGGAAAGTGGGGTATTTTCCTTTGGCGCCCATACGGTTTCGCATCTGATTTTGACACCTCTATCGGAGGGCGAAGTCCGGGAGGAAATCAGAAAAAGTAAGGTGATGCTGGAGCAGAGGTTGGGAGCAAGAATTGACTGGTTTGCCTATCCATATGGCAGGATTAATGCGAAGGTGGCGAAGATTGTCCAAGAGGCAGGCTACTTCGGGGCTTTCGGGACAAATGACGGCGCGTCAGAAACGAGCAAAAACGTGTTTACTCTGCCACGGATCCGGGTTTCGGGGGGAGAGTCTTTAAAGACATTTGCGGCAAAGTTAGAAAGTGTCAGCGTTAAAGAAGAGTAGTTTAGCCTGTTTCGGTCTTACGAGATTATTACTTCTTTGAGATTCAATTACGAAAGCAGGTGGTTAAAGTGGGTTGTTGTGAGCACAGGAAGAACGCTGACACTGGTGCTCGTGGTGAGGGGGTGAAAACTATGCAATTCATTTTGTGGGCAATATTCGGAGGAATCGCGGGATGGCTGGCATCAATTTTCATGAAGACAAACGCCTCCCAGGGAATGCTGATGGACGTGATTTTGGGAGTGGTGGGAGGATTGGTTGGCGGGTTAATCATGAATTTGTTCGGGTTCTCCGGGGTGACGGGATTTAATCTTTACAGCATGTTCGTGTCAGTTCTCGGGGCTGTCGTTCTCATTGCTTTGGGCAGAGCGCTAACACAGAGTGCTGTTTAAGAGGAAGTGAAAGGCAAGCGCCGCTCATCGCGGCGCTTTGGGTTCAAAGTGTATAATGGTGATTCTATGACAAGATCCGTGCTCGTAGTGGAAGACGACCCGGGGGTGCAGAAATACTTACGGGAGCTTCTGCTGGATAACGGCTTTTCTGTTCGATTGGCGGCTGACGGAGTGACCGCTCTTAGTGGTGTGGCGGAGCTGCCGCCGGATCTGGTGGTTTTGGACCTGGGGCTGCCGAACATGAGTGGGGAAACTGTCTGCCAAGAACTCAAGAAGAAGTACTCGGATTTACCGATCATCATTTTAACGGCGAAGGATACGACGGAAAACATTGTTGAAGGGCTGAGGATCGGGGCCGATGATTACATGACGAAACCGTTCGTCGGCGAAGAACTGCTAGCGCGGATTCGAGCCAGGTTGCGATCAAGTGGTGGTGACGATGCCACTCTCAAGGTGGCAGATTTGACACTTAATCCGAGGACTTTAGAAGTGAAGAGAGGAAAAAAACTAATTAAATTGACACCGCAAGAATTTAAACTTCTTCAGTATCTCATGGCAAATCCTGGCCAGGTGCTCACGCGGGAGATGATTCTCAATCGTGTCTGGCTCTACTCCCCGGAGGTGGAAAGCCGAGTGGTGGATATTTATATTGGGTATCTGCGAAAAAAGATTGATCGGGGTTTTAAGAAACAACTCATTCAATCAGCACGCGGCTTTGGTTACACCATTAAAAGCTAGCTTAGATGACAGGGGATTGGAAGAGGATGAGAAGGTCACCCAGAATGGTTCGGCGGAGAAAATCTCGGGCTTTGTCTAGGAAAAGTGTCACAGCAGTGAACATAGAAATAGTTAGTGCCAAACAATTCTAGTGCTAAGCAAAAGCAAACCAGCAACGATCCAAGGGGAGATTTCATCGAGAATGTTCATAAGGAGGGATTATATGGCTAGGGAGGCTGTGAAAAGACAGAGGAAAGTAAGGATTAGGAAAGAGTGAGGATTAGTCTTTGAGAGCCTCAATCATGCGCTCTTGTGAGGTCTTGATCTTCGCAAAGATTTCTTCTTTGGTGGGCACGTGGCCATATTTGGCGATCAATTCTTGCTCCAGTTTTTTGGAAATTTTTTTGGGTTTGGCGGATTTTTTAGGCTTGTCCATAGATGTATAATGTACCTATATGCAGAAAAAAATGAAACTCATAGATTTGAGCAAAATTCTTCGCCCATTTAAAAGCGGTTGGGTCGCCTTGTCGATGGATTATAAAAAGGTTCTTGGGTGGGGAAAAACACTGCAAGCGGCGAGAAAGCGGGCAGAGAAAACCGGAGAGGAGTTCAGTTTTTATAAAATCGAGTCCGCCCCGACGATTCACGTTCCTTATACCCTCATCAAGTGATAGTCTCCTACAAAAAGGTTTACATTCCCAGCTATAACTTGAGTGTCCTACGACCAATTGTTCGTGTGGCCATTGCTGGACCAAAACAACAATGGATTGGAGAGGCACTTCTTGATACTGGAGCGGACAGGTCGCTTTTTGACATCGAGGTTGCGAGGGATGTGGGGTTGGACTTGTCGAACGCATCAAGGCAGCGGTTTGGCGGAATTGGCAAGGATCAAGTGCAAGTCTATACAATTGATGTGGGGTTAGGAATAATTGGGATGAAAGAGAAAGTGAAAATTCCGATTGGGTTTATGGAAAATGCCAACATCCGGGCACTCTTGGGGCAAGAGGGTTTTTTTGACGCGTTTAAGATTACTTTTGACCGCAGGCGGGATAGTATTGAAATTAAATAACGAGACTTGCCCTGGGTTCAAAAACAGGTATAATCGGGTTATGAAAATTGCCGTTTTTACCGATAAATCTAGCTTTACTCCAGACCAGCAGAGAAGATTGGCAACTTTGGGAAAAGTGGTGTATTCAAATTCTAGTGAAAATCTTTCAGATGATAAGCTCGTTGAAATTGCTTCTGATTCCGAGATAATTGCGCCTGACCCGGATAATTTTGGCGGTTTTGAAACAGCCCGGCCAAAGTTAACCAGAGTGATGAAGTCGTTGCCAAATCTTCAGGCAGTGTGTTTGTCCACCACCTCCTTTGGTTGGGTTGATTTGGAATACTGCAGAAAAAGGGAAATTAAGGTGTCGAATGTTCCGGGATATTCAAGGGAATCGGTGGCAGAACATACTTTGGCAATGTTATTGTGTCTGGCAAAACAGATTATTCTGACTGACAGGAGAACACAGCAGGGCAAATATAAATTAGAAATGGGGACAGAACTCAAAGGAAAAACGCTGGGAATTATTGGACTGGGAAATATTGGCAGCCGGGTGGCAGAACTGGGTCTGGGGATGGGAATGAATGTGGTGGCCTTTAACCGCTCGCCGAAAAAACAAACCGGAGTGGAAATGGTTTCGCTTGATGAACTGCTAAAGCAGGCCGACGCAATTTCGCTGCACACAACTCATGAGGATGGTAATAAGAATCTTTTGGACAAGAGGAAGATCGCAAAAATGAAGAAGGGTGTCTTGATTGTGAACACGGTGGACCGAGAGTTAATTGATGAAACAGAATTGGCAAGGGCGCTTAGGTCTGGCCAGGTAGGTGGTTACGCGTATGAGGCTGAGGATCTGAAAAAAACCCCTTTGGCAAATCTGGAAAATGTTGTGGACCTTCGAGGTTTTGGATGGTACACAAAAGAGGCATTAGCCAATCTTTATGAGATTTGGGCAGAAAATATTGTTGCAGCAACTTCGGGAAAACCACGAAATCTAATTAAGTAGACTTCATCAGGAATCGTTTTCCAAGGATTGCAGTGTCGTTTGTTTTTCTGGTTGGTGTGGTGGTTGTTGACGGGGAATAATTTTTGTATAGTGGAGGGGTGACTTCTGAGGACGGCCAGACCTTACGAGGGGTTCATTAACAGGCAAACTGCATATGGAGTTGAATTTTAATTCTGAGCAATCCAAAGGGCTGGCGAATTTCTTTTTTGATATTAGCTTCGTTTCACTGGCAATAGTCGTTATTCTGATGTTAGCCAGCCTTTATATTACTTTTGTTCTAACCCCACGGCTTAACAAGAGAAAGGGTTAACAACTCAGGTGTTCATCCTTCGTGGCTGGGTCGATTATTGTTGGGTGAGTGATAAAATTAGGTCGTGATTAAAAGACTGTTGGTTTTTGTCTGCGTCTTGGCCGTTTTTGCCCTGCTCCCCTACCCTGTTTTTGCCAAGAGCTTTTATTTCCCCTGGGTGGAGATTACGGCACAGATTAACGCTGACCGGTCGGTGGATTTTGTAGAGGAGAGGACGTTTGCTTTTGACGGGAGTTTTACGCAGATTTATTGGGACATTCCCCTTGAGACTTGTCAGACGTATCAGGCTAGTCAGACTTGTCAGACAATAAGTGAAGTTTCGGTCTCAGAAATTAGTCCAGGTGGTCAAGAGATCCCATACGAAGAAATCGGATACGTCGATCCGGGGCGGCCGGCGCACAAGTTTGCGGCCGTGCGGCAGGGAGAGAGCGAACATATCGAGGCTTGGCACCTCTCCGGCGACGAGACAAAAACTTTCGTCCTTAACTATCACTTAACCAACGCTGTAAGCAAACATCCGGACGTGGCGGAGTTTTACTGGAAAGTGATCGGGGACTCATGGGGAGCAAGGACAGACCAAGCAGAAATCACGGTCAAATTACTAGTGGATGTTGGGAGAGAAAACATTCAAATATGGGGACATGGACCGCTTAATGGTCAGGCGGAAATTGTTGACGGAAAAACAACCAGATTCACAGTGGCCAACGTGCCGACTAAGCAGTTCGTAGAGATTCGAGAAACTTTTCCCCAGACAGTGGTGAGTGGAGAAGTTACAGATAATAAAACGTTCGAACAAATCCGCGCCGAAGAAGAAAGTTTTCAACAACAAACAATCTGGGGAGAAAGATTACGTCTGGGGATCGTGCTAGGAATTATTTTAGGAGTTGCCGGATGGATTTTCTATTGGTATCGAAAGTGGGTAAAGTTCGGGAAAGAGTACACGGTGGAGGCGTCAAAATATGTCCACTTTCCCCCGTCAAAGCGCCCGCCGGCTCTTGTCGAAGCGCTTGTCAATCAGGAACAGACGGTGACGGTGAATTCTTTTACAGCGACGCTTCTGGATTTGGCCCGGAGAAAGTTTGTCAAAATCGAAGCCCGGGAGTCATATTCGAAAGGAATTCTGGGGATTGGATCGAAAAAAGAGTATGCCTACATCCTTCACCGAATGAAGCGGGCTGAAGAAGGAAGTTTGCTTCCGTTTGAACGAAAATTGTTAGATTTTATTTTTGAGTTGGCTCCCGACGAAAAGATAATTCCTTTTGAAGTGGTGAAGAAACACATGAAAAACAGTCCGATGAAAACGAAAGAGTTTTTTAATGACTGGAAAAAGAGAGTGATCGAGCAAGCGGATAAGGAAGATTATGTGGAAGACGAGAGTAAAACATGGCGTGCCGCGTTTATAACTGGAAATAGCATACTGGTGCTCGGCGGAATATTCATTCTCTTTTATATTTTTGAATCTTGGGAGTTTCCTTTAATAATTATTGCCGCATTTGGATCTTTTGTTCTTTCTGCGGGAATGGGAAATATATTTCTACGATGGAAAAGGAGTGCAGGAATGGAGGCGAAACAGTGGCAGGGGTTTAAAAATTTTCTGAATGATTTTTCGCACTTTAAAGATGAGCTGCCCCAAGCTCTGATCATTTGGGAAGAAATTCTGGTTTACGGGACGGCTTTGGGGGTGGCAGCCAAGGTGAGCAGGTATCTGCCTTTGATTTTGGGGCAAGAAGGGGCCAGAAACTATTACCCTACTTGGTACTTTGTCACGGGCTCATCGGGGGGAAATATTTCAGCTGATTTCTCGACGGGCTTAGACTTGAACTTCACCACCAGTTTGACGGAGTCGATGAGTTCAATGACGACGGCAGTGCATTCGTCAATGAGCACCGGGTCAGGAGGAGGGTTTTCCGGAGGTGGAGGTGGAGGTGGCGGAGGTGGCGGGGGCGGGGCGAGTTAAATTTACAGGATTTTCCAAGACCCTTGAGTGCCATTAATAGAGATCCTGGAGCCGTTAGGGATCATGGCGGCGTTCTGGTCAAGAACGGCCGGAATGCCAAATTCCCGAGCCACAATGGCGCCGTGGGAAGTTTGGCCACCGGCGAGGAAGACAATGCCGGCACACTGGGGATACTGCATGGTGAATTCAGGGGTGGCGTTGGGAAAGATGCCAATGACGCCCTGGGGGATATTTGACGTGGTACTGGTGATTAGTTTTGCCTGGCCTTCGACTTCGCCAGGAGAAATTGGCAGACCTTTGCCCCCGGGGACAGACTTGACCGGGCGCGGGGAGACAATGGGTATCGTTGAAGAAACCGAATCGGGGGTTATTTTGTCATCACCCAGGAGGGCGGCGCGGGTTAGCTCGCTGATGGTTTCCTCAGAACCAGCTTGGGCAATAATGGCTTGACGCAGCTTATTAATGTAGAAAAGAGTTTTCTTTCGAGCCTCAGAGCGCATGATCTGGAGTTCGATGAGGGCAGAAATAGCGGGAGAGGGATTGGGCAAATCGGGGATGACGGGAAGGGAATCGGAACGAAAATGAGTCAGCGTGATGCGCTCTTCAATGAAGGCGGGAATTTCCTGCCAGCGGGGGCTATTGAGCTCGTAGTCATTGTCGGCCCGCAAGCCATATTCTTCGAAGTATTTCTCCAGAGTCATCTCCTTCTTTTTGACGAGCGATTGGGCGGCAAGAGATTTGAAGAACCAATCACGTTTGGCCACTTGAGAACTGATTTGATTCCAAAAGAGATCGGTGCTGCTTTGATCTTTAGTTAGATAGCGGTGGAAAAATTCGGCCAGGAAGCCAATGGCAATCACGTTTGGCCAAACTTCATTGGTCAGGATCTGGTCAATAGCGGAGACGTCGCCTTGATGATCGAAGTGAGGAATAGTGTCGACGAGATCCTGAGCAACAGAAATGACATTTTTTGGTTGAGCAATCCATCCAGACTGAGTGGTAATGTGTTTGAAGGTGCCGAGAAGGCAAGTGGGAGAAAGGAATTTTTTTAAGTTGGTTTTTAAGACCGGTTCGGCGTTGAGATCTTTTTGGGGAGCGTAGGAAAAAACAGTTTGGGAGTAGAGGGTTTTTTCTTCGGTGTCAAGACTAATGAGAAGTTGGTCATCCACGAGTTCAAGAATGGGTTGGGTGATTTTTTGGCAGGGCAAGTGAAGAAGGCCCATGGCTTGGCCAAAGGAAGTGGCGCCAGTGAACCAGTGGGCAAAGAAGGAATAGGTCAAAGGGGTGGGGTGAGAAACAAGCTCGGCAAGACCACCTGAGTAGAAATTCATGAAATCATTTTAGGTTATTTTTAATGGGTTGTGCAATTGCTGATAGTTGGCTAAAATTGGCGAACAGATTGGGGGTGATTAGACTATGGATGACAAAGTGAAGGTGGCTGTGGACCATGTTAAAACCCACGTGACCTACCCGGCAACAACGGAACAATTGATGGCGGCTTGTGAGAGCTGGTCAGATGTGGATCCGGTGCTTGTCGAGGAGGGAAAAATGAAAATGCAAGCTCAGCCTGGCAAAACTTGGAGTTCTGCCGAAGAAGTTCTGGCGACGCTCGGTTGGCCAGCAGCGTAGATCTCATGGCAAACGACACTATTTCTTATGTAGCGGTGGGGGATTCTTATACCGTGGGGGAGGGTGTGGACCGGGAAGAAACGTGGCCGAGTTTGCTGACAAAACATCTACAGGAAGAAGGTCTTGAGATTGAGCTGACGGCGAATGTTGCCCGGACGGGGTGGTTGACACAGCACGTTCTGGAGTTGCAGATGCCGCTTTTCGAAAAGTATCAACCGACCTTTGCCACGCTTCTTATTGGGGCTAATGACTGGGTGCAGGAAGTTTCCCCGGAACAATTTCGGACAAACTTTTTGGCGATTGTTTTTCGGATGCAGGCGGTTTTGCCAGACAAGAAGAAAATGGTTGCTCTCACGATTCCCGATTTTTCCGTGACCCGCATCGGTGAGATTTTTGGAACCGGACGGGAGGTGACAACAGGAATTAAAGAATATAACCAAGTCCTTACTGAGGTTTGCCTCGAAAATTCCGTTTCGGTGGTGGACATTTTTCCTCTGTCGCAGGGAATGAAAAACGATCCAGATCTTGTCGGGTTAGATGGTCTGCATCCGTCAGCCAAAGAATATCAGTTGTGGGAGAAGGAAATTTTCCCAGTGGCCCTAGAGCTTCTTAAAGAAATTTGAAAGTGGAGAGGATTTGGTCGAAAAGCTTTTTACCTTCTTCTGTTTTTGAGCCGTCTCGGGGAGTGTCCAGTTCAAGAATGTAAAAAGCACCGTTTAACAGGGTAATCTGAAAATCACCTTCTCTCCCTGCCCGGGGGAGGGTTTGAACAGCGTCAAATCCGCTCACTTTTACAGTGGGGAGTTTATAAGGGAACTTAAGAAATTCATAAATGTCTTTGTACGGCTGCCCGGTTTCCTGATTATAATTTGCTTCTTCACGAAACGAAAAGGTGTAGATATTAGCGGGATCAGTGATTTCCACTGTGGAGCTCATTCCCCCGATTTGTGCTGGTTGCACATTCCAGTCAGCTGGATAATTGAAAATAATGGTGTTGTCCGAATAGGTTTTCCAGTTGGCTGTTTTGTCTTGAGTTTTGGCTTGGGGAAAAGCGGTGTTTGTGTTGCTTGACTCTTGATTCTGGGTACTTGATTCTTTTTGGAGCTGCTTGTCCCGAGTCGAAACGAGGGATTGGGTTTGGAGGAAGAAATAGCCGGCGGTGGCGAGAGAGAGGACGAGGCCGGCGGCAAGAAAGATTACCAGGATGTTCCCTTTTCGAGCAGTCATAAAGTCATGCTAGAGCAGTTTAAGAAAATCTTCAATGGACAAATTAATGGGCCTAAGAATCCCACTGCGCAGGGTGCCTTTTTTGAGCACCTTATGAGCGGGCACGATGACCGTTTGTTTGCCTGTTGGTAAGACTCTGGCTAGTTTTATATGACTTCCTTCCTGGCTGACGAGTTGGAAACCGACTTTTTGAAGGGCTTTAATGGTTTCTTTGCCGGAAACCTGCGGCAGTTTGGGCATTAAAGAGAAACAGATACAGGAACCATGAATTGGGAGTTAATGTCTGGCGTTTCTTCCTTTTTCTCGTCTCGAAGATAGAGAGCGATTGCCTCCTTGATGTTTGCCAGAGCTTCCTCAAAGGTTTCTCCCTGAGAGGCACAACCGGGCAGAAGCGGCACCCAGACAGAATAGCCACCTTCGACTTCTTTTTGAAAAATGACATTATAGTTCAAAACTTTTCTCCTCATGGCGATATTTTATCACAATCGGGAAGGAAATTTTCCCGGTGGCCCTGAAGCTTCTTAAGTGTTAGTTCTAACTACTATAGTCTATTGAATAGAGAAATCAGAATCGCTGGTATCGCTGGCATAGATTGTATAATCTTCGTCTCCGGGAGTATCACGGTATATTTTTCCATTTTGGAATTTGTCGTAACCATCAGTGAAGATATCGACCGGCCATTCAGGGTAGCCGGTATGATCAACTTTTTCCCGCGCGATGAGCAGAATTCTGTATTGACCGGGGTCAGGAGGGCTTAAAGTTACATCAAGCCCACCCCAATGGACTAATTCCTGAGGTTTCCAAGAAAAATTGTTCGAGTTAAGGTCCACTTCTCCAATATTGCCCTCGATAATTCCATTCGGGCGCAAAAGATATAACTCGACAATGTCTTTCGAAGTTAACCTTTTAATGAGGTCTTTGCTTAATGAAAATTTGATGACGGTTTTATTATTTAACTTGATTGTTTCTCCTCCGTTGGGATAAATTATTTTTAGTTCTTCATTGTTCTGTTTTTCAGTGCTTTCAAGAAATTTGAAAGTGGAGAGGATTTGGTCAAATTCTTGCAGATTAAGATAGGGTGAGTTGTTTTGTAGGACCAGGGCAATGCCTTTGTATTTTGGACCAGTTAAATTCACCAGAGTGACGGTCTGATCTGGACCGGGGTTACTGCAAGAGTATTCTCCATATTGTTCCCTTTCAATATCCCGCTTTGTCCCTTTAATTCTTAACATTTCCACGCCATTTTTATTCGTGGTCTTGCGAATAGAGGCACTTTTGTCGATTGATTGGAGATGGTCGACAAAGGTGCAATAGAATTCACCTTTTTTCTCAACGTAACCTTGAGTGTCTGTGATCATTCCTCCTCTGCCGGCTGAGAAATCTGACGTTACTCCCCCAATTTGAAGAACAGGATTTTTGTCGTTGGAAATTAAAGAAATTCTAAACTTATAGCCGGTTGATGTTTCACTGGGACCAGACTCGCTTTCAACAATTGAAAAATCGGGTGGGTATTTAAATTCAAATCCAATTTGGTTGTTTTTGTAGGTTTTCCAGTTGGCTGTTTCGTCTTGAGTTTGGGTTTGGGGAAAAGAAGTGTTTGTATTGTTGCTTGATTCTTGATTCTTAATGCCTGATCCTTGTTGAAATTGCTGATTTTGGAGGAAGAAATAGCCGGCGGCGGCGAGAGAGAGGACGAGGCCGGCGGCAAGAAAGATTACCAGAATGTTACCTTTTCGAGCAGTCATCCTTTCATGCTAGAGCAGTCTAAGAAAATATTCAATAGATTAAAATCAACCACTTGGCCTGATCTTGAGGAATAATTCCTCGCTTAATTTTAGAAAAAACTTTTCTAACTCTTCTTGAGTGAGTGGAACCAGCATTTCTGGAAGGGTGGTAACATTTTGGATATCGCTTAAAGCTCCAGCCAGATAGAATTCAGACAACCCAAGATCTTTTTTCTTGGCTTTCTCAACTAAATTGTAAAGGTCATATTTTTTTCTTTTGAGAAGGAAATACAGATCAACAAAATCTTTGGGGGCAGAACGCCCAAAGACAGCAGTAATTTTATTAACCGCAATGTTTTCGATTGAATCAACTCTAACTTTCCCAAAAAGTTCATGTTTGCCAAATTGCACAGGGACCTCAGAAACAAAATCAACTTTAACGGATTCATTTGCTGTTTTGACTACTAAACTAAGGAAGGAGTTTTTTGAAGCGTTAAGAATCTGATGTTCTCCGTTGTTTTCTTTGGCCAGAGCCGCAATTGTACTCTCCAGGGCGAGCGGGTCTAATGGTATATGTGTAAACAGATCTAAATCCACACTTTTTCGGTGAAACAGGTAGAAGCCAGCAAGAGCAGTCCCACCGGTTAGGAAATAATCTTTGGACAGGTTTTGATCAAAGAAATCAGTTAAGAGCTTGAGTTGAAGTGGAGTGAGAATTTTATTAGTTTGCTTTGGAAGAGTTTTCATATTTACCCCACACTTTTAAAGCCTGTGCCCAAACTTCTTTCATCTGCGAACGAAATTTTAAATTAGGAAATAGTTCTCGCACTTGCTTTAAAGTCAAGAATTTCCATACCTGTGCGAAAGGGGCTCGTTCCAGGATACGGCTGGCCACAAAGCGTTTCTCCCAATCCGTGCCGGATTTGAGCATCCGGCGCATTTTGGCGTCGGTCATGTCATAGTCCCAGAAAATTTGTTTTGCTAAGTCTGCCACGGCTGGAATATTTTACTACTTCTATACGAGGCGGACAAATTGCTGATGTTCTAGAGAAATTTGCTTGCAGTGAGTCAGTCGAATTTGAAGGTGGAGAGGATTTGCTGAACTGGTTTCTCGTTCTCGCCTGTTTGATCTCCGTAGATCGAAATGAAATAGACCTGACGGTATTCTTTCTCAATAAAATAACTTGTAACTTCTCCGCTTGGGGCCTCCTGAACGACTTTTAGGGCGGGCTTTGAATCTACTGTTGTCTTCTCATTCGTTTTTGGAACCACCCCTTCAAGACTTAGTGATTCTTCCACCCCAGACAGGTCATAAGCATTCTGCTGTTTTCCAAGTTCAAGTTTTACCTGGCCTTTTTCAAACTCTTCTTTACCTGGACTTTTAATAAGCGATGTGTCGTAGGATTCAATCTGGTCGATACTGCCTAATCTGTTTGACGAAGCGAGAGAGGCAAACCAGGAAGGCGGATATTTTACGGTGTAGCCATAAATACTATTTAAATCTTTCCAATTAGTTGTCTCGCCCACGGGCTGGCTTTTAGGGAAGGTCGTATTAGTGTTGTTAGAGTTACTTGATCCTTGGCTCTCGATACTTGGTTCTTTCTGTAGTTGCCGGGCTTGGAGGAAGAAATAGCCGGCGGCGAGGACGGCCACAACCGCCACGGCGGAGATTAGAGGGAGAAGGATATTGCCTTCGCGGGCAGACTTGGACATCTTATCTGGCAAAGCCTATTGATTTTTGACTAAAATCGGTTTTCCCGGGTACAAAAGACTTGATATTTTCTTTGGCTGCCAAGATTTCGATACCTAAAATTTTTCCTTTTTTATCATAATCCACTAAAATATCATCGGAGATCTTCTTGCTCCGATCGTAATTACCCTTGGCTAACTCTAAGAATAAAGAGTCTGATTTAGGATCGTAATTTATTTTCATAAAGGTAATAAGCTGTTATTATAACTAGTCTGCTTTCTTCTGGAACTGTTACGACTTCCAGCTTCCTCTTGTCAAAATCTTTTTGGTACGTTTTTCTATTTTTGAAACTTGCGTTTTGTTTTCTTGTCTTGACTGTCTCGAGTATTCTTTTTCTAGATATTTTTCGTCTCTTAATTTGAGCTCTTGCGTGCCGCGAAAATTCAATTTTCACCGGTTATATTCTAGTTCAAACTAGAGAAATTTGAAAGTGGAGAGGATTTGGTTTTGATAGTTGGTTTTTTCTGAAGTTCCGTAAAATATGACTACGTAACGTCGGCCGTTGGCTTCGCTTTGATAGGCAATGAATGGTTTACCTGCCTCGCCCCCATCTCCGTATCCCTGAGGGAAAGCGAGCACTGCCCACTTTATAGAATTATGAACTACTTCCCCACTGGGCTCACCACCCAGATAATATTTGGGCGAATCTTCAGTCACTCTGGCATACATATCCACCGTAAAATCTTGTTCGCTTTGAATGTTCGTATTTTTAGTTAAAGTGACTACAAACTGATCAAAATTTGGCTGTTTGTTATCGACAATCTTGGAAGTCAGATCACGGGGGTATTGAAATGAGATTGACCAGGCAGAGTTCGAATAGGTTTTCCAGTTGGCTGTTTTGTCTTGAGTTTTGGCTTGGGGAAAAGCGGTGTTTGTGTTGCTTGACTCTTGATTCTGGGTACTTGATTCTTTTTGGAGCTGCTTGTCCCGAGTCGAAACGAGGGATTGGGTTTGGAGGAAGAAATAGCCGGCGGTGGCGAGAGAGAGGACGAGGCCGGCGGCAAGAAAGATTACCAGGATGTTCCCTTTTCGAGCAGTCATAAAGTCATGCTAGAGCAGTTTAAGAAAATCTTCAATGGACAAATTAATGGGCCTAAGAATCCCACTGCGCAGGGTGCCTTTTTTGAGCACCTTATGAGCGGGCACGATGACCGTTTGTTTGCCTGTTGGTAAGACTCTGGCTAGTTTTATATGACTTCCTTCCTGGCTGACGAGTTGGAAACCGACTTTTTGAAGGGCTTTAATGGTTTCTTTGCCGGAAACCTGCGGCAGTTTGGGCATTAAAGAGAAACAGATACAGGAACCATGAATTGGGAGTTAATGTCTGGCGTTTCTTCCTTTTTCTCGTCTCGAAGATAGAGAGCGATTGCCTCCTTGATGTTTGCCAGAGCTTCCTCAAAGGTTTCTCCCTGAGAGGCACAACCGGGCAGAAGCGGCACCCAGACAGAATAGCCACCTTCGACTTCTTTTTGAAAAATGACATTATAGTTCAAAACTTTTCTTCTCATGAGCGTATTTTACCACAGCGAAGAAAAAAATTTTCCGGCTCTGAAACTTCTTGAGAATTATTGATATTTAGCCTGGCAAGATTTGAATTCACTCGTCGGCGTCCAGCCACAATTGTCATCAGGCTGCCTTTCGCAGGTGGAATATTGAAAACACTGGTATTCCTCTAAAACCGCACAGTGAGTGACAATCCCCTCCCCGCCTTTCTCGACACACAACTGCCCGCTGCATCCAGCTTTTACGCAATCATTATTACTTGTCTTGGGGTTCGTAAACTTGAAGGTCGAGAGGATTTGGGAGAAAAGCTCTCCTCCTTCCTTAACTTTTGAACCGTCTTCGGGGGCGGAGAGCTCAAGACTATAGATGAATTTAGAATCGTTAGAGAAGAAATAGGTAGCAAACTCATTTTCGGAGCCGGCTCTGGGGAGAATTTGGAGAGCTGTCTGTCCACCGACTGAGATAGACCTTGAGGATGGGGGAACTTGAAGAAAATCATAAAGACTGGCAAAAGGCCGGTTTGTTTCTGGATTGGTGTTGTTTTGGGTTCTAAAGATAAAGCTGTAAATGCTATCGATATCCTCAATCTCAAGGAATGATACACCATCGGTCATTTGCAGAGGTTTTGGTTGCCAGGAAGCTGGATAGTTAAAAGAGACCTCTTCGTTTAAGTAGGTCTTCCAGTCTTTCGTTTTGACTTGGGGAAAAGAAGTGTTTGTATTGCTTGATTCTTGATTCTGAAGACTTGCTTCTTTCTGGAGTTGCTGATTTTGGAGGAAGAAATAGCCGGCGGTAACCATGGCCAAGATGGCAACAAAGGAAATTAAGGGAAGAAGGATACTACCACGACGTGAGTTTATATGGGAAATTTTAATAGGAGGCATGATCTATTTTTAAATGCATTTCTTCCGGAGTTTCGTAAAGAGTAACCTTGCAGGCAAAGCCGTGTCCATCCATGGTTGAGCAATATTTACGGCCGTTGTCGTCAATAAATACGCTGTAGGAACCTGCAGAAAGATTGACCAAATATTGACCGTCCGGACCGGACATGGTTTGGGTAATCATTTTATCCGGCTCTGCCATATGGCCGGCTCCATCTGTCAATTTACTCAAGGGATAAATATAGACTTTTGTCGATCGGGGGACGGATCGACAAGTTCTGGAAATGGTTGTTCCGGGCATGCAATTGCCGGATGTTTCCTTGACCACTCCAGACAAAACAAGGGATCGGGGAAGTTTCGCCGGTGTCTTAGTGAACTTAAATGATCGAAGCGCTTTATGATATTCGTCGGCAGATAGGTTAAGGTCGCTAGTGACAAAATGGATCGTGAAAAATAGGTTGTCGGGACCCAGGACAAAATATGTGTAGTAATAGGTACCAGAACCGTCTTTCCTGGCCTCAGTTTTATAGAATGTCAGGCCGTTGAGGCTTTCGGTAGTAATAGAGGGCGGGGAGGGATACATTTTGCCAAGAAATTTTTCCGGACTTTCGTTAATCATTCCAACAAGTCCAATAGAGATACTTCCCAAAAAAGCTCTTTGGTGATTGGTTGATTGGTAGTCAAACCTTAGATCGTCGGGATGGTGAGAACCCTCTGTAGTTTTAGGAACTTGTATCTGATAGTGATATTTTTCATTTACAGCTAACTGCCAAGAATCATCGAGATCAGATATCATTATCTGTTCCACTGCCTGATTATTACCAGGAATATCGGGAGGGTTCAAGAGAATTGGATTTTCCGATTTCTGCATTTTAGACAAATTTAACCAGAGAAAACCGCCAGCAAGGACAGCGAGAATGGCAATGCCGGAAATTAAGGGAAGAAGAATGTTACCTTTTTTATTTTGTTTCATTGCGTCCAACTAAAGGTTTCCAGAACCTCCAAGACCTTCGGTTCGTTAATCTGGTACGGTGTTTTTATTTCAGCACTAAACATTAAGTTTTGGTCAACAGGATCGTGGAGAGTGTCCCCAATTCCGTCATTGCTTCTGCTTAGAACCTCGGTGTTGTTGGAAATTCCTTTGCACATATCGATGATTCCGGATTTTGTTTCTACTTTTAACCTTTCACCCGGACAAGGTCCACCTCCAAAGCCGCCACCCCAATAGATCTGAGTACTTCCTTCCTGGCCACTTATTCGAACATTTCCCTGTTTGTCAGACAGTGTGTAATTATCTTCGACTATCTGCCAACCTGGCGGATAGTTGATCTTAAATTTATTGGCAGGATTTTGATAGGTTTTCCAACTATCCATAACATTAGGGCTAGGTGTGAGAAATTTGAAAGTGGAGAGGATTTGGTCAAGGATATGTTTGTACGAATCATTAATTGTTACACCATCAAAAAATGCCACGCCAATTTTGTCCCCATATATATAGAAGGTTTTTACCCCGTTCGCATTTTCTGTTACTACTGTTTTATAACCATTGATAGTCAAATTTGAAAGATTACAATTGTCAATTTTTTTGCCAGTCATCGCATTTATACAAGCCAAAGAAACTTGGTCGTCGAGAGATTTGGAGTCCGGATAAATTTGCATTTCTGCTCTATAGCCTTGCTGGGTATTTAAAGGAACATACTGGAAATCGTTGGTCTTGATCTCTCCCGAACCACCAACATACCCAATTGTATTGACCGTCATGGTTTCGGGATATTTAAACGTAAACCTCTGTTGGGAGTCTGTGTATGTTTTCCAATTGGCCGTTTCATCCAGGGATGGTGTGAGTGTCTTTGACTGATCAATTGGATAGGGCCCGGGCTCCGTTTGTTGTTTTAGGATTTGGTTTTGCCAGAAGAAATAGCCGGTGGCGGCGAGAGAGAGGACGAGGCCGGCGGCAAGAAAGATTACCAGGATGTTGCCTTTTCGAGCAGTCATAGATTAATTCTCGGCCTATGCTCACGGGAAGTCAATAGCAGAGGCTATTGGATGGTGATATTGAATTTTGTGTCGAGGGCGCGGGCGATCCTTTTTAGAAAGGCAATTGAGGGTTTAGTGTTCATATTTTCAAGGCGAGAAATGGCGGCTTGACCGGTGTGGGCCCTTTTTGCAAGTTCTTTTTGGGATATTTTTCTTTTAAGACGAGCAGCAATCATTTGATCAGCAATTTGAAACTCGGTCTCAAGATTGTTGTAAGCGTGACGGAAGCTAGACCTTTTCATTAAGTCTGATTTAAGCTGCTTTAATGGAATTCCTTGTAGTTTTTTTTTCATAGATATTGCTGCAATCTTTTCAATGCTTTGTCTATTTCTTTTGCTGGTGTTTTGTTTGTCTTCTTACGAAACAAATTTACAATAATTGCTTTGTTTTCTACCAGTCCAAAGAGTGACCGCCAGTGTCCTGATCGCAATTCCCACAAGTTGCGGTCTAGTTTCTTTAAATGCACTTCGGTTAAGTTGAATTCGTGTTTTGCGAACAGCTCAGAGACTTTTACTATTCTGGCGCTTTCTTCATCAGGTAGCCGGCGAATTTCCTTGTCAACTCTCGGATCATTGATTACCTGCATAGATTTTATGCTAAATTTGTCATAGTGTCAACTGGATAAAAGTTCTTCTTGTTGCCCAGCTTGTCCATCCTCAATAGAAAAGTTTTTGACTTGGGGAAGTTCGGGTCCGATGATGCTTTCCAACTCGCCGTGGATGGAGCCGGTTTGATCCATCAAAGTGCGGATGCTCTTCTCTTGGCGCGACCATTTGGTGTTGAAATACCGTTTTTCTTTTTCCATGTCCTCCATGAGGAGTTGGAAGGCGTCCATCATGGCTTCGACGCGACGCTGAAATTCCGGGCCGGTGAAGTAATGGTAGAGTTCGTCCTTTTTCCCATCCTTAGCGGCAATGGCAGATTTTATATGGAACGCCTGAATTAAAGAATAGCGAAGGGAGAGGGCGAGATTTAAAGCACAATCGAGATTTGTGGCCCAAATGCCGCCTTGATAGGCATAGTTGGTGACATTTGGGGGAAGAGCCGCACTGACGATGACAGCGTGATCCGCGCCGGCAGCGCGCTGGTCTTCTTTGAGTTTCAGAATCCAGCCGTCACTCCAGGCCTTAGTCTGTTTTGATTCCCAGAGAATTTTTCCGCACTCTCGACCATTTTTATCGATTACGACTTGCACCACATCACCTCCCCGCGCACCTTTTACTACTTCGGTTACTGCGTCGTGAGGAAATTCTCGTTGGAGTTGTTGTTGCAAAAATAGTTCTTGCACTTCGCCCTGGGTCTGCTGGGAGCCTTGTTCAAGTTTTCGCCGCAACTCGTCATTGGCGGCAGTGACATCGGCGAGCCTTTTTTGATATTCCAACTCTTTTAATCGATACTCTTCGTCGGCTCGCTTCCGGGTTTCTTGTTTAATTTTTTCTTCGGATTCGAGGAGTTTTTTCTGAAGCTCCAGTTCCTTGTCTTCAGAGGACTGACGAAGCTGCCGGATGTTTTTGGTGAGTTCGAGAATCTGAGACTGAAACGCCTTATTTTGTTTCTGAAGCTCCTCGGCCTGGGCGGCCTGATCTTTAATTTGCAACTCCACTTCCCTCTTTAACTTGTTTTGAATTTTCTCTTCCAACTGTTTTTCCTGTTCAAGTTGTTTTTGTTTATTTTCGCTTTCCAGGCGCTTGACGCTTTCCGCCAGCCGCTGGTCATATTCCGATTGCATTTTCTCCTGGAGCTTATGAGAGAGGGCTTCATCGAGGGGGATTTGCTGTTGGCAGTTGGGGCAGGTGATGATTTGGTCGGCCATGGCGGAGGCAGAGTAGCAAATGTGCCTCTTGTAAACAAGTGGTATTATAGGAATATGGCCGGTAAAAATAGCTATAAAGAACTGCGGCGGAGCAAAACGAAGAAAATTGTTTTTGGGATATGCGGTGGAGTCGGAGAATATTTTGCAGTTGACCCAACAATTGTCAGGCTTCTTTTGGTGGTTTTAACGGTCTTTACGGGGTTTTTCCCGGGACTAATTTTCTATCTCCTGGCGGCGGCGATTATGCCGGAGAGATGAGGGGACGAGATCCTTCGACAGTTCGCTTCCGCGAGTCGCTCAGGATGATTCTGTTCTGACAGAATCACTTCTTTGCCTTGGCAAATTTGATCTGGGCGCGGGCAATTTTTTTGTCGGCTGCGCGTTTGTCGAATTCTTCTTTGATTTTGTCGCTTTTGGCCTTTTCAAAAGCCAGTTTTTCCTCAACCTGTTTTTGACAGGCAGGATCAGGACAGACGGTTTGAGTGTGAGTCACAGTTGAGGTTCCGGAGTAGGTTTTAATTTCTTCGGTCCAAGTTCTGCCGTCAATCCGGGCTTTGCCGCAACGGGGACAGAGATTGGTGGAGATGGTCAGCGGAGTGTTCAACTCCTTCAGTTTAGCATAAACAAGGCAAAAAGAAAACTGTTACAATGCGGTTATGTTGGTCGATGAAGCAGAAATTACCATTGAAGGCGGCCACGGCGGGCCGGGAAAAGTGTCGTTTTTCAGGAAAGGCCGCGGGCCGGACGGAGGGACCGGGGGAAAGGGTGGAGATGTCTACTTCGCAGGCACTTCTGATTTAACAGCCTTGAACCGTTTTGCAGGAAAAAAATTTTTCAAAGCTGATGACGGGGAAGCCGGGTTGTCAAATCAGAAATCGGGAAAAGACGCCCGAGATTTGGAAATTATTCTGCCGGTGGGAACTTTGGTCACTGATTTGGAAATGGGTGAAAAATGGGAAATTAATCATCCGGAGGAAAGATTGCTGATTTGTGAAGGAGGGCTGGGAGGATTGGGAAATTATGATTTGCGGTCGGCGAGAAACACGACACCAATGCATGCTCAACAAGGGCTTCCAGGAAAAAAGCGAGATTTAAGTTTAAGCTTGAGATACATCGCGGATTTCGGTTTAATCGGACTGCCCAATGCCGGAAAGTCCAGTCTCCTAAACGAATTAACGGCTGCCAATGTCAAAACGGCAGATTACCCGTTTACAACATTGGAGCCAAACCTGGGGGTATTTAACCCTTCGACAAGCTCAGGGCGACCGCTGGTCGTTGCCGATGTTCCGGGCCTCATTGAAGGGGCGTCAAGCGGGAAGGGGTTGGGGATCAGGTTTTTAAAACACATCGAAAAAGTGCCGGTTATTTTGCACTGCCTCGCGGCCGATTCCGATGATGTGCATCGAGACTATAGGGTTATTCGGGAAGAATTGAAGAAATATAGTAAGGAGTTGGTGAAGAAAAAAGAAATCATTTTGCTCACAAAGACGGATACGGTTTCGCCAGAAAAGGTGGAAGAGGGTCTGAGGATTTTAAAACCAACAAAGAAAAAAGTTCTCCCGGTGTCGATTTATGATTGGGATGCTTTGGAGAAATTGAAAGAATTATTGTTCAAAAACTAATCCTTGTCTGATGGCTTGAAGCACTGGAATTGTTAACCCCCGGTTATCTCTCTCCTTCTCAGTTATAAAAACAGTAAAGGGATTTATGGTGGAGAAATTTCTTTCTTGCCACCGAGTGAGCACTAACCTGGTGGTAGGAATGATGTCCATAGAAGAAATAGTTTCTACAGGGACCCATTCAAGAGTGCCTTCGTTACATACAGGTAATTCTTGATCTGGATATATTCCCCAAAGATAATATAACGCTCGTCTTCGATCTGTAATCATACAGTAGGCAAAAATTGCTAAAGTAATTTCTTTTCCAGTCTCTTCACGCTGTTCCCTTCTGGCCCCTTCCATGATTGTTTCTCCAAGAGGGTCTGACTTTAAGGTGTTGGTCTTTCCTCCAATGCCGGTATACATACCGGCAGCGAACGGACGGCCAGGTCCACGATGCAGGAGAACAATTCGTGAAGGCGGATCAGCATCCAGCCAAAAAATGACATTCCATTCTTTCTGGAAAACCATAACAGTATTATATTTATCTCTGATGATTTATAAAGCGCTTTGCCTGAAACAGCCTTATGCCAACTGGGTAGCCTCGGGGAAAAAGACGATTGAGACGAGAAGGTGGAAAACAGATTATCGGGGAGACATTTTGATTTGTTCCTCAAAAACTGTAGATATTCCCCCGGCGGGATTTGCGCTTTGTCTGGTGGAGTTAGTGGATATCATACCGATGGAGAAGAAGCACGAGAAGGCAGCTGGCATTGAAGTTTACGACGGGGCGTATGCCTGGATGCTGCGAAATCTCCGCCCGCTCAAGTCGATTTTTCCAGTTAAGGGACAGTTGGGGTTGTTTAATCTGAAAGTTGATCCAGAATTATTCTAGTTACTCACCCCAAAAATTTTTCCGACGAGGAAACCGACAAGAGCAGCTCCCATACCAATGAGGAGCATCTGGAAGCCCCGCTTCCAGGGAACGCCAACATAGGTTTTGGCCTCGTAGAAACCGAGGGCGAAAAGGGAGGCGGCGCTTAAGAGAAGCGTCAGTTTTGTTGCCGGATCTTGGAGAAGAAAAAAATAGGGGATGATGGGGATCAGGGCGCCGATAATAGCGGCAAGACCAACAATCACCGTTCGTTTCAAAAGAGAAAGGCTGCTAATCGGCTTCAGACCCAGCTGTTCATCGGCCATGGTTTCAACCCAAACCTGCTTGTTGCTGGTGATTTTTACGACGACTTCATCGAGAAGTTTGCCAGTAAAACCTTTAGCCATATAGATTTGACGGACGTCTTCTCTCTCCTGCTCGGGAAACTTTTCCACGGCTTCGCTTTCTTTCTTAAACTCCTTTTCGTAGTGATCTTTTTCAGCGCTGGCGGAAGTATAGGCGACGGCGCCCATGGAGATGGCCTCGGCAAAGGCGGCGGCGAGAGAAGCGGCGATGATTATTTGGGAATTTCCGGAGGCGGCGGTGATGCCAAGAACAATGCCGAGGACATTAACCAGGCCGTCCTGACCGCCAAGAATGACATCGCGGAGCCAGTCTTCAGAGCGAAGACTCGTGGTTCTAAAGGCTTTCATACAGACAGGCGTTTGAATTCTAGTTTAGTCTGCTTAGAAACTGTTTTTCAATATCCAAAGCTTCTTTTCGGTCAGTGCCAATGACGACGTAGCCCAAGCGGCCGAAAGAGAGAGGGCTAATGATCGTTAGAATCAGGCCGATTTTTTTTCCGTTAAGGGGATAGCAAAGGTCGGATAACTGAGTTTTTAGTGATTGATAGGGCATTCCTTCGAATTTCGAAGCGGCGACGCGGTTATTGGTGACGATATAGTGGGTTTTTAGAAAATCCGGCCCGATTAATTTCCCGGCAAGTTCGAAGGCGTGGGTGCCGCCGGTGCGGCGAAGGTTGGATTCGATGGGATAGGTTTTGCTGTCAAGGCCCTGAACAAAATCAATCTCAAAAAAACCGTTATAGCCATAGTCCAGAAGGGCCTGGCCGTATTTTTCCCCCGCTGAGATGAGAACTTGAGTCAAGTTGTCAGAGACGGCGTCTTTGCCAAACTCGACGCCTTGAAAAACACCCTCGGCAGTGACGCGCATGCTGCAGACATAGAGCGGGGTGACTTCCCCACCGGCGATTTTGAGTTCTATATTAGGCGCGCCGCCGCAAATGCTCATGTCCGGCGGGATGAACCGCTCAACTACAACCGGAGTCTTTTGAAAATAATGATGCTTGGCAACAACAGCAGCAACTTCCTGCCCTGGATCACCGGTTATGGCTTCAGTGCGAAGAATGTGTAGACCAGCTCCGGCCAATCCCCGATTATTTTTCAGAACACACCCATCGGAGGTGGTCAAAAAATGGGAAGCGGCGCCAATAATTTCTGACTGGTCGGTGGAAATAATGCCCGGCGGAAGAGAGGGGAAAGGAGAATCAAGTGCCGAAGCAGCCTGGCGAAAACCGGATTTGGAGCCGAAGAAAGAAGCGGTCCAGCGATTTTTTGACTCCGGCACTTCAGGGGTGAAGAACTGGAGATTTAAGCTCTGAAGTTTATCAATTAAGGCAAAAAATTCTTTTGTTCCGGCATAGGAGATGAGGGAAAGGCCGGGATTATTTTTGATCGTAGCAACAAGAGTGGCGAAAAGGGGCTTGTCATTAATTACGGCTTCGCAAACAGATTTTTCGATTGTTTTTGGGAAGAAATTGAGGACATTTTTTCGTGACAGAAGAGCCAGGGAATCTTGCCAAAAATATTTGTCTATAGGATGGGGGGTAATGAGAATAGAGTTTTCCGGCAGAGAAAAAATGAAGCGGTCGGAAAGAGCATGATCTTCGGCAATTTCGACTTCGACTTCAGAAGGTTCAAGAAAAGGAATCAAGCCAAGAGAAATTTCGGCTAAATTCGCGATAAAAATACATTCAAAACGGGAAGGCTCCACAAATTGATTATATATGGTCAGAATCAAAGAATTTTCGACCTTTAAGTTTTTCCGGCAGGAAGGACAAATCTTTGGCCGGACCGACGTATTTTTCGCTCCATTTATAATCTTTGGCATAGCCAAGCTGCTTCATCAATTTTGTAGGCGCATTACGCAAATGCAGGGGAATGGGTTCATTGGGAAATTCATAGACAGCGGCTCTGGCTTTTTCGAGGGCGTTGGCCACGGCGCGGGATTTTTTGGCAGTGGCCAAGTAGAGCGCGCAGTGAGCCAGCGTCAGCTGGGCTTCAGGAAGACCAATTTTAGCAACAGCCTCGAAGGCAGCATTGGCTTGAATGAGGGCTCCCCGGTCAGCCAGACCGATGTCTTCGGAGGCAAGAATGATCATTCGGCGGGCAATGAATTCGGGGTCTTCGCCACTTTCGAGCAGGCGGGCGAGATAGTAGAGGGCAGCGTCCGGGTCGGAACCGCGCAGAGACTTGATGAAAGCACTGATGATGTTGTAGTGTTCGTCGGCTTTTTTGTCATAGAGACCGGCGGATCTTGTCTGAAAGATTTCTTCGATGATTTGCGGAGTGATTTCTTTTTCTGAGTATGAATTGGCTGCCAGCTCGAGGGCGTTTAACATTATGCGGGCATCCCCGCCCGAAAGACGAATTACCAGTTCTTTTGCGTCTTTGTTTATCTTTTTGCCAAGTTGGCCCAAACCTTCTGTTTTGTCAGTCATGGCTCGATCAATTATTTTTTCGAGGTCCGGGATGTCTAATCCTTGCAACACAAATACTCGACTGCGGGACAAAAGAGGGTTGATTACCTCAAAAGATGGGTTCTCAGTGGTGGCGCCAATGAGGGTGATGAGGCCGCTTTCGACGTGAGGCAAGAGGGCATCCTGTTGGGCTTTATTCCAGCGGTGAATTTCGTCAATAAAAAGAATGGTTGGTTGGTTTTCTTTGGCGTTTTCCCGGGCAGAAGATACTATTTTTAGCAAATCCTCTTTGCCGGAAGTGACGCCGGAGATTTCATGAAAGTCGGCTTTTGTGGAGGCGGCGATGATTTTGGCGAGAGTCGTTTTACCACTGCCCGGCGGGCCCCAAAAAATCATGGAGAACGGATGGCCCGAATCAATCATCCGGTTGATGATTTTCCCCTCCCCGACCAAGTGGCTTTGGCCAAAAAATTCGCTGAGAGTTTAGGGGCGAAGGGAATAGGCGAGGTTCATGCTGGGTGGATTGTATACCCGACCAATGATTGTGTAAACTCAAATTGTAAAGTGCTTCTTGATGCCTTGCCGAAAGAGAGTGGCGCCACCAAGGTAGAGGTGTAGGTTGTGGCGGCGGATGGCGTTGGCCTCAGTGTCAAAGGCAAACATGTTAAGAGAGTTGGGTGGAGTTCTGGTTTTAGCCAGTTTTTGGATGAAGCGATCAATTGGGTCCGTCACAGGGACCATTTTACAAAGACGGTGACGAGGATGCCAGCCGCGACGAGAAGGCGGTTAGTCATTTCTGTTTTTTAGGAAAAAGCTCGCCTTTTAAGAATTTGGCTTGGGGAAGAGCAAGAATAAAAATTAGAGTACTAATGACGGCGGAAAAAGTGCAGTAGACACAGAGGTATTTGATGATGAAGAATTGGAGATACATGAAGTAGAGGGAGAGAAAAAAACCGATAGTGGCTTCAAGAAGGAGAAGGAAGCGCCAGATTTTGTGCGGGCGGAAAAGAACGACAGAGACGAGAAAGAAGAGATAGGAATAGTGGAGCAGACCAAAGAGAGACACCGGAATCCCGAAGATGACCGAGTAGGGGCTCCTTAAGACTTGGCCGCAATCAACCAAGGAATTATTGAGCGAACACGGGGGGATGGCGCCCCGATAATGGTCAAGAGTTAAATAGCCAGCGTCGGCAACACCCAGAAGAGCGAGAAAGAGCAAGAGATAGAGGATGATTTTGGCTTTGGACATGGTGAAGAGACGGGAACCCGGTTAACTTTGTTTAGGTGAAAACCGGTCATGAGGACATGATATCACTCGATTGCCAGTCAGTCACCTGGCAAGATGGTGATGGTTGACGCGCGGATTGTGGAGTATTTGAAATCAGCTTAAATTAGACGGAAAGTTGACTAACGGGACAGCGAGGCGACTCTTCCGAAAAGTTTTTTGAGTTCAGTTTTGGCCTGTTCGAGGACCCTTTTGCGGGAAGCTGGAAGATTCTTTCCGGCGCGCGCGGTTAATATAGAAATTGAGCATGCTCATGGCTGATTGATAGGCCGTCTTGGCTTTTTTCCGGGAACTGACCTCTGCACTTTGTTTTAAAGAGGCAGCAATCTTCCTCGGGTCGTCCCAAGTGAAGACGCCCCCTTCCAAATCCAGGGCATTGGAATTTCTGGTCGCTTCATTGGACCAAAATTTCATGGTTTAATGAGATGATTTTACTCGTGGCTCTAAGGAAAGTCCAAACTAAAGATTGAACTTATACGGGACTGATTCGTCCACTGTGGATTTCCAAAAGCTGGTTTAAAAAATGACTATTGAGTTGGATCGTATGGTCCCTGAAAATTGTAATTTGAAATTATAATTCTCTCACGCCCCGCCGTACAAATTGCCACTTGACTTTACTACTAAAATAGTCATAAATTATTGATATACCCAGCCATGCAAATTGTCAATGGCCAGCGGCCGTTAACACCAGACCAAAAGAAGGTTCTCGACTTTATCAACCAATTTCTGCTTGAGAATGGCTACCCACCTTCTCTCTCTGAAATTGCCCGACATTTTCGGAAATCAATTGGAACCTCGCAACATTTCGTCAGAGAATTGAGAGAAAAAGGGTATGTTACTAAAGGATCAAATATCTCTAGAGGTGCTCAACCGACTTCATTTGAGTCAAGGAAAATATTTTTACTCGGTTACATCGCTGCTGGTAGGCCTATCGAGCCTATTGAAAACCCAGAACTAGTCAGTGTACCTTCCTCAATATTAATGGATCAATGGGGCAATTATTACGCATTAAGAGTCAGGGGCACAAGCATGATTGGGGAAGGAATCATTGATAATGACATCATAGTTGTTAGGCATCAAAATATCGCTCAAAATGGGGATATTGTGGTTGTTGTAACTAATAATGGAGCCACTTTGAAAAAATTTTATAAACTTGGCGATAAGGTTGAGTTGCGAGCTGGAAATAAGAAAATGCGGGGTTGGCCCCGACAGTTCCATGCGGGAAATCTAGAAATTAGAGGCAAATTTTGTGGTCTAATTAGGAAGGATTAAGCAAAAATGGTTAGTTAATAGTACACAGAATGAAATTTCCTGACGATTTCGTGAACAAAATAATCTGCGGTGATGCTGTTGAAGTAATGAGACAAATCCCTCGTGGAGCTGTTGGTTTGGTGATTACCTCTCCACCTTACAATCTCAAGAACTCAACCGGCAACGGAATGAAAGATGGGCGAGGTGGCAAGTGGGCGAATGCGGCGCTGCAAAATGGGTACTCACACCATAATGATTGTATGCCGCACGAGCAGTATGTGAAATGGCAGAGAAATTGTTTGACTGAAATGATGCGGATTATTCCAGAGAACGGGGCAATTTTTTATAACCACAAATGGCGTGTGCAAGATGGTAAATTACAAGATCGCCAGGATATTGTTAATGGCTTTCCTGTACGTCAAATAATAATCTGGAAGCGGAAGGGTGGCCTTAACTTCAATGCGGGTTATTTTTTACCTACTTACGAAGTCATTTATCTCATTGCTAAACCTAAATTTAAACTTGCTCCGAAGGCAAATGCGTTTGGAGACATTTGGGAATTTACTCAGGAGATGAACAACGACCATCCAGCTGCGTTTCCAGTTAGTTTAATTGATAGAATTGTGTCCTCAACTAATGCAAAAGTCATACTTGATCCTTTTATTGGATCAGGAACGACGGCAATTTCAGCTATCAACTTTGGCCGGAATTATATTGGAATTGATATTTCACCCGAATACTGTAAAATGGCAGAAAGACGAATAGAACAGCATAAATCCCAAGGCAGATTTTGGGAAGCTGTATGACAGTCACCCCGACCATCTTCACTAAACAGGCTTTGATTGCCAAACTTCAGAATATATCGAAAAAGGGTTGGGTCTTGAATGCGAGAAAAAACAACAATGGCGGTATAGGTAACACACTTGAAGACCTGCTCGGCATTAAAGAAAACAATTTACCAATTCCAAATGCGGCAGAGTGGGAATTAAAAGCCCAGAGATCAGGTTCTTCATCGCTTACAACGCTTTTTCATTCTGAACCATCACCACGTGCAATTCGTTTCGTCCCACAAATATTACTTCCCAGATATGGTTGGACGCACGCACAAGCAGGAAAGATATACCCAAAAACAGAAATGAGCTTCAGACAAACAATACAAGGACAATCTCGAAGTGATCGAGGTTTTATGGTGGTAATTGATCATAAAGAAAGAAAAATCTTAGTTTCGTTTGATTACACAAAAGTCGACATCCGTCACAAAGATTGGTTAGAAAGAGTCAAAAAACGGGTCGGGCTAAATGAGTTAAACCCACAACCGTATTGGGGGTTCGACGATTTGGAACATATTGCCGGAACAAAACTTCTCAACACATTTTATGTGCAAGCAGAAGTAAAAACTGAACGTAAAAAGGAATATTACCACTACTCCAAAGTGATGATGCTTCAAAAATTCAGTTTCGAGAAATTCTTAGAAGCCTTAGAGAAAGGTGATATCCTTGTGGATTTTGATGCTCGTACTGGACATAACCATGGGACGAAATTCAGAATGCGGCAAGATTGTTTGCCAATGCTTTATGCGGAAGTAACACCAATTATTATATGATGGTTGAACCTGCTTAGGTCTTCGATAGAAAATTTTTTTCCAAATCTAGCGAGAGAATTTGGCTGGGGAGATTAAACTTTTCTTGATCCGGAGCGGATTTTGAAGGGGAAAGGGGCGGGGAGTAGCCGGGTTACCGCTTAAATTTTAACTGCTTTGCCCAAGTAATTTTTTGGGTCTTTTCCGGAGATAAATTGCGTAACAAGACTGTCAATTTCTTCATTAGATAATTGAGCTTCGATGCCAAAAATTCCCGGCTTGCCGGCTTTGACTAGTTTCTTGAAATCTTTGAAATTGATGGTTAACACAAAACAATTTTCTTGGACTGCTCGGGCGTAGATTTCCTGGTCCTCTGCCTGGGGTGACATTTTAAAACCCTGGACAGCATGAAGAAGATGAGCCTTTTTACAAAGTCTGGGAAATGCTTGAGGTTTGGCGAAAGCAGAGTCGAGAAGAAAACGAAATTTTTGAGGCTTGGGGGTTTTTCTAGTGCGCAAACTGTTTCTGATAGTAGCCAAAAATTGCTAACAGGTCATTTTTAGTGATGCGAAGGTAGGGATAGTCTTTTTTAATTTCAGGCAGTTTATAACCCTGAATCAAAAGAGCCAACAGGCGGGCGATGGGGATTCTTGTCCCCCGGACGACTGGTTGACCACCAAGAACTTTTGGGTTGGTTTCGATGATGGTGGGAGTCTGAATCATGAAGTGATTATATCATTGCTAGTGCGCAGAACGTAAAATACGCGATTGAGATCAGTTGAATAGCCCTTGACATAAAAATTCATACTGGCTGGGTTTTCGAAAAAGGAAAGGTCGTGTTTACTTCTTCACCCAGGTGGTATGAAATTTCAGAGGATATGGCTTCTTTTTATCAATTTGTTAACGAGATTTCCGATGTGCTGAACGGTCCAGATTTAAACCCTTCGGAGAACTGTTCGTGGTGCAAATACCGAAACCGGTATGCTTTAGCAAACCCCTTGCCAAAGAGTGACGTAAATTTTTGATGATATAATCCAGCCGATGGCGGGAGAAAAATTTATTGGCCAAAGGACAAATCGGATAGATCGGGTGCGGACCGGTTTGGGAAACGGGGTAAAAATTGAGTTACGAAGGAAGCGGAGGCCTCCGGATCCGAATGGGGAGGATGCAGTCGCGGCCGCAGTGAAACTTTTTGACAGAGTTCCGGGTATGGTTTCAAAAATGGGGATAAACCCAAAAACAGGGAGATACTATGTGATCAAAAGAGTATGAAGTTAATAGGTGAGAAATTTGATGATTGGTGATTTTAGAAAAGTTAGGCCAGCGGGCATGGAAAGGGATGGTTCGAGGCAGGGGAGGCCAAGGTTGGTGGCGCTTTTTATTGGAGGTAGAAGATTAGATGGATATTGCTTTCAGAAACTCGGCTGGGGTGATGATGGGGATAGATTTGTATTTTCCAAGAGTCAGGAGATCAGAGTCGCCGGTGATGATGAAATCGCATTTATCGGCACCAGCAGCTTCCAGAACTCGATTGTCATCGGGATCGCGGCAGACGGAAATTTCCTCTCTTGGGCTGACAATAGTGAACATATCTTCGATACTGGACTTGATTGCTAATAACTGCTCGTTTCTAAGGGACGTCTTCTTGCGAAGGGTCTCCAGCAACTCTTCTATGAGCGAGGGGGAAGTGCAGGCTCTAACACTGCCTTCGCTAATCAACCCAAGAATTTTTTTAGGAATGCCGCCGAATAAAATTGCAGAGAAAAGAACGTTGGAGTCTAGAAGTACGGTCACGCTTTCTTACCGTGCCGATATTCAAAAAAGATCCGATCGGCATCTTGTTCGCTTTTAATGCCCATTTTTTTACCTGTTTGCTTACCCCATTCAAATATTTTGTCCCACGCTTCCTGCTTTTGAATATAGGCCAGAAGGGCAGTGCGAATTAAATTGCTGCGGGTGCCGAATTGGTTTTTTGCCAACTGATCGGCTTTTCTGACCAGGGGAGCGGGCAAAGAGATGTTGAAGGTTTGCGACTGCATATACAGATATTGTATATTATTTGTATATTTTGTCAAGAAGATATTTTCTTGCACGAATCACACAGCGAGGAGGTATGATTAAGGGGTGAGAAAACTGGCGGCAATTGTGATGGTGGCTCTTTTGGTAGCGGGATTGGTGGGAGGATACTGGATGTGGCAGAGTGCGGGAAAGGCGCCGTCCCCTGTCGAACCGAAGACGAATATTACAAATAGGGAAAATACTAATTCCCAGCCGGCTAATTCCCAGAGCGAGACGGTTAAGGAAAGTGATTATGTCTTCCCTCTCCCCGACTACTTTTCCAGAATTAAAGTGAAGAGATTTGGGCAGTTGGTTAAAGCGACCGACAAATTTGAGGTGGCGTGCGGGGCGGAGTTTGCGGGATATCATACCGGGGATGACTTAGAGGTGCTGCCAGAGGAAGAGAACACGGGCGTTGCAGTACACGCGGCGGCTTCGGGAAAGATCAGACAAGTGGGGAATGTGTCCGGGTATGGGGGGCTAGTGGTGCAATCGGCCAGTCTGGCGGGAGAGGAATTGACGGTCTATTACGGACACTTAAATGTGGCCAGCTTGAAAGTGAAGGCGGGAGACGGAGTGACAGCCGGGGAGGTTTTGGGATATTTAGGGAAGGGATGTTCAACAGAGACCTCGGGAGAAAGAAAACACCTGCATTTTGCAATTCACAAAGGATCCGGAATTGATGTCCGGGGGTATGTCCCGGGCAAAGAAGATCTGGCGGCGTGGCTGGATCCGGGAGAGACTCTCCAAAGTCTTGGAGCAAAAGAATGAATTTATGTGGTTAATTAAATTTAGAGAAGTCTGACAATTCCTTCATCCCAAGTTCCGGGACCACCGAGATTTAGAACTGGGTTGTCCAAACATTTAACAAATTCAGCAGAGACTGGGTGAGAAGAAAGAAGAAGAAAAAGGTAAGAGAAAAGTAATATTAAAAATGAAACTTTTCTCACAGAACTTTCGTCTTCATTAATGTCTCTTAGGGTAAAGAAACATTTGAAGATACTAAGGGAAAAATGTTGGTAAATAGTTGGTTTGGCGACCCATCCCAATTAAGAGAACGGCCTTCAAAAGTGTAGGGTGAAATAAATTGTAATGGGCAATAATATTGAGCCGATTGTTTTGGTTGAAGTTTCCAGCCTACACTGCAAAGAGCTGGCCTGGAATCGAGACTTAAGTGGACCCATCCTTTTTGAGAAGATTTGCCTAATATTTTGCCTCTTTCAACATGGACATTGGCTGGGGCGGTGACTTTTTTGAAGTGACAAATATTTAGATTGGTGCCATCGTCCAGTTTGAAATTTAAGCAGTTGCCGCCTGAACCAGATACTGGTGAGCTAGGAGTTCCAGGAGCCGGAGCAATAATGTTAAAATCCCAACTAGCGTCAGGGGCAAGATCTAGCCCAAATTGCTGATTTCTACAATGGTCCGTCTTACTAGGTATTTTGCAGGGATTAGTGTTCGTTGGTGTCCAGGGGGGATCATTATATCCGTGCAAGGTTGAGAGCGAAATCCCTTTGTTAACTGGCGCCAACAGGGAGACATCCGGCAACATAAAAACCTTAGTTTTTTCGATGATTCCTGTAACGGTATAGCTAGGCGGACCAACTATTTCGCCACCAATGGCATATATTTGTCCGTCTGTGGTGGCAGCCAGCCCGATGCCATCTCTGGCTGTAGGCATGTCTGTTTCTGACTGCCAAGAGTTTAAGTTTGTGTCGAAAGACTCAACTGTTCTTAAATGGGGATAATTATTCCAACCTCCAACAACATAGATCCTTCCATCTGCAGCTTTAACGGCTGATAAGTAGCCTCGGACAGTTGGCATTGTTGGTGCAGTTGCCCACGAATCAGTGATTGGATCATATACTTCAACAACATTTGTGTAACCAAAACTAGGAAGCTGTCCGCCGATTGCATAAACTTTTCCATCGCTGCCAGCCGCAGCAGCTAAATTCCATCTTGCTGTTGGCATATCACGAAGCCTCCTCCAACGTTGTCCAGAAGGAGCACTTGGATTGAACTCCTCAACTATATTAAGGGCGGTGCCGTTCCAGCCACCGATAATATATATTTTTCCATTTAAAGTTGCGGTTCCCGCCATACCTCTTGCGGTCAGCATATCGTCGTCTCTAGTCCAAACACTGTTTGCGGCATCATTAGAATTAAACACTTCAACAACAGACAAACTGCCGCCCCCACTCCAGTTAGTGTTATAACCCCCGATGGCGTAGATCTTGCCATCAGAAGTGGCAGCTAGGCTAACTTGATTTCGGGCTACGGATAAAGGTGCGCGGGGAATTATTGAGTCGTCGTTTGGGTTTATTTCTTCAACGGTGTTAAAAAATCTGTAGTTCCCATTAAATAAATCGCTACCACCAACGACATATATTTTTCCATTACTTGCATTAACAGCACCAAGGGCGGCGCGAGGGACAGATAAGCTGGCACTGCTGGTTGCCCAGATCAAATTGGTAGTGGACCCATAGACCGGTTTAATTGGAGAGGATTGCTTAAAGAGGAGAATGATAAAGAACGACAAGACAACGAGGAGAAAGAATCGGAGGGTTAACTTGACTGCCTGAGTCATTTTTTAAGGTATAACTCAATTATATTACAGTCAGTCAACAGCAAAAAATTGGTAAAAGAGCAACCAAGAGCACTGGTGGTTGCGAACAGTATGCCAGAGTTTACAGATGAGTCATTTCTCAAAGTAGGGAGCCAGGCCGGCTAGGGCGCCGACGACGAGAAAAGTGAATCCCCAACGAACGGGGTGGGCGCCAGCCAGCGGGTAGGTGATGAGAATGCCGACGCCGATGCCAATCACCAGGCCAACGATTTTGGCGTACCAAACGTGCTGGGAATAATATTTCTCCATCTTTTTTAGAGCAGTCATGTTTTTCACCCCCGTTTTCTTACGCCCTTCCGAATCCGCCGGCTGGCGGAGAAGGAGGGCTACTTATTTAATAATGAGCTTGTTTCGAACAGAATGCAAGTTTTTGGGGAAAGTCAAGGCTTGTGAAGACAATTTTCAAGGATTATATTGAGTTACCCATGGACGAGACGAAAATGAGCAATGAACAATCATCAATGAGCAATCCCAGTGGAAGCAATATTATTGATGGAGAAGTCGTCGGGACGAGCAAAACGGTGGCGGAGGATGTGATGACGGTTTCTAGCCTCATCCAAAACTACCTCGGGCAGATTGAGAAACAGGAATCGGAACTTAAGGAAAACCGGCAGATGTTAGAGGACGCGTTCAACAATGATCCGACGTACCGGGAACACAATGACAAGGTTAAAGAGGCGACAAAGGTGCGCAACGCGACCAAGGCCCAGATCATGAAACAGCCGGCAGTGATGGAATTGGCGAATAAAGTTAAAGAGATGAGAACTGCTCTCAAGGAAGCCAAGGAAGCATTGTCGAGTTATCTTCAGGAATATGCCCGGATGACGGGCGAACAGTCGTTTGAAGGACCGGACGGGGAAGTGCGGCAGATTGTGTACACAGCAAGGCTAGTGAAGGTCGGCAAGGCATAGGAAAAGGACCCCTCAATATCTGCTAAAATCGCTCCCATGAAAAATATTGTCCGGATTATTGTCATTTCCAAACCCCTCCACAGAATTCTTACGGGGTTGGCTCTTCTTATCCTGATTGGGGTGGGATTAGACCTAGCAGTGCCGCTCATTTCCAAACTGATCGTTGATGAAATTGTGGCCAAAGTGTCAGGTGGCAGTGGGGACAACTTCAAGCTGTTTTTCTTCATCGGGGCGATTTTTGTTCTGTCAATCCTGCGGGTGGCCTTAACGGCTATTTCCGAGCGGATCGGGGATCATTTTGCGGGAAGGCTGCGGCAACTATTAACAGAAAAGTTCTACGACAAAGTGCTCTCCCTGCCACAGAGCTACTTTGATTCGGAATTGTCAGGGAAGATTGTCAACCAACTCAATCGGAGCATCACCACCGTTCAGGGGTTTTTGAATGCGGCGACAAACTTCATCGTGCCGATGTTTCTGCAGAGCATCTTCATCGTTTTTGTTCTGGCGAAATTCAGCCTGCCGGTGGCCCTGTTTACTTTTGCCCTCTTCCCGGTTTATATGGCAATTTCTTATTATTCGGCCAAAAAATGGGGAGAGTCAGAAGTCGAGAAGAACAAGTTTGATGATTTGGCCAGGGGAAGGATTAACGAAGTCATCGGCAACATTAAGATTATCCGCGGGTTTAACACCCAACGGCACGAGTTTAATCTGGTGTCGAAGGCGCTTTCGGAAGTGAACCGGATTTATGCCGGACAGAGCCGGACGTTTCACATCTATGATTTTCTGCGGAATTTTTCGCTGAACTTTATTCTCCTTGGGGTTAATATTGTCGTTTTCTATAACACGTTTCAGGGGGTTTTTACGATCGGAGAAATGGTTCTCATCATTCAACTCATTACTCAGGCCCGAATTCCCCTGTTTGCCATGTCATTCATTCTGACGCAGATTCAGATGGCCGAGGCCGGGTCGAAGGAATATTTCGAAATCCTGGCCCTCAAGTCAACCGAGGACTTTGGATCGGAATATCAGCGGCAGAAGGTGAAGAAGCCGACGATTGAATTTAAAAACGTCTCGTTTAGGTATGAAAAATCCGATCTGGTCCTGGATGACGTGTCGTTTAAGATTGGTTCCCGGGAAAAGGTGGCGCTGGTTGGCCCAAGCGGGGCGGGCAAGACGACGATTGTCAATTTAATATTGAAATTTTATGAACCGACAGGTGGGGAAATTTATCTCAAAGATAAGCCGTATTCCCAATTGTCGCATCATTTTGTCCGGAACAATATTGCCCTGGTCTTTCAGGAAAACGAGCTATTTTCGGCGACCATCCGGGAAAATGTCGCTTACGGGGCTCGGTCTACGGAGAGGGAGATTATCAAGGCTTTAGAGCTAGCTAATGCCTGGGAGTTTGTGAAGAATTTGTCCAAGGGGTTGGACAGCGAAGTTGGGGAAAGGGGTGTACGGTTATCGGGCGGACAAAAGCAGCGGATTCAGATTGCCCGGGCGATTCTGCGCAACGCGCCGATTCTCATTTTGGACGAAGCCACTTCAAACCTGGACGCCAAGAGCGAAAAAGAGGTTCAGGATGCTTTGGAAAATTTGATGAAGGACAAGCTGGTGATTGTCATTGCCCACCGGTTCTCAACAATTCAAAGTGTCGACAAAGTGGCAGTGATTGATAAAGGGAAAATTGTCGAGTTCGGCAACCCGCGGGAACTGGCACATAAGCCGGGGATTTACCAGGACCTGTTGAATTTCCAGATTGAAGGGAACAAGAAACTGCTCGAGGGGTTTGAATTATATTAAACCAATCTCTTCCTCGGATATTAGCGGATAGATGTCAAAGACGACTTCTTCATATGGATGACCTTTTCGGACAGCAGCAACTGCCTCCTTGGCTTTGTCCCGATCACAGACGCACTCGATCCGTTCCTCGATTACCTCTTCGAACTTTCCCACCTCGCCAATTGTAGGATGCGCTCCTTCCAGGGGCCTATACCTTCCGATCCCGTCGACCGAATAGCTGCAGTTGCTGTAGAGACCGATCTTTCCCGCGCCAGCGTCGCCCATGGCTTTCCGGACGACGTCAGTGTGTGTTTTGGGAACGAAAACAACAATTTTTACTTGCTCACCGGCCATAGAAATGATTATACATCCGCAAGGAAGCAGTGGGTTACTCCTCGGTTATTTCCACGGAGAGAATCTTCACGGGATCGATGGGTGTAGAGGATTTGCCACCGGGATTAGTGGGGGCAGTGGCAATTTTGTCGACGACGTCGAGGCCGGAAATGACTTTGCCGAAAGTGATGTAGTCGGGGGGCAAATTGTAGTCAGATTGCATGATGAAGAACTGGCTGCCGGAGGTGCCGGCGGGTTCGGCAGCAGTCTTGGCCATGGCGATCGTGCCCCGGAGGTATTTAGTGTCGGGGGCAGGAGTTTCGGTGACGGAATAGCCCGGGCCGCCGGTGCCATCCCCCTTCGGGTCCCCGCCCTGAACCATGAAGCCCTTGATGATGCGGTGAAAAATCGTATTAGTGTAGAAACCCTGGCGGGCTAAAGAGACGAAACTATTGACGGTTTTGGGGGCTTTTTGGGCGCCCAATTCGATCGTGATGTCCCCGACGGAAGTTTTCAGGAGGGCGATGTATTTTTTAGCCGGATCGATTTGCATTTCGGGTTCTGTCATGGGTTGTGCGGGCATTTTATCACTTGAGGGTTGAGCAGGCGACGGAGTGGGATTTCGGCCGAAAAGGAAAATGAGGGCGAAGATGATGAGGAAAGGCAATAGGATGATGACAATCGGTGAAAGTCGTTTCATGGGAAGCATATTAGAGGAGATTTTTCAAAAAGTCGAGAATGTCTTTTTGAGCTTGAGCGTTTTTTAAAATTTCCACGCCGTGGCCGGCTCCGGGGTAGACTTTTTGAACTTTTACCTGGCCGGAGGCGGCGAAAACAGCATTGGCGTCGGGCTTTTCGGCTTCGTCGGAGGCGATGAGGATGTTGTGGGGATTAAAATTGGAGACATTACTAGGGGAAAGGGCACCGGTGTTGGAAGGGGAAAGGACAACGGTGGCTTTGACCCGAGGATCGATGCCTGAGGCGACGAAGGCGACGTTAGCACCAACAGAGGCACCAAGAACGGCAATTTTGTCTTTGGCCACGCCGCCTTGACGGGAGAGAAAAGTGACCGCGCCGGTGATATCTTTTGGGTAGTCGGTTATACTGGCACTGCCGTGGGAACTCTTGCCAAAGCCGCGGATGTCATAGGCCAGAACCGAATAGCCATTATCCAAAAGGGTGGGGATGAAGGCGTCGAAGTCGTGGCGCTCGGAGGCAAATTGGTGGACGAGGATGACAGCCGGCGATTGGCCACTTTGTTTGGAAGGATAGTAGGTGGCGCTCAACTCATAGCCGTCGGGGGCAGAAAAGGTGACCTCTTCGGAATTTTTGGCGACGGGGGTGGAGGAGGTCTGGTTCTGGTTTAAGATCTCACTGGGCTTGGGGATTTTGGCAAAAAAACTGACGAGCAGGAGGGCAACGACGAGACCGGTTAAGAGAAGACTGTCCCTCATGGGATTTATTCTAACACCATCAGCGCCCGCCGGTGAGAAGATAGTAGATGAGGCCGAAGATGACGACGAGAACGACAACATTAGAAAAACCAAAGATGGTGATGACGCCAAAAAAGGACAGCAGCCAGAGGAGCAGAAGAACGGCGGCAATTTCCTGAAAAGGGCTGGGTAGGAGGTCAATGAGGGCGAGAATTATGGCAAAAACGAGAATGTCATAGAGAGTGATAGGGCGGCGAAAGAGGTGGAAAAGGACGCGGTCGGCCACGGGAAGAGCAGGCAGATGGATGTAGCCCAGGAAATAGAGAACGGCGAGAACGATCAGAAGAAAGGCAACCATCTTAAGGGATTTAAGGGAAAATTAGTTAGGCTATATTAACACTTTAACTTGCGAGGTCAAAATTATCTCTTCTTAGACAAGCGGTCGAGGGCGAGAAGAAAGGCGGCTTCACGCAGAGTGATGTGGTGTTTGTGGGAAAGAGCAAAGACTTTCCGGGTAGCTTTGGCTCTATTGACCCGGAGTTTATCTTGAACTTTCTTTAAAGACCACTTTTCGCCTTTGATGTTTTGCAGCCATTCGAAATAGGAGACGGTGACGCCACCACCATTGGCCAGAACGTCGGGAATGACGACGATGCCTTTCTTGGCCAGAATGGGGTCGGCCTGGGGAGAAGTCGGGCCATTAGCCATTTCGAGAATAATTTTAGCTTGAATCTGAGAAGCGTTTTTCTCGGTGATTTGGTTTTCCAGAGCGGAGGGAATGAGGATGTCGACGGGGAGGGTGAGGAGTTTTTCATTAGAAATGATGTCGATTCCGGGGGCCTTAAAGTCCGTGACGCTTCCTTTTTTATCTTTGAGCCGTTTTACTTCCACCACGTTTAACCCCTCGGCGGCGAGGTTGGCGTTGGGTTTGACAGTGATGGCGCCGCGAGAATCGGAAATAGCCAGAATTCGGAAACCTTGATCGGACAGAAGCTTGGCAGCAAAGTAGCCG
>CAZSSJ010000006.1:42808-47457 GCA_964609775.1 uncultured Gammaproteobacteria bacterium
CGTTGCCAAAACCCTGAATGGCAACGGAATTAAGAATTTTGAATTTAGAATTTAGAATTTTTAACAATTCTTGGAGGGCGTAGACGCCGCCGAGGCCGGTGGCTTCTTCGCGGCCGGCTGAGCCACCAAAGTTCAGAGGTTTGCCGGTGTAGGTGGCCAGAATTTCGCCCCGGGAGAGTTGGACTTTCGGCCGGCGGGTTTTAATCTCCTTAGAAAACTCTTTGACGAGCCATTTCATGATTTGACTGTTAGTGCTGACGTCAGGCGCCGGAATGTCGAGATAGGGGCCAATTGAGGGAGCCAGGGCCCGGCCAAAAGCGCAAGTTAAACGTTCCAGTTCGCCGGGAGAGAGCTTTTTGGGGTTGACCATGATCCCTCCTTTGCCACCGCCGAAGGGAAGATTGGCCACGGCGTTTTTGATGGTCATCCAAAAGGAAAGGGCCTGAACCTCGTCCATGGAGACGCTTTCGTGATAACGGATGCCACCTTTGTAGGGGCCGAGGAGAGAATTGTACTGCACCCGGAAGCCTTCGAAGAACTTTATTTCGCCACTATCGAGGCGAACGGGTAGGTGGACGTGAATGATGCGCTCGGGGTTTTCTAAGGTTTTAATCAAATCTTGGTGCTGGTTGCCGGAGATTTTGCTGCTGGCATTTTGGAGTTGGAGAAGGGCATTTTTGAAAGGATTAGACATATTAACCGGACGATTATATACCCAGCGTCTTTGGCCGTTAAGATGACAAAGGGGGATTTTTTGTGCAATACTAAGAAGATGAGACTGGGGGCAGTGCGAGATTTGATGGGAATTAAACAGGTTCTCATGGACCCGGAGAGCAAGGGGCCGGAGCTGGTTTATATGGTCGTGAGCGGCATGACCAAGGAGCGGTGGGAAAATTTGACGATCATCACGGCGGGAAGATTTGGCAAGGAGTTTCCCAAGACGTTCGGGCACTATCACGGAACCGAGACGCCGGAGACATATCGTGTCATTTCCGGGGAGGGGGTTTTGCAGGTGCAGAAAAAACACTTTGACGAGAAGATGTGGGTCTGGGATCAGGTGGAAGAAGTGATTCTGGTGAAAGTCAAGGCTGGTGACGAGGTGACGATCACGCCGGAATATGGACACAGCATGAGCAACACCGGGGAGGCACCCCTGCTGACATATGATGACTGGCGAGCGGGCCACGATCCGACAGACTACGCGATGATTGAAAAAATGCAGGGACTGGCCTATTACCTCGTGGAAGAAGGTGGTGGGGTGAAAGCGCTGCCGAATCCGAAGTATCAGAGTCTTCCAGAGCCAAAGTGGATGACAGCAGAAGAATTCAACAGTTTCAAGAAAACCAAACCCCAACGTCAATGAACACCAACTCCAAAAACCAATAATTAGTTGATGGCTGGAATTTGGAAATTGTTCTTGGAAATTGGAGTTGGTCCGCCGGCTGGCGGATTGGACTTCTTGAAGGTGATCGGAGGTGAAAATCTATGGCAGGCAAAAAAATGAGCATGGATGCGATGATGAAAGAGTGCATGAAACCGCATGCTTTAGCACATATGATGGCGGGTTTGGGAGTGGGCTTCATTCTCGTCGGGCTTTTTCCAACACTCGGAGCCTCGGCCCTGATGTTGGGATTGTTAGTTTTGGTTTTGGCGATGGTGGCGGATTACGCGATGC
This sequence comes from uncultured Gammaproteobacteria bacterium, assembly GCA_964609775.1. Lineage (GTDB taxonomy): Bacteria > Patescibacteriota > Microgenomatia > JAMCZE01 > JAMCZE01 > CAZNUP01. The sequence goes on from CAZSSJ010000006.1 coordinate 44,484, forward strand.
AGAATAAGATGCTTTAGTTTGGGTGGTTAATTTAGAGCGGGAGGGTTTCGAGGTTTTTGACGCGGCTGAAGTGTTTGGGGTTTTTGGTGACAAGAGTTAGATTGTGAGCCAGACAAGTGGCAGCGATGAAGATGTCCATATCTTCGATTATCTCGCCTCTTTTTTTGAGATCGACGCGAACCTGAGCAAAATTCTGGCAAATCTTTTCATCAAGACCAAAAACATGATGATAGGAAGCAAAATGGTCTTTGATCACCGGTTCGATTTTAGTTCGACTGGTCATTCGCTCCAGACCTTCATAGAGCTCGGCAAGGCAGATGAAGCTGCCATAAAATTCCCCTTCCAAAGAATCAATCATTGTGGTGGCGGTTGGGTTCCCTTTTAAATAGTCAATGATGACGGAGGTGTCGAGCAGATAGGAGCCGTTTTGCTTAGTCATAGAGCGATGGGGGCTTTAGATTTCCGCTGAAAAACTTCCTGCCAGATTTTTTCGTTTCCAAAGTCGGTGCCTTTGAGAGCACCGGCGGTCTGCTTCATAAGAGCGCGTTTTTCTTCGTTGGAAGCGGAAAGGGTAGCAACGTGACGACCTTCGCGAGTGATGAGGATGGGTCCCCGACGGACAAGATCAGAAGTGACCCGGCTAAAGTTTCGGATTAACTCGGTGATAGGGATGATTGTGGGAAAAGTGGCGTCCATGAGAAGAGTTTAACATTTTTAAATGTATTGTGTCAAGTTGTATAGTATGTATTTTAACGCGTGTTTATCATGCATGAAACAGATCTTCTATAATTTTGTGCATACGGGTGATTAGATTAAAGGGCAGCGGCTAATGCGCAAGAAAATCTATTATCTCCTGGGAAAATTTTCCCGGTTCGGTGATGCCGCCGGCGTGGTCTTCGTCCCAAATTTCGACAAATTTAGCATGAGGGAGAATTTCGGCCAATTTATGAGATTGTGTTGGATTGACGGCTTCGTCCAGGCTGGGAGAAATGATTAAGGTTTTAGCGGTCACAGTTTTGGCAATTTCAGAATAGTCATGAAGGGAGAGGTCGTAAGCTAACTCCCAGGCGGCTCTAATGTCTAGACAACAAGATTCGGAGATCATTCGAGAAATATAAGCGTGATGTAGAGAAAAGAGCTTGGGATATTTTTCCGTGTAGTATTTGTGGAAGACGTAGTTAAATAACCAGGTTTTGATGCTGGGAAAATTTAAGAGACTTAAGATTGGGGAACAATTTTGAAAACATTTATAGAGTTTGGCGATTCCGGGACGCTTTTTAATGTCTTCCTGAAAATGAACACTACCATTGTATGGCGCGGAGTAGACGACCAGTTTATTCACTTTATGGGGATATTTATGGGCATAAAGGAGGGCCATTACCCCACCAGTGGAATAGCCGATCAGGTTAATTTTTTCATTCCTGACAATTTGATCCTGAAAACTTCGCAAAAACTCAACATAGAAAGCAAAACTGTGCTTGGTGGAGTGACCTACTGAAGAACCCCCGAATCCGGGCGGATTGAGACCAAAGCATTTCATGTGAGGGGCAAGTTTGTTAGCTAGTGGCTCAAGAGTAACGGCCGACACTGGCCAGCCGGGAAGCATGACTAAAGGCAAGTTTTTGGTTGAGTTGTCAGTTTCGAAATATTTAACAGTTAGATCATTAACTGAAGCATTACTCCAGACCAGTTTCTCATCAGAAATCATTGTTTAATGATAGATGATTAATCGTTTTTCTTCCATTTCATGGCTTTTCCAAACAAAATTATTTGGGTCAAATAAATCTTTTTTTTGTGAATTGCCCATTCAGTAAATAAGGAAATACTGATACTGATTATTAGAATGAGACTATTGGTCACAGTTTTAAGAAAAAGATTCTCATAACCTAAGAATGTTAGGACAACAAAGAGGTCAAAATATTTTTCAAGGATGTTAGGAAAGAAAATATAGACTTTTTCGTTTTGGGTCAAAAGACCGAGTAGCTGACCGATGGTTCGATAGGCAAAAAGAATTAAGATTATCGGGAAGATGGGGAGAGAAAGAGAGTATATGACGATGAAGATATACCACCAGTAGTCGAGGAGTTTATCAATAAGATTGTATACTTTCCAGTTATATCCAGATTTATAGAAGAGAGAGCCGTCAATAGAATCAAGGGTGAGGACGAGAATCGAGGTGACAAGAGGGTTGGGGAAGATAAAGAAAGGGGCGATAAGGCGGCTTGTTTCAACCAGGATTAGGGTGGTTTTAGCAAAGGGTTTTGTCATAGGATGGCGGTGGATTTCAGGAAATAGATGATGACGAGATAGTAGACGAGCTTGCCGAAGAAGAACAAGACATAGAAGTTGAGAACGGGGGTGTCGAGGAGGCCGGCGACAGTCGGGAGATAGCGGCCGATGACGGGCAGAGGAGAGAAAAGGAGGAGCCATTGGCCGTGTTTTTGGTAGAGCTTTTTGACATGCTTGAAGCCCCGGGTGTGTTCTTCACGGCGGACAAAGGGGAAGAGCTGCAAGCCATATTTGCCCAGGACAAAACTGGAGGTGGCGCCAAGGAGCATGCCAGCAAGAGCAATTATTAAGATGATCCAGAGATTAAAGCCAAGTTTGATCATGCCAAACATGACGAGATCAGTGGGAGCCGGAATGAGGAGTTGGTTAACCAAAACCAGAAGAGTGAGGGGGAGGTAGCCAAAGTCCTGGGGAGAGAGCGTAAACACATATTTATAATAGCGCAATTTCAGAAACGGAAAATCCCGCTGGGGGAGGCGGGATTTAGAGACACTCAGGCTGAAGACTTTTTGAGTCTAGCAAACCTGGTTGAGAAAAAGCTTAGAGTTTACTTTACTCAATGGCTGGGCCACCGGTTGGATTGATCTGAACGTTTTGCGCCGTGACGCTGCCATCAGTGTTTGTCTGGCCAGGGTCTTTAGTCAATAAGGAACGAAACTGCTCGTTCTATGGGACATTAGAATCC
>CAZSSJ010000007.1:0-44366 GCA_964609775.1 uncultured Gammaproteobacteria bacterium
CATCACTAGTGTCCCCAAAATTAGGAAATAGGCACGAAGTTTATGAAGTGATAGAGTCAGGAGTTTTGGCGACAGATTCTAAAGGACTTTTCGGGGAAGACGATAGATATAAACCCCACTTGCCACACTCAAAACTCCCATAATTAAAAACAGCGGGTCGAAGCCGAACTTGGTCACAATAGCACCGCCGACGACTGCACCAGCTGCAGCTGTAAAGTAATTCATTGATTCCCAGGCCCCCCACTGACTGCCGATGTTGTCATCGTCAAGATGCTTAGAATAGACCGCGTCGAAAGCTGGGACATAAATGGCCTCGCCAAAACCAATAATGATCTGCGCCAATAGAAGGGTCCACATGGAGCTAACAAGCAGGTAAAACAAAAAGCCCAGTCCCATGATGATGTAACCAAATACCAAAATTAATTCCTGTTCTTTAACCCGGTCAGTTATTTTTCCAGAAATGAGCACGGTGAAACCGGCAGCTAACGAAAAGGCGGCGCCGGCAAGGCTGGCATCCAGCAGGTCACCACCAACCTGATCCACGAACAGGGCATAGATCGGGCCGAGCATGGCGCTGGCCAGAAGAATCATGCCGTTTGTCAAAAGAAGGATATGAAGTGGCTTTTTAAATATGAACTTATCGATTCGAGGGACCTGAAAGTAGCTTAAATAGCGAAGGTGATTTCTTTTCCGCAGCCGGCCTTTAAGCTGGATGTCATGAGCCAGCCGTTCATCCTCTTCGAGGTTCATGTTTTAATTTTGTCATAGGAACTGGAACTATTTCAAGAGAGGCTTATCTATTGGGCGTATTTTTAAGCCCGCAGCGAAGCGAGGACTGCAAGATGCTATGCACCGCAGAGCATTTTGTATTCACAGTTTTCGCAGAAAATATTTCGGCTGCAGGCGAAGCCGGAGGCTTCGATTTCGTCACGAATTCTTAAGAGATCTTGTTTAGCCAGTTCCAATTGTTCTGGACTACGAGTGGTAGAGATTTTAGTAGCAGTATCGAAATAGTAGAAAGACAGGGAAATCTGGTCGGTATTTTTGTTGAGAATACCTTTATCAGTGGCCGCCAAAGCATAGATGGTCATTTGGAGATCAGCATCTATATCTCTTTGTGATGGGACATTGGCGCCGGTTTTGTAGTCAATGATTTCAATTTTTCCGTCTCCGAGGTCGTCAACCCGGTCAATTTTGCCGAGGATTTTCAGGGGAAACTTTTCGGACGGGACTTGTCCTGAGCCTGTCGAATGGATCCAAAAGTTAAAGGATTTTTCCAAGAGGATGGCGTTGCAATTCTGATGCAGGCCGTCATTGAGATAGGCTTCCAAAAATCTTTGAGCCTTTTCTTTAGTTTCCTCTTCATGCTTTTTGCTTTCATAGCCTTGTTTAATCCAATTAGCGTCAAGGAGCTTAAAAAGGAAATCTTTTTCCGTGCCCCTGTCTCCTTTTGTCCCGGAATTATTGAGCCCCTGGTAAAAGTCCTTCAAAGCAAGATGAATGGAGTTGCCCATGGCCTGAGCGGCCGTCATTGGGGTGGGGATTTTTAAAATGCTGCGGAGTTTGTAGTGCAAGGGGCAAAGGCGGAAAGTGTCAATAGCTGAGTAGGAGAGAAAATCAACTTTGTAGTTCATCGCTGATCGTTCATCGTTTATCGCAGACTCTTCTTTGGGTCTGCTCCATTCAAAAAGAGGAAGTTGTTTTTCTTTTTTGCCCGCCAGAACGGCTTCTTCCCAGTTCTCGCCGAGACTCTCACCAATGAAGGGCGACATTTTGCGTTCGCGCTTGCCTTCGCCATAGAAATTGGCCACCGAATAGATGAGCTTTTTTTCGGCGCGGGTGATGCCAACATAAAATAGCCGTCGTTCTTCCTGGAGATGAAAGTCGCCTTCAGGGAGAGTTTCTTTCTCCCGAATCAGCTCATCAGGGATGGGAATTTGCTCCCGGCGCTCCCGGCTCGGGAAGCGGCCCTCGATCAGATTGACGAGAAAGACGACGGGGAATTCCAGACCCTTGGCCGAATGGACAGTCAAAATGTTGACGGCGTCGTTGGCGGACCAGTCGATTTCTGCCGCCAGCGGCGATTCGCCCATGTCCATAGCCAGGTCAAGATAGTCGACAACAGCAAAAACAGAAGCGTCCTGGTGAGTAGCTTCATAGGTTTTAAGCCGGTCGAAGAATTTGGTCATGTTCAACGCCTGGTGCTCTTCAATCTGGGTTTTAAAATCGACAATTTTTTTAAGCAGGCTGGAGTCTTCGAGGAAATAATAGAGAAGCTGGCCGGCGGTTTCTTTGGGAACCAGTTTTTGGTGACGATGGATCATGTCAACAATTCTTGTCACTTTTTCCTTCGTGGCATTATCAATTAGTCCTGTTTGTCCGATTTGGCTAATTTGTTCAAGGGTTTCAAATAGAGAAGAGTTTGTCTTTTTCCCTTGATTTAAGATTGCAATCAAATCGCGCGGAGAAATGCTCCAAATGTCCATCGTCAAAACGCGAAACAGGCTTTGGGAATCGGTGAAGTCGGCCAGGACTTTGAGGTAGGCGATTAAATCTTTAATTTCGCTCTTCCGGAAGAGCTGGCCGGGACCAAGAAACTGGAATGGGATCCTCGCCCGCTCCAATGCTCTAATAAAAGGTTCTGAGTGATTGTTCGCCCGAACGAGAATGGCAAAATCTGAATACTTTCTTCCCCTGATTCTTGATGCCTGATTCTTGATGCTTGTGACAACTGCTTCTGCTTCCTCCTCGACCCGGTCAACTTTGATGAGTTCGATCGGCTCGCTTTTCCGGCCTTCAAGGCTTTTGAGGTTTTTGTCAATTTTCAGTTGGGCTTCGAGAGTGTAGGGGTCGTTGTGTTTAATCAAACGGTAAGCGGCGTCAAGAACGGTTTGGTCACACCGGTAGCTCAAGGTAAGAACCACTTGCTTAGCCATCGGATAGTCTTTCATGAACGAAAGGATGTTTGATATTGCGGCGCCCCTAAATTTGTAGATGCTTTGGCTATCATCCCCCACGACAGTCAGATTACTGTTATGCTCCGGAGGAACCAGAAGTTTAATCAGTTCATATTGGGCGAAGTTAGTGTCCTGGAACTCGTCGACGAGAATAAATTTAAATTGTTTTTGATATTGTGCCAAAATCGATTTTCGCTGGCGAAAAAGTTTGAGAGTGTTGCCGATTAAATCAGAAAAATCCATAACCCCTTCGGCGGTTTTGAGTTGCTCATACTGTTTGTAGGCATTGGCTAATTCCTGGTATTTTTGGGCTTCTTCGTCAAGGTTAAAATTCTCAGAAGAATTACCGAAATTCGCAGAACCATTTTCGGCGAATTTCTGTTTTTGTTCAGCGAATTTTAGATAATCGTCAACAGACACATCTTCATCTTTAAGCCGGTCAAAATGGGAGATGAGGCCTTCAATAAATTTGTACGGATTACCGGATGGGCGAAAATATTTGAGATCAAATTTCCAGAAGTTTTTTTTAATGAACTGAAACGTTTCGGCGTCGGACATTAATTTGAAGGACGGGTTGAGGCCAATGTGCAGGGCTTCATATTTGAGAATCCGGTCGGCAAAGGAGTGGAAAGTGCTGATCCATAGACCAAACGTACCATACGGGAGTGCCACATCCACCCGTTCCTCCATTTCCCGGGCAGCTTTTTCGGTGAAGGTCAGAGCCAAAATTTCTTCTGGTTTAGCGAGCCCTTCGGTGATAATTCTTTTAATTCTTTCGGTGACGACAGTGGTTTTGCCAGTGCCCGCGCCGGCGATAATCAGGAGTGGCCAGCCGGCATGATTAACAGCTTCGAGTTGCTGAGGGTTCAAGTCCTTTTTTGAAGAATTAGCCATCGGGCTTCAATATAGTCAGACAGGCCTTTTTTGACAAGGGTTGAATTAAGTTATTCCACTATGGGTGGAACTTATAAGTTGGAAGCAAATACATCAAGCAGAATCAAAAGGCTGACAAGATTCGTTGACTTATGACTCCAGAAGTAGGAAGATAAATGTATGAAGAGCCGAAAAGGGAATGTTTTTCTTGTTCTTGCCGGTGTTTTGGCAATTCTCGCTTTTGCCGTTGGCGGCTATTTGTATCTCAGCGGCGCTCAAGAAAAACCCCCAAAAGAAATTTCTTGGGAAGAATGTATCAAATTGCCAGGGGCAAAAGTTCAATATTCTTATCCCGGGCAGTGTGTTACTTCCGATGGGCAAAAGGCCATCCAGCCGCTTTCAGATGAGGAAAAGAAAAAATTAGAACCACCGAGTGAGACGTCGAGTTGGAAAACCTATGTGAACGCGAGTCTTCAATTTCAGTTTAATTATCCCGCAAGTTGGAAAATCAGAGAAACTGATCTGACAGAGTTTTATGATTCTTCAATAAGAATAAAGGTTGCTGTTCACAAGAATACTAATTCGAAAATTCTGGACGAGATCTGGGAGGTTAAAAATTGTGACGGAGAGGAACCGTTCATTTTTTGTGATCCCCAGCCTTTCACTGATATCAAAACACTTACAAGAAATGGTGTTTCGATCTACTGGCGACTGGATGGAAGCAGTTTTGCCCACGCGTTCATACCAACAAAAAACGAATTATCGGTAGTAGAAATCTATACGCTTTCCCCGAAGGATAATCCCCTGCTTGATCAAATTCTTTCCACCTTCAAATTTCTCGATCCGGGAGATGAGAAAAACGATCAGCAAAATTTGCCTGCGCCTTACCCAAAGGTTAAATGGCTTGAGCCGAAGGCTGTAGATTATCCCTTCCGAACTAAAGACAATTTCGTGGAATTGAAATCAGTTGAAGTTGAGTCGGAAACCTTGAGCAATATCTCAGTCTGGAACGAAATCATTGATTATTACCATGCACAATTCATTAAACTTGGTTGGAAAGAAGACTCATGGGCAACAGCTGATGGTCCGAACGGCTCATTGAGACAATATTCAAAAAATGGAAATTTTGCAGAGGTCCGCTTTAATTTTATTGCCACCTCCGCCCCGCAACCAACCAGTCTTAAAGCATTTGTTGTGTATTCGAAATGACGTCCTCCCCGCTACTCCAAATTTTTTCTGATTCCTGCGCCCCGTCGATTTTTGAAGAAAGGATATATATTGAGAACGCAGGTTTAGGCATGGTTGTTGACAATTTTGTATTGTTATTGTATCATAATTGTTATGACAGCAACAATAGCAATCACGAGTAATTGGCAGCTGCATGTGCCGGTGGCAGCCAGAAAAATGCTGAGGATGAAAAAGCCCGGAGTGGTGACCGTCAGAGCAAAATCAGGGCAGATGATAATTACGCCCAAAAAAAGCAGAATTCTGACTTTGGGCGGATCACTGAACAAAAACTTCAGGCGTAAGCCGGTTGACGTAGACAAAATTCGAGACTCGATTGACTATTCATAGATGACGAAGGTTTTTCTGGACACTAACGTTTGGCTCCGCTTTTTTCTTAAAGATACAGATCAATTCCGCCCTGTTGAGAATTTAATCTCCCAGATTGAGGAAGGCAGGTTTCTGGCATATACCTCAAGCATTGTTTTTCTGGAGATTGTTTTTGTTCTGGAGAAAACATACGGACTTTCCGGAAAGCAAATTCTTGACTATTTGGACTCGATTAAAGAAGTCCGAAATATCACTCTTCTGGAAAAAACAGACACTCCCCTGGCGATTGAGTATTTCCAGAAATATGGAATTAAATATGCTGATTGTTTAATCGCCTCGCAAATCAGAAAAGGGATGATTTTGGTCAGTTTTGACAAGGAGTTTTTGAAGATTAAGGAGATTAATGTTAAAACCCCTGATCAGGTTGAAATTCAGGTCCATCGTGAGATAATGGAGTCAGAATGAATTTCCGAAAAGGAAATATTGCTCTAGTTTTTCTGCCGATTTTGTTGGTTGCTTTTATTGGCGTTGGTGGATATCTCTATTGGCAAAAACAAAATAAAGCTGCACCGTCTCTGGCCTGGGAAGAGTGTCTCAAAACCCCCGGAGCAACGGCAACGTATTCCTATCCAGGAACCTGCTCCACCCCCGACGGCCGAAATGTCATTCAACCGCTCATAGAGGAAGAAAAGAATAATTTGCAGCCTCCAGAAGATATAGTCGGTTGGAAAACTTATACAAACACCAAGTATGGTTATCAGATTAAATATCCTGATAGTTGGAGTGCTCCCCAATTAATTACCCCATGTCCTGGAGGATTAACAGCGGGGTGTCCAGGCCACCAAGCACAAGAAAACAGCACCGGGAGTGTAGCTTTTGGCAGCTTTGACAAGATAAAGCCGGACGGCATTACTCTTTCAGTCAGAGAAGGATTTTATGGCACCCTGGACCAATGGGTACCGAAAATTTCAGATGGTTCCGCACTTCGCAAGACCAGCACTGTTGTCGACGGGGTAACGGCTTATAAGCTGTCAGAAAACTCTCCCAAAAACGATCCGAATAGCTTCCAATACTGGCTTTACTTTATAAAAAATAAAGCCGCTTTTGAAATGATCAGCACACCAGGCTTCGATGGAAACGACTTTGACCAAATCCTCTCCGCTTTCAAATTTATTGATCAGGCTCAGAGTCAGGATTCTTGTCAGACAGACAATGACTGCCCGGTTAATTTTGTGTGTGAGCGGGCCGGTGGGACAACACAATGTCAGGGATGTGTCTTACCTAAAAATTGTTGGCCAAAAGGCCATCCACCCTTACCCTAATGCGACTAAGAGAATCTTAGCTTCAATTTGACATTTTTTCTGACATCTGATATCATACGCGGTATGACCGCTACACTATCCATTCGACCACGAAGACAGGTTACTTTTCCGGAAAAGTTTCTGCGAGCGGTGGGAGCTAGTGTGGGAGATCAACTGGAAGCAAATATCAAAGACAATCAAATTGTTCTTAAAACAAAAAAGAAAATTTTTTTGGATGCTTTAGGGGAAATTCAAAAAGCAGTAAAGGAAAGTGGAATATCTGAAAAGGAAATGCAAGACAGCCTTAAACAAATCCGGAGAGATATCTATGAAAAAAAATACTCCAAAGGTCTTTCTGGACAGTAATATCTGGTTCTCACTCATTTATGGCTCGGAAAACTGCTCAAAAATAATTACTGCCCACATCGAAAAGAGGATTGCCGGGATAATTTCCAGTCAGGTGCTCGAAGAGTCAATCCGTAATATTGTTAAAAAAATCCCCACCAAATTGGCCACTTTTGAAAGTTTAATTTCTGCAAACCCTCCCAAAGTTGTTTCATCTTCGCAAACCATTGGCCCCAGAATTCAAAGCTTGGTGAGCCCGGAGGATCAACCAATTTTTAGCTCGGCGCTGGATGCGGAAGTTGACTACTTCATCACGGGAAATATCAAAGACTTCAAGCGTGACAAATTGGAAAAATTGACCAAAATTAAAGTTCTCACTCCAGCTGAGGCAGTCAAGGTCTTTAAATTGTAGTTGAATTTCCTAATTGAAGTGAGACAATGGAATCAGAATGAAGCCTCGCCAAGGAAATGCCGCTCTAGTTTTTCTTCTGGTGATACTTGCGGTGCTGGGCAGTGTAGGTGGTTATCTATATCTGCAAAAACAAAACCAGAATAAGAATTCTCTACTTTCCTGGGAAGAATGTACGCAGATGACCGGCTCGCTTATTTCGACATCCCTTCCCTCAATTTGCCACACTTCTGATGGTCGAAGCGTTACCCAACCAGTTTCCAAGGAGGACCAAGAAAAACTGAAACCGCCGGATGAGAAGGAGAATTGGATAACTTATACTTCGGGTTACGGTTACCGATTTCAATACCCTATTGAACTTACTCCGGTGAAAACTTCGCCACCAAATTCTCAGATCATTGAATATATAGAGCTTCGAGATGTCAGCCAAATAAAAGTACTTTCATTTCAGGTTAACTCCGAATCTTATTCCGGCGAGGTAAGCAGCAGGCCAAATCTGACATCTTCCTCGATAACAATCGATGGGGTCAGGGGAGTTAAAATCGTCGTCGATAGCAGTAGCAGTGCGAAATGGATTATTATTGATCTGCCTCTGCAAAACCATTCAATTACCATCTCGGCCGCAGAGCCTCATCAACAATTGCTTGAAAGCGTTGTCGCAACACTTAAATTCACTGACACTGATGATCTCGTTTTCTCCTGCCCGAACGACGGTGTTCTGAACTGTTTGCCTGGGTCACCGGATCTTTATTTGTGCAATCGAGACTATATGGCCTGGGCTTCCAAAAATTGTCCGCCTTTTCAAGGATTAAAATGAAATTCAAATTTGTAAGTGAGTCCTAGCTTGATGGGGTCCGTTAATTGCCACTTGGCCCGCACGGACCAACACGGGCAGACTCACCATCATGATTATATGTGATATGGGGAGCAGAGGTTGTCAACATTTTTATTGACAAATTTGTTAATATGTACTAGCATCTAATTATGCAATTACAGCATGTTGGATCTGACCCCACAGTCATATCTATAACCCAATTAAGACAAGATATTGATGTCTTGGAGCAATTATTGGAAAAGTATGGTCGGGCAACAGTTTTAAAAGGAACCAAAGTTTTTTTTAATGCAGTTGACCCAGATTTTGAAGAAAAAAAGGCGGCCCGTGTCAGGAAGGCAGTAGAGGGAATAAGAAAAATAGCTAAGGAAATGGCAGAAAAACACCCTCGAAAACCGGGAGAGAAATCTTTGAGCGAAATCGTCATTGAGGAAAGAGAAAAAATGCGTTCGGGATTATATGAGATATGAAGAGACTGGTTGCAGACACCTCTGTTATTATAAAGTGGTTTGATCAACAGGAAGAAGACTCCCAGAAAGCAAATTTAATCCTTGAAGCGATTCATAAAAGAGAGATCGAGTTAGTTCTGCCGCACTTCGCCCAACTAGAAATTGCCAACATTTTGCAACAGACTAAAAAATTTTCCCAGGAAAGGACAAAAGAGGGCCTGGTGAACTTTTTTGGGCTGGATCCGATTTTCGTGACGCTTGGCAAAAGGAATCTCCTAGATATATTAAAGATCGGTTACGAGGCTGGGATTACGCCTTATGATTCCTCTTTTATTTTTGCTGCAGATTCTAATAATATTCCCCTCTTTACTGCCGATTACAAGCATCACCAGAAGTCAATTTCCCCCAACATCATCTGGCTCTCGGAGTGGAATGGAAAATTGCCAGGAAAAGTGGCCTCGTGAAGGTGGGAATTAGGCAAAAGCTAACTATCCGTGTTTTCAAGGGGCAGATCGTTGATCCTCGTTTCCCTATTTTTTCCAATTCCTTGGACTCCATCAACTTTGGACGAAAGAGTGCTGAATTGACTGGAAACTTTAGACATCATTGAGTAGGTGTTATTTACGTGGGTCTGCAGAGTGCTAAGGAGCTCGGCGAATTTGGAGGTTTCGGTGTGGATGGCGCGGAGATTGTTTTGAATATTTTTGATTTCGGCAGCAATTTGCTGACCTTCAAAGGAGAGGAGCACTGACCTGAGGAAGGCATAGAAGGTGCTCGGGGAAACGGGCATGACGCGCCGCTTGTAGGCATAGTCCATCAGACTGTCTTCGCTGTTGACGATCTCGTAGTAGACGGACTCGCTGGGAACATACATCAAGGCAAAGTCGACAGTGCCTTCGTCCGTGAGAATGTATTTTCGACTTATTTCGTCCACTCGGTCTTTTGTGTCGGCGATGAACAATTTGCGATGGGCCATCCGCTCGCTATCGGTCTCGGCGGACATCATTTTTTTGAAGTTTTCCATCGTGAACTTGGAATCAATCGGGATGATGCCGGAATCGGTTTTGATGGCGGCGTCAACCTTGTTGCCGGAGCGAAAAGTGTACTGCAAATTGAAACTGTTTTTAGGAAGGCTCTCCTCAAGAAGCTGTTTTAAAACCTGCTCGCCGATGCCGCCGCGAAGTTTCGGTGAAGCCAGAAATTGCTGGAGGTCTTTCATCGATTTGCCGATTTCACTCATTTCGCCGATGGACTTGGCCGATTTGGACAGTTCGCTATAGATGGCTTGCTGAGCCTGGAGCATCTGGGAAGTTTGATTATCAATTCTCTTGTCCATCGATCTTAGCCATTCCGCCAAAGAAGAATCGGCGGATCTTCTATTTGTGAAGTAAATTATTGCTATTGTAGCAATGCCTATCGCTGATAAAATGATTGCTAGATCCATGAGCAGGTTTTTAGTTACAAAAGTAACATTGGTCACGAAAGTCACATTAGTTACTTAAGTCACCAAAGTAACTTAAGTTACTGATGTCACTGATGTAACTTGGGTAACTGCCGGTATGTTTACCATATTTTTTCGAAGATTACAAAAATATTCTTTACCGATTAAAATTGCTGCCCTTTTACCTTCCCTTTATGGTTTGTACTATCTTCTGACAGAGACTTCGCCGGAGCTATTGAATCTGGTGATTTTTGGCGTGCTCTCATCGATCGTGTTGATATTGATCCTGTCATTTTTTCTTTCGATCAGGCTTTATCTGGCAATCGGCATCGCCATTCCGTTTCTCCTTTTTCTCAAGGCGGTTGATTTGCTGACGCCGGCCAACGTCATCATCTTTCTTGTTTTTATCGCCCTCATGGAGATGTATTTGTTCCAAGTGAGCCCGAAGATCAAAGAGGGTGACCAGGGAAGACCGAGCCAATTTTCCATCCGCCCGCTTTTTCCCCGGAGCTGGCTGCGGTTTAACAGGAAAAGACGCAATTAGGTTAAAATACGGGTTATGAACAAGTTCTACGTTACAACCGCCATCCCTTATGTTAATGCCAAGCCGCATGTGGGGCATGCGTTGGAATTTGTCCAGGGGGACGTCATCGCCCGCTATCACCGACTGCTGGGCGAGGAAACGCTCTATCTTTCGGGGGCTGATGAAAATGCGTTAAAAAACGTTCAGGCGGCGGAAAAAGCAGGGAAACCAATTCATGCGTTCATCGACGAACATAACAGCGAATTTCAAGATTTAATCAAAAAACTCAACGTCTCAATTGACGTCTGGCAGCGAGGAAGCGACGAAGAGCATCACTATGTGGGCAGTCAAAAATTGTGGAAACTGTGTGAGAAGGATATTTACAAGAAAAAATATCGGGGACTCTACTGTGTTGGTTGCGAGCAATTCTATGAAAGAAGTGAGTTAAATGAAAATGGTGAATGTTTTGAACATCCGGGGAAAAAGTTGGATGAAGTGGAGGAAGAAAATTACTTCTTTCGATTATCGGCATATAAAGATAGGTTTCTAGAGTTGATCACGTCAGATACGTTGAAAGTCATCCCTGAGTTCCGGAAAAATGAAGTTATAAATTGGCTTAAAGGCGATGTTCCGGATCTATCGATTTCGCGTAGTAATGAACGGGCGAAAAATTGGGGCGTGCCGGTGTCGGGGGATGATTCACAAAGAATTTATGTCTGGTTTGATGCGCTTAATATCTATCAAACAGGAATAGGGTTTGGGTGGAATGAGGAAAAGTATGCCAAGTGGTGGCCAGCTGATCTGCATTTAATTGGCAAAGGGATTACCAGATTTCATGCGGTCTATTGGCCGGCTTTCCTCCTGTCAGCTGGGTTGTCTCTTCCCAAAAATATTCTCATACATGGCTACTTTACGGTGAACGGCCAGAAGATGTCGAAAACCCTGGGAAATGTTTTGGACCCGGTGGATTTCATTAACAAGTACGGTGCCGATTCCCTGCGCTACTTTTTCCTGGCAAAAACACCTTTGTTTGACGATGGAGATTTTTCGGAGGAAAAATTCAAGGAGGCGTATAATGCCGATTTAGCTAATGGCCTGGGGAATCTTGTGGCGAGAATCGCGAAGTTGGCAGAAAAAATTGGCTACGACGGCGGAAATCCAATTTTAGAAATCTACCCAGAACTCGATGATTTTCTGAAAACTTTCCGCGTTGATTATTGCCTCGAATTTTTATGGGGAAAAATTAAGTCGATTGATCAGGCGATTGATCAAGGCCAACCATGGAAATTGCCGGAGGCGGATTTGAAAGAATTTCTTTTCCGAGTGGTTCCGAGGGTGCAACGCCTTGCCTACAACCTGCAACCGTTTCTGCCTGAAACAGCGAAGAAAATACAAGAGCAATTTATGGGCAAAATCAGATCCACTCCCCCGCTTTTTCCAAGAATTAGTTAGTCTTTCTTATGATAACGACCTCCTGGGTCATCCGGACAAAGAACGAAGGGAATTATCTCGGGGAAGTTCTCGCAGCATTAAAAAATCAAACCCGTCAAGATTTTGAAATCATTGTTGTCGATTCCGGGTCAACAGACAAAACACTGGCAATTGCGAGCAGTTTCGGAGCCAGATTAATTCAAATTAAGCCCGAAGAATTTAATTATAGTTACGCCCTCAACTTAGGGATCAAGGAGGCGAAAGGAAAATATATTGGTATTCTGTCAGGACACTGCATTCCCCAAGGGAAGAGTTTTTATGCTGACAGCTTACAATTTTTCAATTATCCAAAAGTGGCGGGAGTAAGCGGTTTTTACACCCCTGGGTACGGAAAGATCTCTGAAATTGCCCAAGTCTTACAAAGAAAGCTTCGAATATGGAGAGAGGAACACCACTGTCCGTGGTTGACGAATTCTAACTGTTTTATCGGAAAAGACTTGTGGAAGACATATCCTTTTGACGAAAGACTTCTAGAGGGGTGTGAAGACTATGATTGGGCTTTGGAAATGATCGCCAGAGGCTATGATGTTGTCAAAACGCCTCTATTTTCCGCAATTTATTATCGCGTTAACGGCAAGCCGTCTTATAAGAAAATGACTGTTATTTGGAAAAGAGTTTGTAAGGAGATAGACAAGAAGGTTCGGCCATCGGAATCATATACTACGCTTGATATTTAGACTAATGCTTATTGACTCCCATGCTCATTTGAATTTTCCGGACTACGCTGCTGACTTTGATGAGGTGGTGGCGCGGGCGAGGGAGGCGGGGGTGGACAAGATTATTAATATTGGCACGTCACTGGCTGATTCAGAAACAGCGGTACGGCTAGCTCAAAAGTGCGACTGGATGTATGCCACTGTGGGGAGGCATCCGAATGATTCCCCTTCGGCAACAGTAGATAATGTTGATTGGGAGAAACTTGAACAATTAGCTAAATCACCGAAAGTTGTCGGGATCGGCGAATGCGGACTGGATTATTCTAAGTTTTCACAAAAAGGCATGTATGTTACTAGTCGCGACCGCGATTTGCAACCTACACCGTCTGAGCCCGAAAGACAGAAAAAGTTATTTCGAAAACAAATTGAAATTGCTCAAAAATTGTCACTTCCCCTATCAATCCATATTCGGCAGGCTCAAGAGGATTTGAGGGAAATTTTTTCTTCAGATGACGAATCGATTCATCATCTGTCTGGAGTGTTTCATTGTTTTTCCGGTGATGAAAGATATGTGAGGTTCATATTTGAGAAGCTGCCGAATTTTTATATTTCTTTTGCCGGAAATTTGACGTATAAAAACTCCCAGCCACTCCGAGATTTGGCGAAACTGGTACCGTTAGAGCGGTTACTCGTCGAAACAGATTGCCCGTTTCTTTCTCCCGAAGGTCTTCGCGGAAAGCGGAATGAACCGGCGAATGTTAAGTTAACGGCCATGAAGCTGGCGGAAGTTAAAGGAGTTTCTTTGGAAAAAATTGCTAAAATAACAACAGAGAACGCGGAAGGGCTTTTTAATATCTGACATGACTGATTTCATTACCAACTACATGCGTTATCACCCGGTCCGGACCCAGCGGGGACTTGAGGTTTTGACCGGACTCGTCCCCTGGTCATTCATCCTTTTTCTGTTTATGGGTAGCTATTTCCTTCCAGAAACAGTCGCCTATGCGGTTATTGGTTTTAACATCTACTGGCTCTACCGGTCGCTCACCATGAGCGCTAATGCCGTCTCCGGATATTTGAACATTCAAGCCACCCAGAAAACTGACTGGCTGGAAAAATTAAAATCTAATCCGGAGACGAAGAACGTGTGGGGAAAATATTATCATGTGGTTTTAATCTGCAATGTCAAAGAAAAATTGGAAACGCTGAGGCGGACTTTAGATTCGCTTGCTAAGCAAACTTTGCCTAAGGAAAACTTGGTCGTGGTTCTAGCGATGGAAGCTCGGGAGGAGGAGGCAAAAGAAAAATCGGCCATTTTGACCAAAGAATATCGGGGGAGATTTGGAATGTTGGTGACGACCTATCACCCCCTAACGCCCGGAGAGACCATTGGCAAGCACAGCAACGAAGCCTATGCCGCTAAAGAGGCAAAAAAAATACTGGTTGATCAGAAGAAAATTCCGATTGAAAACATCACGATCACAACTTCCGATGCCGATTCGGTTTTTCCCAATCAGTATTTTGCTCTTCTAGCTTACAAATTTCTGACGGTGCCGGACCGATATTATAAATTCTTCCAGGCGCCGCAGTTTCCGTTTAACAATATTGACAAGGTCACGGCGCCGGTGCGGATTGCGGAACTGGCCTCCGGAATCAGCCAAATTTCCGGATTAAAAAAATACACCAAGCGTTATTTTGTGGTGTCGACCTATTCAACGAGCCTAGTGCTTCTCGACAAAGTGGGCTATTGGGATGTGGATGCAATTCCGGAGGATTGGCACATTAATCTCAAAGCCTATTTTGCCCTGCAGGGTAAAGTTGACGTTGTGCCTCTCTTTCTGGTGGTGAGTATTGATGCGGCGCAATCGACAACGGCCTGGAAGACGATTGTCAATCGCTATAAGCAGGTCCAGCGCCAGGCGTGGGGAGCAACGGATGTTCCCTATGTCATCAAGCAATTTTTCCTCCACCCGGAAATCCCATTTTGGGACAAGATGACGAAGATAACCTTTGTCTTTGAATCGCACCTTCTCTGGTCGGTCAACTGGTTTATTCTCACAATTGGGGCCAATATTCCCACCTTCCTCAATCAAAACTTCGCCAGGACTTCTCTCGGGTTTAATCTCTCCCGCATGAGTGCTTTAATCTTGACACTGTGCCTTGTGGGCCTTCTGACCATCATTGTGATTAACACTCTTCTGGATCCCGGAAAACAGCAAAAGGCGAAGGCTCTTTTGCATCCGTTCACCTATTTGCCGTGGGTCTGGATGCCGATTGCCGGTTTTTTCTTAAATGCCCTGCCGGGGCTGGAGTCGCAAACAAGGTTGATGTTGGGAAGATATATTGAGTACCGGGTGACGGAAAAAGTTTAGTATACTGAGTTCATGGGGAAGATTTTCGTCACCCTGGGGTTTCTTCTTGTTCTGACAGCGCTCTCCCTGCCGGCCCTTTCTGATCTTCTCAAACCCGGCTATTTTTCCAGCCATGACGGGATCGGGCATATTATCCGGCTGTCAGAGTTTGACATTGCCCTGCATGACGGAAATTTCCCGCCCCGGATATCAAAAAACCTAATGTGGGGCTATGGCTACTACTTTTTTAATTTTAATTATCCCCTGGTCTATTATCTGGGCGAAGGAGCATACGCGCTGGGTCTGGGACTGGTTGATGCGATTAAATCAGTGATGATTATGGGGCTAATTTTTTCGGGGTGGGCAATGTTTCTCTGGCAGAAAGACCACCTTGGAAATTGGGGAGGGTTGCTTGCGGGGTTTTTGTATATGTATGCTCCTTATCGACTGCTTAACATCTATGTTCGAGGGTCGATTGCGGAACATCTGGCATTCATTATGCTGCCACTTCTTTTTATGTTCACCGAAAAAATCGCCGAAGGAGACAGACAACGGCAAGTGATGTATATCATCGCTGGAGGATTTTCCTATGGGCTGTTGATGCTGTCACACAACATTACGGCTTTTATTTTTACCATTGTGTTAGGGCTTTTTATGGTTTTCCACCTTATTGTCTATCGACGACCAAAGATGATTTTTGGGTTCATCGCCATCGGGGTGCTGGGTTTGATGCTGTCGGCCTTTTTTTGGGTGCCTTCACTGGCAGAGAAGAAATATGTTCGATTAGACCAAACCATTGCCAAAGACTATCCGGATCATTTTGTTTATCCGGAGCAGTTAGTCATCCCATCGTGGGGTTATGGCGGATCGACCGCGGGAAGGGGCGATGGCTTGTCCTTTCAAATCGGCCTGGTTCAATGGGGAATGGTGATCCTGGCGATAATTGCCGGGGTTCAACTCTGGCGAAAGAGGCACCAAAAAAGTCTGCACATCGGGTTCTATTTTGGAGTTTTAGGTCTGGCCATATTTTTTATGCTGCCGGTGTCGAAAATTTTTTGGGATAAATTGCCTCTTCTGTCTTTTACCCAATTTCCCTGGCGGTTTTTGTCCTGGACGGTTTTTTCTATTGCGGTTCTGGCGGGGGCGGTTATCATGACAGTGCAAAACGCCCTCGGTCAGAAGCGCTTATTAGCGCCGGCATTGGCGAGTGTTGTCATCTTGGTGACTTTTTTTGCCTATCGGGACTATTGGAAAGCAAATAAAATCATCACCGTTAAGCTGCCCACCGATCGGCCGATTGCCGGCTCAACAACCTGGGCTGATGAACAGTTCCCAATCTGGTTTGACCCGAAACCAAATACTTTTCCCGGAAGCCGAGTGGAGATCGCGTCGGGAAAGGCAATTGTTGGCCTGGTCGATTGGAAAACAAACGAGCATACTTACATAGTGGACGCCCTGACAGATTCAAAAGTCGTGGAAAATACGGCTTACTATCCAGGTTGGACAACAAGGTCAAAGACGCAAGCATCCGGTGGCGAGACACCGATTAATGTTTCGTATCAGGACAAAGGCTTTCCTGGTCGGATTGTCTATGAACTGACGGCTGGAAAGTATTACGTCACGAGCCGGTTTGGAGAGACGCCAATGAGAATGACGATGAATACTTTGTCGGCCGTGACGTTTTTCTTGGTAACTGGTACGCTGATAATATTACTGAAAAGATAATCAATGAAAGTTTTTGGACTAAAAATTAATTTTTGGTTACTCCTTGTTTTAGGTCTGATCGGAGTTCTACGAATCCCATCTCTCATTGAACCCAATTGGTATGGAGACGAGCAAATCTATCTGGTCCTGGGGCGAGAGATAGCCCGGGGAGCAGTTTTGTATCGGGATATTTGGGACAACAAGCCGCCACTTCTGTATGTTCTGTATGCTCTTCATCCAACCCTTCTTTGGGCCAAGGCTCTGGCAACAGTGTTTGTTTTGGGAACGTGCACGGGAGTTTATTTGCTAGCTAAAAAAGTTCTTTCTAATCACAGTCAGCCAAATCCTACTCCAACCACTGTTTTCCCACTACTAGCTACTCTTGCTGTCGGTATATTCATGTCTCTTCCTCTTCTTGAGGGAACGATTGCCAACGCCGAGCTTTTCTTTACCCTGCCGATTGTTTGGGGCGGGTACTTAATCGTTTGTCATGCCGGGCCTGATCCGGCATCTATAAAATTATTTAATGGATTCCGGGTTATACCCGGAATGACAATTGTTGGCCTTTTGATGGCAGCTGCATTTCTTCTTAAAGTTCCCGCAATTTTTGACTTTGCCGGCATGATTTTTGCCGTCGTGCTCATCAGGCTCGCAAGGGGTGGGCTTGCAAGCTCGGCAAGCCCACCCCTTGCAAAACTAGTCCGGTTTATTCTGCCGATTGCTATTTCTTTTCTTGCTCTCTTAATTTTGGTCTTTGGGTATTTTTATTTCAACAACGCTCTAGCTGATTTTCTGATCGCCTCTTTTTCGCAAAATGCTTCCTATGTGGCGGTTGATTCCGGACCCCTTTCAAAACTATCTAATCCCCTCTTTGTCAAGGCTATCCTTCTAGTTGCTAGTGGCTTGCTGCTAGTTGCTAGTTACTTCAAGAGATTTATTAGTAAAGAAATGCTGTTTTTGGCGCTGTGGTTTGGCTTTTCCCTCTACGGGGCGATTCTGTCCAACCGGCCGTATGCCCACTATCTGCTCCAGATTGTGCCACCATTAGTCCTATTGATCTTATATGTCTTATATGATTTCTTGTTTATCAGAAAAAACCGTTTGGCAACGATCGTGGTTGGAATCTCTCTGTGTCTTATTCTCTTTGCCCTATCTCAAATGTTTGCTCGTGCCTTTGCCTTGCCGACAAAACCATACTTCGAAAATTGGTTTGAATATGTGTCCGAACGGAAACTTTGGGAAGATTATGTGTCATTTTTCGACAAGCGGACGCTAAATTCCTATGCCATCGCCGATTACATTAAGAAACGTTCAAATCCTGATGACCCGATTTTTGTCTGGGGAGATGCCGCTGGGGTCTACGTTTTATCCAACCGCCCGGCAGCGATAAGGTTCATCCAAGCCCACCATTTGACAACGATTGATCCTGCAAACTATGACGCTTTAATTAATCAATTAATTAAAGTGAGGCCAAAATTCATTATCATCTCCCGCCCGGTTCATTTTGCCTTTCCCCTTTTGGAAGATTTGGTTAGTTTCTACTACAAAGAGGTGGCTGTGTTCCAGGATTTGCATGTTTATCAACTAGCAGATGAGAAAAACTTTTAAGATTATTTTTATTTTGTTGTTTTTACTTTGGCTTTTAATCAGTCTTTGGATGCTGATTGGTAACAGGCACTGTGAACTGGTACCATACCTAAGTGTGCCTCAAGTGAACTCTCCATGTAGTTGGGGTTTTCCTTTAAAATGGGGTTATTCTCCTATGTTTCCGAAGTACTGGGGAGAATTTAATATTCAATATTTTAGCCTTTTGTTTGATCTTGTTCTCTGGGGAGGATGGACAATATTATGGCTCTTCTTTTACAGAAAATTGTTTACTAAAAGTCGCTAAGATAAGAGCTAAATTTCACTTCCAAAAGACCTTCGGGAATGTCAGCGATGAAACGGCTGAGCATGTTGGAACTGCGGGTACCGAAAAAGAGGCGTTTACGGGCGTAGGTTAAGTAGAGCTTTTCGCGGGCGCGGGTGATGCCGACGTAGCAAAGCCGCCGTTCTTCCTCCATTTCGGAATTGTCCATGAAGCTGCGGCTGTGGGGAAAAATCCCCTCTTCCATGCCAACCATGAAGACGACCGGAAACTCAAGGCCCTTGGCGGCATGGAGAGTCATGAGAGTGACAGCGCCGGAGGAGTTCGTCGCTGATCGTTCATCGCTTATCGCAGACGGAAGGGCTTTAGATTCTTTCTCAACCAAGGCAACGTTTTCGAGAAATTCTTCCAGGTTGGGAAATTCACTGGCCACTGATAGAAGTTCTTTAATGTTTTCCAGCCGGGCCAGATCTTCTTCATTTTCTTGGTCAAAAAGATCGAGGTAGCCGGTGACATTGAGAACTTTGTCGAGAAGGTCGAGACTGGTCAAATTAGACAAATTTGACTCATTGGACTTGCTTGCCTGAGCAAACTCCTCAAGCTTGGCCAGGCGGGCTTTGCCCAGCTTTTCGACACGCTTGGAGGAAACGGAGTCTTTGGGGTTGTGAAGAAGCCGGAGGTAGGAGAGAACGTCTTTGACTTCTTTGCGTTCATAGAAGCGAGTGCCGCCAACCAGAGTGTAGGGTATGCCCTCGTGCAGAAAGGCTTCTTCCAAAACGCGGGATTGGGCGTTGGTGCGGTAGAGGACGGCAAAGGATAAGTAGTTCATTGCTGATCGCTTATCGTTCATCGCGGAACGAATTTGGTCGAGGACAAATGCCGCCTCGTCTTGCTCGTTGCGGGCCTCGAACATGACAATTTTCTCGCCGCCGTCTTTTTGCGTCCAGAGTTTGAGAATCGGGTGGGAGCGGTTTTTGGAAATGACGCCAAAGGCCGCGTCGAGGATTTTTTGAGTGGAGCGGTAGTTTCGTTCGAGATTAAAAGTTCGCACCTGCGGAAACTCTGCTTTAAAGTGAAGAAGGTTGCGAAAGTCGGCGCCGCGCCAGGAATAGATTGACTGGGAAAAGTCGCCAACAACGCAAATGTTCCGGTGTTTTCGGGCAAGAAGTTTCGTTAATTGAAACTGAGCGTGATTGGTGTCCTGATATTCATCAACAAGGACATATTTCCACTTGGATTGATACTTATCCAGAATGTCTGGAACAGCACGAAAAAGTCGAACTGTCTCCATGATCAAATCGTCAAAATCCAGGGCTTCGTTTTCCTTGAGAGCTTTTTGGTAGGAAAGATAAATATCCGAAACGGTCTTTTGAAAAAACCCCCGGGCGTACTCGGGATATTGCTGAGCACTGATCAACTGGTTTTTTGCCTGACCGATGGTTGCCAAAACAGCCCGGGGGTTGAAGTTTTTCTGGGAAATATCCATCTTGGTCATGACGTCTTTAATCAGGTCAACACTGTCATTGTCGTCGTAGATGACGTATTGCGGCGAGATGCCGATTTCTTTGCCATCGATCCGCAAAATCTTGGCGCAGAGGGAGTGGAAAGTGCCGGTGAAGGGCTGGACATTAGTGGCTAGTTGCTGGTGGCTAGTTGCTAGTAGATTACGAACCCGTTCCTTCATTTCATTAGCGGCTTTGTTGGTGAAAGTTACGAGCAAAATATCCTCAGGGTTTGCCAGACCTTCGGCGACTAGATAGGCCACGCGGTAGGTCAGGACGCGGGTTTTGCCGCTGCCGGCACCGGCTAAGATTAGCACGGGGCCGTCGGTTGCTTTGACGGCGGCTTGTTGATCGGAATTTAAATCTTTAAGAAGGGTGTCCATTCAAGGTAGAATTAGCTAATGACCAGCCCGAAAGATCTTCTGACGCAGGTGCAAAACGAGATCAAATCAGAAAACGAATTGGAATATTTCCTGACGCACCAAAATCGTTACCGGTTCATTTTAGAACAAATTGCCAAATTAAACCTGCCGCCCGCAGCAAAGATTCTGGACATCGGCTGTTTCCCGCTTCATTTGTTTAAAGCCTTGGAGCTGGCAGGTTATGAAGTTTTTGGAGTCAGCTCAAAGCATGAACCAGTCAAGAATGCCCGTGTTGTTAGCCTAAATATTGAGAAGGATAAAATGCCGTTTGCCAACGATTTTTTTGATCTAGGGCTTTTTTCGGAAGTGATGGAGCATCTGCTTTATAGTCCCCTAGTCTATCTAGAAAAGCTCAGGAAGGTTTTGAAGCCTGACGGGTATCTGCTTCTGACGACTCCGAACGCGATTCACTTAAAACACCGGCTGGAACTGCTTGTTGGGAAATCGCCGCACTTTCCCCTGTTTCAGCTCTATGAATCGACGGCGGATAATGATTATATTTATCACCGTCATAACCGCGAATACACTCTCCCGGAAATTAGAGAAATTGTGCGGAAAGCGGGGTTTGACATTCAGTCAGCGACGAGCTTTAATGCGTACTCGCCCTTTCGGGAAAAATTGCATCCGGAAGGGAGGGCGGCTAAGATTATTAAGGGCATGGTTTTTCTCTCCACTGTCGCCGTCGGTTCTTTTCGGGATTCAATATATATTTTGGCGCAAAAGAATGGATAGAAAGTTTACAATTGTCGCTAACTGGAAGGCAAATAAAACTGTCGCGGGGGCACAAGAATGGATTAAGCGTTTAGCAGAAAGCGGAAAGCAGATAGAGAGTGAATCGATGACGATTGAAGTTGTTGTTGCGGCACCATATCCACTTCTTAACGCTTTACGCTCGACACCTGACGCTACTTTGGCGTCTCAAGACATATCCATGTTTTCAGTCGGGGCTTATACAGGCGAAGTGCCCGGAGAACTACTCAAAGATGTGGGAGTTGAATACTGCCTAGTTGGACACTCGGAGAGACGTAAGTACCTTGGAGAGACGACGGAGATGGTCGGGAAAAAAGTTGACCAGGCGATCAAAAATAAAATTATCCCCATTATTTGTGCCCAGTCAGGGGAAGAAATTCCCGAAAATGTCCGGAACTATTCTCCAGAACAGTACCTAATAATGTACGAGCCTTTCGAGGCAATCTCGACCGAAGGAAAATATCATCCGGAGGATCCGAACAAAATTACGGAAACCCTTCAAGACTGGCAAAAACATCTTCCGGCTGGAGTTCAATTTTTGTATGGAGGAAGCGTAAATTCAAATAATGTTCACCAGATACTAGCAACCAGCAACCAGCAACTAGTTTCCGGCTTTGTTGTGGGTCACGCGTCTTTGGACCCCGAGGAGTTTTTTAGTATCATTAAACGATGCCTTCTGACCCCCTCGCTTTAGTTTTGTCCCGAGGGCGACGCCGGATCTTTCGTAACTACCGAGTCGTCCGTTTTGGTCTGGTCGGAATGATGCTTGGGGGATTAATTTTGTTACTAGGGATTGTCGCGGCGCCACTCCTACGGCTGGGTCGGGAGTTTTTGGTGGGCCCGGTGAATGTTTTTTCCATTACTCTGGGCGGGGGGGAGGAACTTAAGAGCACAGATGGGCGGACAAATATTCTTTTTTTGGGGATCGGGGGGGGCTCCCACGACGCACCAAATCTTTCAGATACGATGATCATTGTTTCTCTGAAGACAGATCTGGGAGGGAACCAGACAGCGGCCAATGAGCCAATTACTTTGATTTCAATTCCCCGAGACATCTATCTTGACTCTTTGGGGGACAAAATTAACAGTGCCTACGAAACTGGGGCGGAGCGAAGCACGGATGCGGGCATGAGTCTGGCTAAAGGAGCGGTGTCGCAAGTCACCGGACTGCCAATTCACTATGTGGTGCGGGGTGATTTTGTCGCTTTCGAGAAAATTATCGACCTAATCGGAGGGATTGACGTCACGGTGGAACACACTTTTGATGATTATAAATATCCCCGGCCTCTTTCGGAGGTAAAGGATTGTCAGGGCGATGAAGAGGCCCCGTGTTGGTATGAACATATCCACTTTGAGATGGGGCCAACACACATGGACGGCAGGACTGCTTTGAAGTTTGTCCGCAGCCGGCATGCGGATGGCGATGAGGGAACAGATTTTGCCCGATCCCGAAGACAGCAATTAGTTATTTCCGCCGTCAAAAAAAAGGTTTTCTCTTCCCAAGCTCTTCTGGACCTGTCAAAGCTGGAACAAATTTACAACACTCTCAAGGAACATCTTGCCACTGATGCCGACCCGTCACTGGCTCGAAATTTTTTTGACCTGGCCATAAGGTATCGGGGAGCAATACTTCAGAGTGTCATCCTGGACATGAATCTTCTGGACAATCCGCCGATTGACGAGCGGGGGTGGATTCTTGTCCCCAAAGGAGGAAGTTGGGATGGAGTGCACGAATATATTAAGGAACAGTTGGGGCTAGAACAGAAGGAAAGCTCCGGTTAGCAAAGCCCCAAGGCCAAGAACGATGGCCCCGAGAGTGACGGCGATGTTACCTGATTCAGGAATGGGCGGCGGGGTGGCAGCTGGCTGGCAAGCAGCGTCAGAAGTGCACTGGTCAGAACCGGCCCCAGTTACAGCGACGCAGGCGTTGTTTTGACATTCGCGGTGGGTGGTGGTGACGGTTTGACAATCGGTGTCAGTGCTACAAGTGGTTTGGCCCGGTCCGGAGACGGTCTTACAGGCTTCATTTTGGCATTCTTTGTGCGTCGTGGGGGCACAATCGGTATCGGTCGAACAGGTGTCCTCCCCGGCACCGGCGACAGACTGACAAGCACTGTCGACGCACTCCTTATGAGAGGCAGCCACACAGTCACTGTCAGCGGTGCAACTGTCGGTTCCGGCTCCTTGAATGGTCGCACAGGCATTATTTTGGCAAGCCCGGTGTGTTTGTGGCGAGACTGCATAGGCAAGGTTGACAGAACAGGTCGCTGACTGGCCGGTGGCGGTTTTGACGTCAGCTTTGATGGTCCATTTTTGACTGGTCGTCAAGGTGTTAGGAGCCGTCCAAAGAACAGGGTTGGCATTGGTGCTGGAGAGTGATCCGGGTTTGGTTCCGTCGGAGGTGACTGACCAGGTAATGGCTATCTTGGCGTCGGCTGGTTCAAGCGTGGCCTCAAGACGACGGCGCTCCCTGGGAGCGACGGGGTCAGTCGCAGGCGGGGGGGCGGAAATCTGTTTACACAAAAGACCGCCAGCAACACAAGGTTCAAGATAGGCAAGGCCGGCGTGCTTTGGCAGGCCGTCATTGGGGTTGTAGTCCGGCGTAAACATCGCGTCGACCTGAGCGGAGCCACAGGTGCCGGTGTTGCCAACTTTCTGCTCGAGATTCAGTTGATAGATTCCGGCTTGGCCACCACTCCCGGCCGGGACGGTGACCTCTTGGACAGACTGATTCTGGGAGCAGAAGCCTTGAGCGCCGTCTGATCCGGCCAGAACATCGGGACACCAGAATTTGAAGAGATAGAGCTTCACGGGTGTCGAGCAATTGTTGTAGGCATCACCACGAAGATAGGCGGTGTCACTTTTGGTGAAACCGTCGGAACGACTGACCTGACCAAAACCAAAGTCTTTACATTCTTCAGCTTTTGGCGGAGTGGTGACACGGCCTTGCTGGCGGAAAAAGAAAACGCCGGCGCTGAGTGTCAGAGCGAGAACCAGAACGGAAAGAACGCCAATAATGATCGGTTTTTTCTTGAAGAAATTCCCGCCGCTCGGGGCGGCGTTGACGGCATTAATTGAGGCGATGTCCACGACCTTAGGAGGGTTTTGGGTGGGGATTTGATCCTTTGGAGTATAGGCCCCAGAGGCAGTCTGGTTTTGATTGTTGTTGTCCATGAAAACGACCTGTTTTCAGCGTAAGCTAAATTCTGACGATTGTCAACGCTAAAGTGAACATAAGGAGAGTCAGGCCGGCAACAAGGAGAGGGACAATATTGTCCAGACTGCCTGTTTCCGGAGGCGTTGGGGCACTGGGAGTGGCGGTCGGGCAGTCAAGGTCAGTCGTACAAGTGTCAGGGCCGGAACCCGAGACGAGTTGACAAGCCGAGGCGACACAGGCAAAGTGGGAGACTTGAGCTGATGGGGTGCCGGAAGTGATGGGGAGGATGGGGCTGTCAGAGGACACAAAGAAGGTGCGACTGACAGTTTGGGTCGTGCCGTCAGCATTGACGACGGTGATCGTGACGGTGTGTTCACCGGGGGCGAGACCGGTGGGTGGCGTCCAGGACCAAGAGCCATCAGGGCCAGCAATCACTGTTCCGGAGTAAGTAGTTTCTGAATGGATGATTATTTTAATGACCTGTTTTGGCCCAGCCTTACCGGAAATGGTCGGAAGGTTGGTGGAAAGTGATTGACCAGAGACGATGTTCACTTTGAGATCACCGGAAGATAGGTTGGAGGTGGGAGACGGGCTGACTTTAAAACGCGCTTGTGTTGTTGTCTGGGTTTGACCGGAGGTGGTGGCGACTTCTGCCAACTGACGGCCGGGTTCTCCCGAGCAGTCAAGCGTTTGACCCAGAGAGACGTCAGGTAAGGGACGGTCACCCTTGCCCAGAGTGCAGGTGATCGTCGCCTTGTCAGCCGCTGTGGCAATGATGGTAATGGTTTCGGAAGGAGTGGAGTTGGGATCAATGGGTTGACTGAGATCTTGGCTTCTGGCAGTGGCAATCGGGAGGACATAGTTGCCATCGGTCTTGACGAGCGTGGCCAGCGGAGAAATCCCCGGGGCTTCCCAAAGAGCAATGGCACCGGAGGCGGGGGCTTTTTGGGCACTACGAGCCTGGCCAAAGACTGGGTCAAGAGCGACTGATGAGGCTAGGGACTTTCCGGTCGACACGGCAAATGGACTGCCGCCATCGTCGGTGTTACCGAACGAGGGTCTCACGGAACCGACTTTGAAATAATACTTGGTGTCCGGCTGAAGATTGCCGACCCGGACAAAGTGCGTGAGATATTTGGCGTCGGGATCGGTCAGCGCCCGATCGTCAAGTGCGATTCCCCCCGTGAGTTCTGGGGTGGAACCATAGAAAACCGCACCAGTGACTTCCTTTCCTGTTGTCCAGTAGACGGTAAAGGAGGTGTCGGTGATATTGGCAAGATTGACTTTGGATGAGGGCGCTTCTTCCTGATCAGCTTTGACAAAAACTTTCTTGATTTCGTCCAAACCTCGAGTTCCCAGAAAAAGCCCCCCCAGAAGAACAAGCACCCCGAAAACAGCCAGGGCAGTGGGGATGCGTTTGGTCGACAAAAATGAAAAATTGATCATGGCCTATCGGGAACGTTGTTTTAATGACTGTAGGAACAGCAGGTCTAAGTCAGGGTTTAAGGGGGTGGTCAGTTGATTGACGTTTTGGGGCACGGTTGAGCGCCGAAGGGTCGTGGCGAGAGTGACACCAAGCCAGACGACCGCCGTTGCTAGGGTCAGAAGGGAAATAATTAGCCAGGCTTTGTCTTTAAATTTCATTAGTTAATAGTTCCAGCTTCAGTGCTGGGGGTGGCTTGCCAGTCATCATAGTAAAAGGCAAGGCCGGTGACTTCTGCAAGGACCAAGTTTTGGTTTGAGGACAAGAGATCGATATTGTAATTGACGGTGGAGAGACGAATTAGGCGGGGAAGGAGTTCTAATTGACCAATAAACGCTCGAACCTGGGCTCGAGTGCCTTTGGCCTCGGCGTGAAAAAGAAAAGACGGGATGAGTGAAAGAGGGGAGATGTCCGCAGCGGGGGGCGGGGAAGCGGGCAGGTTTACTTCGGCAGATTTTTCCGGCGGTTCATTTTCCAAATCAATGCCAGAAATTTGGACGGAGGTAAGGGCGATGCCTGAGGCGGAGGCAGTGGTCAAAAGATGGGTCAGAATCTCGTCGGGGTAGGGTTTTATGGGAAGAGCGGTATGGAGATTCGGCAAGGAGGATTCTGCCTGGCTATAGTTTTCCTGGGCGATGATGAGGCTGCTGATTTTGGCGTCGAGGGCGGTGGTGAGTTTTCGCTGGTCGTCAATCTTGCGAGTCAGGCCGAGAATGGTGCTGGAGGTTGGCGACAAGGCAAAGACGATGAAAAAAGCGATGAGGAGAATTGAGGCAATGAGAGTGAAATAACCCCGGATGACCGGGTCGGTGAAGACGGGCTCGATGTAGGTGTAGTAGCGGCTGTAGCGCTTTAAGAGAGCCGGATCTTTGCCTTCTGTTTGAGGGTTGACGGGATTCATGAGTTTTTAGGAATGTATGTGGCCGTGAGAGTAAATTTCACTAAGGGGTCAGCTGAACTTTTAGAGACTGTTTCCAGGGTGACTTCGTCGAAATCAGAGGAGCCTTTAAAAGCAGTGACCATGGTGGTGAGGAGACTATCTTCGCCCTTGCCTTGAACACTCAAGGTTGTTGGGGTCAGACTGGTGGTGCTAATGATAATACCGGAAGGGATTAGAGCCGTCATTTTGTCATAGACGGTGACGAGAGAGGGTGAAGTGGTGATTATTTTGGCCTTTTTGATCCGATCTTGGATGAAAAGAAACTGCTTCTCAAAATCTGAGGAGGCGATGATGATGGTTCGCCGGCGGTCAATTTCTTCAGAAAAATTGGCGACGTCGGAATCGAGCTTGAAACGGGAGAGAAAAGCCAGAACGACAAGGAGTTCGGTCAAGACGACGATTTTTTTTCCCCAGGATAGGGCCCACTTGAGAAACTTTCCCCCGGGCCGACTTTCTAAGTCGTCTTCAGGGAGAAGGTTGACGTCAGGAGTGGTGAGCTTCTTATCCATTCTGCAATTCAGGATAGAAGAAAAGTTAGAAGAAGTAAAGGCTGAGCGGTGTTTGACGGTGACTACTTATTATTAGCCACGAGGAATTTAGAGAGGCGGCTTTTGAGACGAGCGGATTTATTAGGATGAAAGAGATTTGATTTAGCTGCCTTGTCGAGTGAAGACGACAGACTGGCAAAGGTCTTCACTGTGGGTTTGACTTTAAACTGGGCAATTTTTTCCTTGATTTGCCGTTTGACGCTGCGATTCCTTTCGGTCCGAGCCAAACTCTGACGGAGCTTCTTGATGGCGGATTTAATTACCGGCATATTCGAAAATTTAAAATGAAAAATGAAAAATTTTGGGAGGCACTGTGTGCCTGCATTTAGACAACACCTTCATTTTATCAGGTTTGTGGGGCTTCATCAAGCAGTGTACAATTACGCAGTATGGTTAAGAATTTAATTAAAAACGGAGCGGACCTGCTTTTTCGAAAACAGACGAACATCCTTTCAGCAGCATCGGTCATTGCGGCAGCCTTTCTTTTAGCCAGACTTTTGGGGCTTATTAAGTATCGGTTGTTGTTTTCTGTTTTCAGCGTCAAAGAAGTTGGGCTTTTTCTGGCAGCTTTTAAACTTCCCAGTCTCGTTTTCGACGTCATTGTCATGGGCGCTCTGACAAGCGCTTTTATTCCCGTTTTTACGTCATATCTGGCTCGGGGCCGGGAAAAGGAAGCAAACCATGTGGCCTCGACAGTTTTAAATTTGGCGACGATTACCTACGTCTTTTTGTCGGTGGTGTTTATCGTCTTGACCGAGCAACTACTGGGCGTAATTGCGCCAGGTTTATCGAGAACGGAAATTGGGGTGGTTGCTCCGCTGACACGCATAATGATTGTTGGGCAAACCCTGCCGCTTCTCCTGGGCAACTTTTTAACCGGGATTCTTCAGTCTCACAAACGGTTTCTCCTGCCGGCTTTAGCGCCAGTGGCATACAACTGCGGGATTATCCTGGGGATCGTTTTTTTGTCGGTGCCACTTGGGCTTTATGGCCCAGTCGGAGGAGTTGTCCTGGGAGCAATTTTTTTCATCTTGATTCAGATTCCCTTAGTGCGGCGAGTGAGATTTGAATATGAGCCGGTCATTGATCTTGCTGCCTCGGGGGTGCGGGAAATTGGTCATCTGTTCCTGCCAAGGGCAATCGGGCTGGGGATTAATCAGATCAGCTACCTAGTCACATTCGGCTTGTCGACGCTGTTCACGGCGAGAGGAATCACGATTTTTGCCTTGGCGCAGCAACTGGAGCAACTACCGATTGGCATCTTCGCGGCAACAATTGCCCAAGCTGCCTTGCCAACGTTATCTGAAGAAAGAGAAAAGGAAGACCAACTTTCCTCATTTAAAAAGACCTTTTTGACCAGTTTGCATCAGATTTTGTTCTTGACCCTTCCAGCGGCCGCCATTCTCATTGTTCTGCGGATTCCGGTGGTCAGGCTGGTCTATGGAGCGCCAAATTTTGACTGGCAGGCCACTGTGGACACAGGCCGAACTTTAGCCTTTCTAGGGCTGGGACTAGTGGCGGAGGCAACGGTTAATCTGGTTATTCGAGCTTTTTTTGCCCTGCATGACAGCCGGACGCCAGTTATTTTAGGATCGGTGTCGGTGGTGGGCAATGTAGTCTTGTCAATGTTTCTGGTGGCCTTTCTGCACTTGCCAATCTGGGCTCTTGGGTTGTCAATGGCGGTGACTGACTCGCTTTATGCGGCAGCATTGTTAGTTTGTCTGCACTTTAAAGTTCAGCGTTTTTCCTGGCAAGATTTAATTATTCCGGCGGGGAAAATGTTTCTGGCGGCTGGGATCACCGGAGTTTGTTTATATGTCCCGATGAAACTTCTGGACCAGCTGGTTTTTGACACCACCCGAACCGTTCCGCTCATTATGCTCACCGGAACGGCCACGGTGATTGGGTTATCAGTTTATTTGTTTCTGACTTGGGTCTTGGACATCTCAGAGCTGCAGTCGTTCCTGGCTCTTTTTGGCAAGGTCCGAAAACTGCTGTTTGCCGCGGAGGAAACCGTTTCCGAAGTCGTTTCGGAAATTAATCCGGGCGTGATAGAATCGCCACACGAAGAAATCCCTTGAAATCAATTTTCAATTTTCATTTCTCAATTTTCATTCAATTTTCATTTGATAAATTTTCAATGAAAATTGCGCCTTGAATGAAAATTGTAAATTGAAAATTATCGTGTATGACCCAGGATCTTATCCGTAACTTCTGCATTGTGGCCCACATTGATCATGGCAAATCCACTCTGGCCGACCGCTTTCTGGAGCTGACGGGGACGGTGGAGAAGCGGGACATGGTCGAGCAGACTCTTGACTCCAACCCCATCTCCCGGGAGCGGGGAATCACCATTAAACTGGCGCCTGTGACAATGCACTACAAAATCCGAAGCACGAAATCCGAAATCCGAAACAATCATCAAATTCAAAATTCAAATGACCAAAACAGTTTCGGATTTCGAGATTCGAATTTCGAATTTGCAAATTCAGAGTTTACTCTGAATTTGATTGACACCCCCGGACACGTGGATTTTTCCTATGAAGTGGAGCGGAGTTTGGCAGCCTGCGAGGGGGCAATACTTCTGGTGGACGCGACTCAGGGAGTTCAAGCCCAAACCCTGGCGCATTTTCAAAAAGCGGTTTCGTTGGGGCTGACGATCATTCCGGTGGTCAATAAAATTGATTCGCCGAATGCGAAGGTTGAGCAGACGGTCGACGAATTAGCCCAATTAGTCAAATTGGACAAATCTCAGATTGGGAGAATTTCTGCTAAAACCGGGGAAGGGGTTCCGGAACTGCTGGAAAGAGTTGTCCGGGAAATCACCCCTCCTTCGGGTAAGGCCGACTCTCCTCCCCGAGCTCTAGTTTTTTCCTCACAATATGACCCGAAACGAGGAGTGGTGGCGTTTGTGCGAATTGTGGACGGGCAGATCAAAAATGATGAGAAAGTTTACCTGTTGGCCACCCAGAAGGAAGGAGCAATTCTGGAATTAGGGCATTTTACGCCGGAAATGAAGCCTTCAGGAGGGTTAGAGACCGGAGAAGTGGGCTATGTGGCCACAAATATTAAAGACCCCGAGGCAATTCGAGTGGGAGACACACTCACAATTTTCAATTCTCAATTTTCAATTCTCAATTCACTTTCTCCCCTGCCTGGATATCGAAGTCCGCAACCCGTGGTCTTTGTCAGCTTTTTTCCGGTGGACCAGGATGATTTTGCGTATCTGGAAGACGGACTGCGGAAGTTGAAATTAAACGATGCCGCGATCAGTTTTTCCCCGATTTCCTCAAAAGCGCTTGGGCGGGGTTTCCGCTGCGGTTTTCTCGGCCATCTGCACGCGGAAGTTTCCCAGGAAAGGCTGGAGAAGGATTTTGGTCTGGCCATTTTGGCGACGAGCCCGACCGTAGAATATAAAATCCGAAATTCGAATATCGAAACTCGAAACAATGACCAAAATTCAAATCCCAGAAATGCAAAACAAAATGTTTCGGATTTCGGATTTCGGGCTTCGAATTTCCTCGGATACGAGGAGCCCTGGGCCCGCGCCACAATCATCACTCCTCAAGAATATGTGGGAGCGGTGATGACTCTGTGTGAGGACCGACGCGGCAAGCTAATTAATATGGACTACCACGGCAGTCACGTGACAGTGCACTACGAACTGCCGCTCTCGGAAATCGTGACGGATTTTTTTGACCAGTTGAAGTCAAGATCGTCGGGTTATGCGAGCATGGATTATGAGGTGACGGACTACCGAGCTTTTGACGCCGTCCGGCTCGATATCCTTATCAACCATGAAGCCATTGACGCTTTTTCCCAAATCATGGAGAAGTCCCGGGCAGAAAAATACGGCAAGTTTCTGGTGGAAAGACTGAAGGAGACAATTCCCCGGCAACAGATACCGATAGCAATACAAGCGGCGGTCAACGGCCAAATCATCGCCCGAGAGGACATTCCGGCCTTCCGCAAGGACGTGGGGGCAAAGTTATATGGTGGTGATTTTACAAGACGACTAAAGTTAGAACAGAAACAGAAAAAAGGCAAGGAAAAGATGCTTGCCCTGAGCCGAGCCGAAGGGAAGCAGATCGGAAAGGTTTCGATCCCCGGCGACACCTTCTTGAAGATATTCAGAACATGATTTAGCTAGTCAGCTCTTCTGCCTGTCTTCTTTTCTCGATCTTGGCGAATCAGGATTATCACAATCGCAGACATAAACACAAACAGGATCAAATACAGAGCAAGGAGACTGTTCATCTTTTTTCACCTTCTTTCATATCTTTCAATAAAAGATAGCTTGCTATTAACCCTAAGGAGGCAAGTCCAATCCCAGTTATTAAAAGTGGAAGAGAAGTTCTCTCTTGAGTAAATAACTGTGCAAAGACGAGTCCTCCGATTGACAAAAATGCGAATTCTACTGCTTTCTCCCCATAAATTCTTTTTTGAACATTGTTGAGATTAATTCTCACGAGGGCATCTTAGCAAGCGAGAGACGGAAACTCAAGGATTTAATTTGCTTGATTCTTGCTTCCTAATTCTATATTCTGGTGGTATGAAAAAGCTGGCAAAGTTCCTGGCTTTGGTTTTGGTGGTGGTAATTTTTGGGGCGTTGACAAAATCGATAGTGAATGTTTCTGCGTCAATTATTCCAAATATTAAGTATGGACTGTTAGGCGGTATTACAGATAAAATCGGCTTACCTGCCGACCAAGCTCCGGACGTCAATATTAAGCTTAGAGATAAAAGGCAAATTTCCGGTGTCTTAAACCTGACCGATTCGCCAAATTCTCAAAAATTGATTGATCCCAGCGCCCCCAAGCTTTGCACTCTTTTTGAGCCTGACAGATCTGCGGGGAATCCACGGGTCTCTAGCCTATATGCAATAGGTGTTTATTCAGGGATTGCAAATGGTGTAGAAAACAGGCAACCAGCACTGGTTGGATTTCGGACTAGTCCAGGCGAGATTATCGAAGTCCCAACTGCAGGAATTCTAAATTATGGATCGGTTCAAGATCCTTATGATGTTGGGGAACATTACCAAGCAGTTGTAGTCTATGCGGACACGGATTCCATCGCTTTACATTATGAAAACGCCGACGGAACTGCTGATGGATATGCTGTGCATATTTTGAATGTGGACGTTGAACAGTCGCTCCTTGATCTATATAACCAAGCAAATGCAGGAGGAAGGGGCTCACTTCCAGCTGTTTATGGAAACCAGCCAATTGGTAAGGCACTTGGAAGCGAAGTTATACTGTCTATCCGCGATTCAGGGGATTTTCTAGATCCGAGATGGAAGCAGGAATGGTGGGCGGGATGCGATGGCACAAACACAGCTTCTGCTTTTGGCACGGGACGAAATATTTCTCTAGGCCAAGGACAAAATAATGCAAACTTAAGTTATCCGCCTCTGGGGACGCTTCAAGCCTGCCCGGCAGAAATTCCGATTGATATAAACTACACTACGCAACGTCCAAGTAGTAATACTACTGCTCCGCCAGGATCACGGGTCGAACCAGCAGAAGACACTGTCCCAGAATTCTATGGTGAGCCAGCCCAATGCCAAGCAGAACTTGCTAAGGGGAGCAATGCAGACCTTTGTAACATCGGTGACTGGCAAAGCATCCGTCGCTGGTGCTACCCCAATACCTGCGGTGCTATCCTGAAGGCCAATCCCAACCAGGACACAGTTGGTGTCGTCGTTGACAAAAACACAGGAAGAACGGAAGAAAAGCTTAAATGTGGTAGGTGTGGTTCTGCAATAAGTACGTTTTGTGATGAAGGATCTCCTACTTCCGATCCCAGGGTGATTCGACTTTGTGAAATATACAAAGGAGATGCCAAACCAAAAATAGTCACTCCTATGAATAACCAGCAAGATCTCCCTACCTGTGTTCCCACAAGGTCGTCTACGAATCGGTGTACTACCACCTGCGGCGATCCGTTAAAGGTTAACGCTCTTCTCCAAATGAGTAGGCTCGGCACTTGTGCCCTCGGCGATTGCACGGCAAATATTAATATTTCCCCAGACACAAAGCTCTATGTCCCGCTAGCGGCAAAATTGGCTAACTATTTTGCCGGAAATCTGGACTATGGCGGCGTTGGTGATGGAACAATCTCAAAAGAAGAATTAGTTAAAATCCGCGAGGAGGTGGCGGCGGGAAATACAGATTCGATCAATCAAATGTTTGCCCAGGCGGGTGTCGCTAAGAAATTGCTTCCGGCAGAGATTCAGGACCAATTGCGATGTCAATTTGTTAATTATGTCAAAGACAAGGTGGCAAAATTTCCGGATAAGACAAAGCGGGAAAATACGAAATATGTTTATACAGATAAGGATGGAAAGATCACAGAATTTAAGATCGATGATGTTCCGGCGAGTCAAATTCAGGTGCCGCCGTATCTGGATCCGGCTTCTTGCGGGAGACTTCCTTATGACAAAGGGGCGGTGGACGAGTGGAGACAAACACTTTCGGGGCAAGCCTGGTATGGTGTTCCGCTTTTTGACAATGAAGAAGCCCAGGGGGCTATTGAGTTCGTTTCAGCAAGCCCGACGACGGTGAACCCGGAACCGATTAAAACTTCAATCCCGGAAATCCGAAGGCTTTACAATGTGACCCGAATTCTGCGAAAGGCGCTCACACCGACTATCCCCATTGAAGAGATCGCTTCAGCGACAAATCCTTTGGCTCACGCGGCGCCAACCCCAGAATCTCTGAATTTGACAATCGGTCCGGCTATTAACCCGATGGCAAATCTTTATGCCTGTAGCAGGACTAGAACGCTGGAAGATATTTATAACAAGTTTGACAATGATCCATCCAAACCGCGATATGATCTTGAAAAGGAGGTTTCTAGTTATACTTTGGGCGTGGATTGCATTCAGAATGACGGCGTTTTACCTAAGGACCCAACGTCTCAGTCTCAAGTTTGCAGCGTTGGATCAGATGG
The DNA here is from genome assembly GCA_964609775.1 of uncultured Gammaproteobacteria bacterium. Lineage (GTDB taxonomy): Bacteria > Patescibacteriota > Microgenomatia > JAMCZE01 > JAMCZE01 > CAZNUP01. The sequence goes on from CAZSSJ010000007.1 coordinate 34,507, forward strand.
GCAAATCAACTGCACCCAAGTTGATCCAAGTGCCAATCCGGGAGTGAAAGAATATGGAGTGACACTCCAGACAAGAAACGTTCAGCCTTATTTGTTTGATGTGTTTTTGCAAACAATTGAAAAATCTGGGGGGCTTTTGCGAATTTTCAAATCCACAGCATTGAAACAAGGAAAAACAGAGGATGAGTTTGAAGAGGCTTACAAACCACTTCCAGCGGAAAGCAATAAGGTTCAGTTTGAAATCACACAATCAGTTCGCGGGGGGGTGACGCTTGATGAGAAATCCAAAGAAAAAGGGTGGATGCTCCTGTTTGACAAACTGGGTGGAGTCTGGAACGCGAGGAATTTTGTGCTGGATTTGCTGAATCCGGACCAGGAGGCAGCGGGGACGGGAGGAACTGATGTTCAGACGCCGCATTAACCTCCGCATGAGGATGTATAATGTGGGCATGACAGATGTCCGAAATTTCACTTTCAGCGAACAGGTCCAAAGGCAGTTGGAAATTCTGAATGTTGGCTTGGTATATCTTTTTGGTTCTCAGTCAGAAGGAGTGTCCGGGCCAATGAGTGACGTGGATCTGGGAGTGGTGTTTGTTGATCCGAAAATCAGTCATGGCAACACGCTTCAAATTTACTCGCAGCTTTTTGATCTTTTTTCCGAACTTTTCCAAACAGAAAATCTGGACATTGTCTTTTTGGAAAGAGCAACGCTCGAACTTCGGTTTGATGTGGTCAAATACGGGAAAATTCTCTTTGCTGCGTCAGCGGAGGTTAAGGACACTTTTGAGCATCAAACAGTCATGTTGTACGCTGACTTTAAACCTGTATTAAACAATTTCGATAAAGCCATCCTTCACCGGATATGAATGTTCTTAAAAAAGAGGCTATCATCCCCAGAATTGACGGTATTCTTAAAGACCTGGATAAGCTGCGTGAAATCCAAAACAAGGGAGGGGAGAATTTAAAAACGGACGAGGATGCCTACGCTCTTTGTCAATTTTATCTTCGCCAGGCTTTGGAGGGAGTGTTCCACATCGGCGAACACATCTTGTCAAGGCTTAATGGCGGGCGGGCAACGGAATATAAGGAGATTGCTAAAAAACTGGGGGAAGCAGGAATTGTCGACCAGAAGTTTGCCCAAACAAAACTGACGGCCATGGCCGGCTATCGCAACCGCTTAACCCACTTCTACGCGGAAATTACTCCCGATGAACTTTTTGAAATTTTGGAAAAAGATTTGCCTGATTTCGAAATTTTCCTCTCTGCCATCAAAGACCTTCTCTCCAATCCTGGTAAGTATAATCTCACAATTGAATGATCGGGCGAGAAATTTTGTGCTAGCTCCTTCCTTGTGATATTCTGGAAAAGATGAAGAAAGTGCTCAAGCTGAAAGGCAAGACAGCCGTTTTTATTGATTGGGCGAACGTCCATGGCTGGCAGAAATCTCTCAAAAAACGAATTGATGTTTCAAAGCTGCACAAATACTTGAAGTCATACAAAGAAATTGAGGCAATCAGATTCTACTTTGGAAAGGACAGCAACGAGGGGTCGAAAAAATTCTTGCAGATGGTCGAAAATGCAGGATATTCACTGACTACAAAACTGGTTAAGTATATTTTGGTCGCAAAGGTTAAGGGTGAGGAGGTTTATAAAAGAAAGTGTGATTTCGATCTGGAAATTTGCATCGACGTGCATAAATTCATCGGGCGCGGTTTCGACAGTTTCATATTTTTTAGCGGCGACGGTGACTTTGAACCAGTTTATCAGCATCTACTATCTGAGAAGAAACAAGTAATCGTTGTCTTCGCTCACGGACACATGGGAAGAGAGATATACCAACTTGGAAGGAAAATTTATACAAAGGCGGTTGACAAGCTGGGAGCGGACTTGTTTTTCTAAAAAATACCCCCCCGATTGCTCGGAGGGCGTGATATGCTTGTATCATACTCTATGAATCAAATTTTGTCAAGATTGCCTTCTGGTTTTAGACTGAAAAGGATGAAAAAGTTTTTTTTCTTGTTTCTCCTCTCCATTGTATGTGTTTTGTTCTTGGGTTTTTACGTGGCAAAAGCTGCTTTTGCGATCCCGCCATGCAATCTTTCACAAGTAAATATCAACGATCAATTGCGCAAAAGTGTTCAATGTCAACCCTCTAGTGATATTGGCCCTATCGGGTTGGGCAGGCGAGTTTGTGATCCTGAGGAAAATCCTTGTGGTGACGAATCTTATGTTTATTGTGAAGCTCCGTACTCTCCGTCGCCCGGTTTTCCCTTTCGTGAGACGGTTTGTTTCAAGAAAGGAAAAACAACGGAACAACCCTCCTGCCCGAGCGGAAAAGGACAATGGGACCCTGGTCGACAATGTTGTGCGGTTGACACTAATTGCAGCGGCGAAGGTGGAACTGGAGTGGTTTGCACTGGAAAAGAGTGCCTTTCAGACGACACCCCAACATGCAGCAGGAATTCTTATCTCAATAGGTACGATAAAGACCTAAAGGCTTGTGTAAGCCCCACCGGTGCAAGTACTCCATGGTTGTTAAATTATGCAAATTGTGATGGAGAACCATTATCGGGAATTGACACAGCGATTGGCTGCATCCGCACAGACAAACTGGAGGAAACTGTTAATTTCATCCTGAAATGGGTTTTGGGGATTTCCGGAGGGGTAATACTACTACTGCTTATTATTACTGGATATAATCTGCTGACCTCGACGGGAAACCCGGAGAAGTTGCAGGGAGTCAAGGAAAACATCGTTTCGATTTTTTCGGGACTAATCTTAATCGGATTTTCCCTGGTGCTTTTGAAGGTGATCGGGGCAGATGTGTTGAAGTTGCCGGGATTCTGATCTCTGAAAAACATTTACTTTTTTGAGGAGGTCAGTTTTAAGGCGATGATGGCCAAGAAAAACGCGATGGCACTGAGGGCGGTTGCCACCTGCGCTTTGGATAAAAATTCTAAAAGATCGAAAGGTTTCATTTCTTTTTTGTTTCCAGTATAAGGGAGATAACCATGAGCACTATAGCAGAAGAGGAAAATCGAATCAAGAAGGACAAATCCGGCGCCAGGAAGACTGCGGCGAACCAGCCGGCAGCCAGGTTTTGGCAAACGCCGCTTAAAACCGCAAGCAGCGCGTTGCGGTTTTTCCTGGTCTTGAAAAACTCCATTGTTTTCAGTTTAGCATTTGTTTTTTTGGTTTTGATTTCAAGCTCTTTTGCTACTAAAGAAGTTTGGGCCGACCCCCCAACATGTCCGGGGTCGGAATCATGGAGGACACCGAGTATTATGAGTACAAGTTATTGTTGTGTGAACGATTTTCAACTTGCAGGCTGCACAGGAAGTCCAGCAACTTGCGGAACCGGATATTATGCTGATTCCTCTTACAGTGAATGTCAACCAATAGAGGCGGGTTGCGTACCTTCTTTCTGTGATTGCGATAAAATCAGCACGCAAAATACAAGTTGTGATTCATCCAAGGAATGCACTATTAGTCAGCGACCATTTGGAACAGGTGTCAAGTTTAAATGTGCACCGCTACGGAATCCAACACCCGCTCCCAAAACACCATCTCCTGAACCTCCTAAAGCTGCCCCTATCCAGCCTGTCACAAAGACAGGAGAGGGAGCAGTGGGGGGAATTCCGCTGCCAAGCAGTTGGCTGGGAAGTGTTGGGGCGGGGTTATTGCCAACAGGAGATATTGATTTTGTTACCGGAAAAGTGGTTCCGTTTGTCATCAACATTCTTCTTTTCCTGACCATTATCCTTTCCCTTATCTTTCTTCTTTTGGGAGGAATTAGCTGGAGCACGAGCGGCGGGGATAAGGAGGGACTGGCCAAAGCCAAGGCGACGGTGACTTATGCAGTTATAGGCTTGGTTTTGGGGGTGGGATCGTTTATAATACTGAAAGTTCTAGGATATTTGTTAGGAGTGAAACTTATATAGCTCTTGAACGGAAGCTTGACAAGCCAAAATAAAAGTGTTCAACTGAATGTGTTGAAGCTTTAAAAATTGCTTTTGGGGGAGGTGAAAAAATGAATAGATTTTCTAAATTATTCGCAGGAGCCGTAGCTGGGTTGTCGGGAGTCGTTTTTGCCGTTACGCAGGCATTTGCAGCCATCTCTCTCAATCCCTGTGATACCAGCCAAACTGGTTTCCAGGTTCCTTGTTTTCAAGACATAGGCCAAGTAGTCACTTTTGCCATAAATACACTTTTGTTCGTATCTTTTATTGCAGCATTGGTTTTCTTGATTATTGGAGGTATTCGTTGGATTATGAGTGGAGGCGACAAAGAGGGAACGGCTAAAGCAAAGGGTACGGTGACCTCAGCCCTCATTGGTCTGGTTGTTGTTTTGGGAGCCTGGGTACTCGTTAATGTTGCTTTACAGCTTTTGACGGGGAAGACCTTGAGCACTTTGACTTTACCAAGCTTGCAAGAGACTGGTGTGGGTACAAGTACAGGTACAGGTACAGGTACGCAGTGTGTTGTTACGATTGGGGGGAACGATTATCCTGGTCACTATAGTCTTAACACTGGACAGTGTGTTCGAGATTAAACTAATTCTTCGAAAGAATGAATTGTTTACCCGCCCGGAAGGGCGGGTTTTCGTGCCCCGCGCGAAGCTTGGCGAAGTGGGGTGATGGCTGGAGTGTGTACTTGACGGCATACACGTCGTGCATGGCTCGAACATGAACGGAGGAGGATTGCGCCCCGCGAAGCTTGAGTAAAGGAGAGTGGAGGTTTTTTATGTTACAATTATTTTGGTATGGGCCTGCTCCGGTGAGGCGTTTGGCCTGTCAAGTTGAGCGGCAGGGGTTCGACTCCCCTCAGGTCCATACCCTCTTGACAGAAAATGATGGAAGCGGTATACTTATATTTGACAGGTCGAGCGCTATTGCACCGGAGTGCCACTCATCAAAATTCCCGCTTCAAAGGCGGGTTTTTGTGTTTTAGGGTTTTCAAATTAATGAAGAAGATAATACATCTAGTATCGTTGCTCTCTTTGTTTCTGCTTGCCTACGGTTCACCGCCTTTGGTCTTGGCGGATTTTAAGGAGGGAAACGGTTGCACTAAGATTGGAGCCGAGGGACAACCAGTGGATGCCCCATCACTTGCCTGTCTAGCCCAAGTGGTCGTGAATGTCATTGGCCTGGCTCTGGCTTTTTTGGGGTTTGTGACGCTGGTTTTTTTGCTCATCGGATCGATCAAATTCATCACGTCTCGGGGAGATCAAAAGGCCCTGCAGAGTGCGAAAAACACGATGACCTATGCAATTTTGGGGGCGGTGCTGGTTATCTTTGCTTTCTTTGCTATTAACACCGTGACCACTATGCTTGGGCTCCCTCCAATTCTTTCCAGTTTCACGCTTTACCAGCCTTGACTTTAACCTCGAAGGTGTGTCATTCTATGTGGGATGAAGAGAACTCTTATTGTAATTCTGCTTTTGGTTTTTCTGTTCTTACAAGCACCTCACAGCTACGCAGACTCTGGTATTGTTAGCCCAGGCACACAAGCTACGGTCCAACAGCAAAATTATGGCACTTGGTTTGCACCATCTCTCGATTCATATTTGAGAGACACTTGGGGGAGTTTTGGAACCTCGGACAAAGCGGGAACGGGCACGCAAGACGGGCAGGACACAGGAAGGGGAAGTCGGGAAAGTGACGTGAACGCAGCCAAATGGGCGTCGATGATGGTGTCGTATGACGGTTTTGCTCTTGGATGTCTGTCAGCCCAGTGCGGCTCGGTGGCAAACGGAGCTCCGCTGGGGGCTTCTGGTTTCTTTGCCCGCGGAATTGACGCCATGATGACCAACCGACCAGCATCATCGATTGAGTATATCGCTTACCTTGGAAACAAACTGCATGTCCCGGGGACGCCGAATGTGGCCTATGCGGCCGACGGAGGATTGGGATTCACGAGACTTTCGCCGATCCTGCCGATTTGGACGGTGACGCGGAATTTGGCCTATCTCGTCTTTGCGGTCGTTTTCATTGTCATTGGGGTGATGATCATGACCAGACAGAAGATTGATCCCAAGACTGTCGCTTCAGTTCAGAACGCGCTGCCGAAGGTTATCATGGCGCTCATTTTGGTCACTTTTTCCTACGCGATTGCTGGTTTTCTCATCGACATTATGTACGTGGCTTTGGCACTGGTAGTAACTCTGGCGGGGTCAATAAGTCCGTCTATTGCCGACCACGGGAAAACAATTTTGAGTAAAAATATTTTCGCGACCGTCTTTGACATCACAGGATTTTTCAATATCACCGGCGGGGTTTTTGGGGCGGTGCAAAACATCACGGCAAGTTTTCTCGGCCCAGGAGGGGGTACTGTGCTTCAAGGGACTCCGGCCGAGCAAGCGGGGAAAACAGCGGGGCGATTGCTTTTGTGGTGGTGGCGATTGCTCTGCTGATTGCGGTTTTTCGCACCTGGCTGGCGCTTCTCGGAGCCTATGCCAACATCATTCTCGGCGTCATTTTTGCCCCGTTGCGGCTCATGATGGACGCCATTCCCGGGCAAAACCAATTCAGCGCCTGGTTGCGGGACATGGTGGCCAATCTTCTGGCTTTCCCGCTGGTCCTCATTCTCATTTTGATCGGAGAGATCATTATTCAAGCCGGTCATGACACGACGGGAGGGTTTGCCCCCCCACTGATTGGAGGAAGTGATCTGACGGAAATGGCTGCCATTGTGGGCTTGGGAATCCTGTTGACGATTCCCAAGGCCGTCAGCATTCTTCAGGAAGCTCTGAAGACCCCACCGTTTAAGTTTGGAAGTGCGTGGATGGAGTCCATGCAACCCCCTGCTAATACAACTAGGGGCTTCGTTGCAGGAGGACTACCTTTCTTAACAACACAGCCTAGTGGTGCTAGGCGTGCAATTCTTCAAGGACTGGCTTCAGTTATCGCCCCAGGTAGACGCTGATGTCAATTTACCACCGTATAATCCCAAAAAACTTTGGAGCTATTCCAACGTATTTTTCTAAAAAATTAAATTCTTCTGGCAATAATAAGCCTGATGTTTGAATTGGTGTAGCAAAATTGTCATCATAATTAACTTCCAATCTATTCCTAGCTCTAGCTTCGGCGCTTGCTTCATATACCAATCGTTGGGTCCGGGGAACGCCTTTTTTCATTCCCGGGAGGCGACGGCCTTCAGGATTGATTTCTGAAATGAGTCCAATTGCAAACCAGGTCCAAGGGCTTTCCCAAGGACGAGCTTTTCTTACATCGCGAGGAAACTCGTCGCCCCAAACATTTTGAAAGGCTTTATTAATACTTTTGGGTCCATCTCCGTCCATTAATTTTAATGTTATATCTTTCGTGGTACAGACCGAGTAGGCCTTTAAAGAACGAAGTAGGCCAAGGAGAAAGCCAGTTGAATAACTCTCATCTGGCAGGGTGTCCCATAACATTCGATGGAAAGGAATACCTCTTCTGAGTTCTTCAAAAATTGTGCGAGTTTCTATTTTGTCTCCATTCGGTTTTGTTCCCTGTTCTAAAGTGTCAATTTTAGCCCTCCGCATCCAACCTTTGCCACTTTTCTCAGGAAAGTGAAACAGGGAAGCATCAGGACCACTGGGTTTATCTCCACCCGCTTCTCTGACAACGCGAAATGCCAAGCGCAGCAATTTCTGGATATCACCGGAATCTAAAGCCCCTTCAGCCCAGACGGTATTTAATTCGGCAGCTTCTCCGGTTTCAATTATTAGCCGACGGGTAATGAGTTCGGCATCGGTGCTTCCGGAAAGAAAGGCAATCACATGTTGTGCCCACGAACGTTCCCGGTTGTCCATCTCCTCAGTGAGAGGGTTTTTACCAAAAAGTTCTTTCAGGGAAAATCTTTGATCGTCAGGGGCATTTTTCACCTTATCTTGAAATTCCTTTTGATTTTGATTGGCTTTGATATTTGCGGGGAGAGTATCAAAAAATCGCTTGATGTCTTCGGCCCTAATACCATCTCGCTCCAGATAAGTTGGAACGCCTTCTGATTTAATGAGGTCGGTTTTTAAATCAGCCAAACTTTCCTGGGCCTCTTGGATTAACTGATCTCTCTCTGGTGTCGTGATGGGATCAACCTGAAACCTGGCCCGTTCTAGGTCCGCAACTCGGGGATCCAAGTGTCTTAAATATTCAACAAGCTGCCAAGGAAGGTTTCTGTTTAACTTCCTTTTTTCCATATCTTCCGCGGCTGATCCTTTCTTGCGGGCATCCTTTACTCTATCTTGATCTTCTTTAGATAGAATGTATGGACACATAGCTAGCCTGTCTGCTTCAGCCCATTTTCCTAAGAAATTGACATAAAGATTAACTGCCCGACTTATTTGCCAAGACAATGAAACTCCCTCTCCCGAGGGGAGTGTTTCGGTGGTTTTAGCCAGATTAGAGAGGCTTAAAGGAGTATTGATTGCCGACTTAGTCTCGAGAACATAGATCGGATAGCCGGCGTCAATTTTGGTTATTAGTTTACCGAGGCTTTCTTCGCTTCCGTTTGCTTTTTTATACTGTTCGAAAACATCGTGGACATTCTCTCTGGCATTAGCTTCATCAATTAGTTTTTGAGTCAGGTCGGGTTTTTTTACTCGGGCAATAATATTAGCAATTTCTGGTTGGGCGTACCATTTAAACTGCTTGTATTGTGTTTCACCATATTCCTCTTTTTTTCTGATTTCTTCACGGACTAAAGCTATGGCTTCATCGTCTTCTAGTGGCGCAAGGTATTCGGTAACCTTGATACTTAGTTTTAGAAGATAATGTTCAGCTTCCGGTGTGTAAGGAATTCTACCTTCTTGAAGTAGAGCTTGAAGTCGATCTAGTTGAACTCCATACCAATTAGGTGCCTGAACGGCATCAGGAGTGCTGTCAAAGACTTGAATAAACGTTGCTAATTGGTCTGTTGGGATTGGATCTCGTGTATCTCGTAGTTTCCAGTTATTCCCTCCGCCACTGGCTTCCGGTGCGCCTCTGTTGGTTAGTGCGACGTAAGTCGCAAGTTGGGTTTTATCGGGCGGGTGTCCGGAAATGTTATCCAAAAGCACGCGTCTAGCCCAAGTTCGTCCAGCCATCTGGACTTTATCTGGACGGATACTCTCTGCTTGTGAGCCTGAGTTTATCTCTGTGTTCATAGCTCAAATTTTACATCATCTTCTTCTTTTCACAAAATGAATAGTTCATTTGTTGCAACTTCAGACGTTGGAAGAGAGCCCTTTTGGACGACAATATCGTGAGCTGCCTGGGACATGATGCTCGTGCCAGGGCATTTTTCCGTTTGCGGGCTCATTTCTTCCCCAGACCTTCGTCGTGGGGGCCGACGGCAAGAATTATGACTGTCTTTTCCTGAACTTCATAGGAGAATCGGTAATGAAGATCAATCCTGGCTTCGTATTCATTTGATCCCGATTTTTTCCTCGCCCGGAGCGAAGGGTGAAGAGAATTTTCTTTCAGGAAATTGAATTGTTTTGCAAGTTTGTTTTGGAGGTTCTGAGGAAGTTTTTCAATCTGCTTTTCCGCTGTCCTAGTCAAGACAATAGTCATCTTTTGTGGAGTTTAGCGAAATACTTATCAATATCATTTTTGTCCTTCAAAGTAACGTATTTTCCGGCGGCATAGTCTTCCCGGGACTTTTGTTCTTGTTCTTCCCACCAGGCGTCGGAGCCATATTTTGGGGGCATGGTGGAAAGGACCTTATCAATGAGCTTATCCAGCTGATTTCGCATGAGCTTAAGCTCCGAATAGAGATCTTCGGCCGTTAGAGTCCTGGCTTTGGAAGCGGGAACAGTGTTTCCGTTCATGAGGTTATTATATCATCAGGACTTACGCGGTAAGTCCATGAATTTTTTGGGTTTCTCCCACTAAAAGAAC
>CAZSSJ010000008.1:0-23819 GCA_964609775.1 uncultured Gammaproteobacteria bacterium
TCCTTTCTAGACGTATTCTAGCTAGAAGTGTTGCACTTCGTTTACGAACCTACCCGAGATTTTATCAGAAGTGGGTGCCGTTCTATCTAATGATCACTTCGTTTATACTTCAGGGAAACACGGAAGCGTTTATGTAAACAAAGACGCTCTTTATCCCCATCCCAACCAATCTTCTGAAGTAGGGGAACTATTCGCTCAAAAGTATCGAGATCATAAAGTCCAAGTCATTGTCGCTCCAGCACTTGGTGGAATAGTCCTGTCTCAGTGGGCAGCTTATCATCTGACAAAAATGACCGGACGAAAAGCCTTGGGAATCTACACTGAAAAGGGGCCGGAAAAACGACAAACTCTGACACGCGGGTATGATCAACTGGTCAGAGACAAAAGAGTTCTGGTCGTTGAAGACGTCCTTACCACCGGTCAATCGGTCAAGTATGCAGTAGAAGCAGTAACAAAGGCAGGCGGTTATGTCCTTGCCGTCTGTGCCATGATTAACCGTGACCCAGACCATGTGACTTCAGAAACAGTTGGTGCACCGCTATCATCACTGGGAATACTAAAAGCCGAAGCTTTTGACCCAGAATCTTGCCCTTACTGCACGTTAGGAATTTCAGTAAACACCTCTATTGGACACGGGAGACAATTTTTAGAGCAACAACTGAAAAAGTAAATTCTAATCAGGACTACAATAATTTCTTCAACTCGAGGGCATTTTTGGGGGCGTGGCCGAAAGCATCATTATTTTCCCGCTCGCAGAATACCTCGCAATTTATTGCGAGGATGAATGCGAACGGAAAAGTCATCCGGGTATCCGAAAGGAAACCGCAGACTTTAGTCTGCGGAGGATGTCATTGAACTGACCAAAATCAAAGGCATTGGCCGGTGGACAGCCGAAATGATTCTCGTTTTTCACCTCCAGCGTCCAGATGTCTTTTCTCTCGGGGACCTGGGGCTGCGCACCGCTGTTTCCAAGCTCTACGGCGTGAGCAGCGACGAGCTAAAAAAAATCGAGAAAATTTCCAGCAAATGGAGCCCGTTTCGCTCAGTCGCTTCCCGCCATCTCTGGGACTATCTGGACCTGCCGCCGAAGAAACCTTAATACTCGCCTTGGGGAATCAAACTGGCCACCTTGGCAAGAATGTCTCCCACAATGCTTCGATACGGCTTTGTCACGGCCGAGAGAGTCGCCACACTGCTCTGTGCCAACTCTAATGTTGATCGGCCGATGTTCTCGATTCCAACCGCCACTGGATCCCGGCTTGGTGTTTTATAGGTGGTGACGCCAACATCGAAAAAGACTGTATACACGAGATAGAAAAACAAAAACAGACCCACCACTGACAAAATCGCTCTTTTCACTACTTAATCATCATGACAAACTTAGTGATCTTTTTCAATTGAAAGAGTTTGGTAGAATTAAACTTCATGAAATTTTCCCGACCCCTCACCGCTATCCTCTTCCTCATCTTCCTAGGCAGCTCAGTGATTTTTATCCTTTTCCGTCGTCAAACCGATGAAAGTTCTTTCCGCAGTAGTATAGACAACCAAAGGCTTGAAGCGGAACCTCGCGATCCCTTAGAAATCGAAGTCATGCGGCAAAAACCCCATCCGGGGAGCAAGATTACCATCGAAGAAACTCTTTCTCCCGGCATAAACTACAATCGCTACATCACTTCCTACCTTTCCGACAGTCTCAAGATCTACGGTCTTTTGACCATTCCCACCACCCCCAAACCCGAAAAAGGCTATCCGGCAATTGATTTTCTGCATGGTCACCTCGACGGAAACTCCTATACTCCCACCGAGCGCTACGCCGCCTATCAGGATGGCTTTGCGGCAAACGGCTATGTCACTTTTAAGCCCGATCTTCGGGGCCATGGCCAGTCTCAAGGTGAGTTGTCCGCCTCGAATTTTTCTCCGGACTACGTGACTGACGCTTTAAACGCCAAAGCTTCCCTCCAACAAATGCCAGAGGTAAATCCGGAAAAGATTGGTATGTGGGGGCACTCAATGGGTGGAGGAATCACTCTCAAAAGTATGGTTGTGGTTAAAGACATCAAGGCCGGAGTAATTTGGGCGGGAGTGGTAGGAGACTATGAAGATCTTCTGGAAAGATATCGACGGCGTATTCCTTGGCTTAGAGCGGGAACGATGCCATCCTCTTCCATCTCAACCATGGCTGCTCTGTTGGAAAAATACGGCAGTCCAAGCGCTAATTCACCATTTTGGCAGTCAGTCGATCCATACTCCTATCTATCAGACATTTCCGGGCCAATCCAGTTGCACCATGGCACTGCCGATGACTCAGTTCCCATTGAATTCTCCCGCCATCTGCGCGACGCCTTGCAAAAAGAAGGGAAAACGGTCGAGGAATACGAATATGTTGGCTCCGACCACAATATCACCCAGGGATTTAACCTGGCCATGCAAAGGTCCATAGCTTTTTTCGACAAACACCTAAAATGATTTTCGAAGTAATGCCACAGGGGCATATGATACAGTTAACGATGATGAATCGATTCATCATCGATAAATATAACAAACAGCACCGTTAATTCCGTAGTTATGGAAACCCTCCATAGTGAAACCGTCAAAATATGGACTTAATTTTGCTCAGCGGGGAGAGTATTAATAACAAATTCTGGATTGAAGAGGTCGAGAAAAATCTTCGCGGCCTGTTTGAGCACACACAGATTCTCTATTATGATCATTGGAGTAACGGTCAACCTTCAATTAATCTGGATCTTGAAGTAACCAAACTCCCAGGATTAGTCGGCGGACTCGGAGCATACATAATCTTTGCCAAATCCATCGGCTCTGTCCTCTCTCTTCGGGGAATTCATGAAAAAACACTCACTCCCAAAAAATGTTTTTTTGTGGGCCCGGCATTTTTGGTTGGCGAAAGAAACATTCCTGGCTTTAAGAGTTGGCTACAAAACTTTGCCATTCCCAGTATCATCCTAACTAAAACCTCAGACCCCGTTGCCCCGGCTGAAGAAATTCGCGAACTACTTCAAAAATACAACGTCCAAAACTATGAATTCGTTGAAATTCCCGGCGACAGTCATAAATATGAAGATTTGGGAAAAATACAAAATTTAATGAACCAACTCCGGTATGGGACGGAAGCATAAATGCTCACCTTTTTCCCGGGTCTAAAACTCTGCTGGACCGGAAAAACCTGTTCCGAAAATGTTCCGAACATAGACAAAATTGCCATAGATGATAAACTCGAGTGGATGGGCTCAAAAATTTTAGATTTCCTCACTAAGGAGCGTATCTGCTCCTTGACTACCCTTCTTCCTGACGGCTCCTCGGCGAAGTTCAAAAACGATCCTGCCACAATTTTCCTCGCTTTCACCCCGTCTTGGTGGCGCTACACTGAAGAAAATCCAGACTCTCGCATGACTCTTTCATCAGAGGATTAAAGTTCAATGGCATCAAACTCTTTTTTTCCGTAAAGTTCCTTATTAAAAAATTTTATGTAGGAAGGTTTTATCTTAAAAACTTTTGTATCAGCAATCTTTTTAACCACTTCCAGTGTAATTCGGCCTTCAATACCGGGATTTGCTCCATGCCAGAGAGCTAAACCTTTAGCAATTTCTCCAAGTGATGAAACCAGCTCGCAAACGCCTTGGCCTTGAACACCCTTTTTTGAGTCAGTTACCTTAGTGCTGGAATCAAAGATCGCAAAAGCAACATTTGGGTTCAATTTGAAATTTTTTCCATGGCGGGTTTTTGGGTTGGTGACTATGTAGAGGTTTAACTCTTTATCAACTCCGTAATAAACCGTACAAGTCCATGGCTTGCCATTCTCTACTGTTGCCAAAGTCATGATTCCGTGTGCGTGGAGAAAAGAAGAAATGCCTTTAAAGACTTGTTCGGATTGTTTCATTTAGGTTAATCAACCATATTCTATCTTTGCAAAAAGCCGTTTGCAATAATGCTATACTCCCCTCATGGTCAAGCCCTACACGACTTCAGATCCGGAGATTGCCAGGCTTTTGGAACTCTCCGGCGAGTTGTTCGACATCCGCAGTGCGACAGAGCTTCTGCATTGGGACCAGGAAACCTACATGCCGCCAAAAGGTATTTTACATCGGGCGAGACAGCTGGGAACACTGTCTGCGATTTTCCACGCGAAACTAACGAACCCAGAAGTTGGAGAACTGATTCAAAAGTTGGAGGATGAGATCCATAAGTCTCACGGGTCTCATAGGTCTTATAATGATACCGACCGGGCCTTAGTTCGGGAAATGAAACGGGCCTATGACAAGGCCACAAAAATTCCTGAAAGACTTGTCCGGGAGATGGCTCAAGCCACATCGGATGGACTTGAAGCTTGGAAAATCGCTCACAAAGAAAACAAGTTTGAAGTATTTATTGAGCCTTTGCAAAGGATTCTTGACCTGAAGATAGAAGAAGCCGATTTAGTCGGATACAAAAACTCCCGCTATGACGGTCTCCTTGACGAATATGAACCCGATTTGACCTCAAAAAGAGTACAAGAAGTATTCGAACCCTTAAAAGAAGAAATAAGAAAACTATTACGAAAACTACAAACTAGTCAGAACAAGAAATCCAAACGCCTACTTCGAGGACAAAAATACCCCAAGCAAATAATGCTCCAGATCGCCGAAAAGATGCTCGATAAAATCGGCTATGACTTTCAAGCCGGCAGGCAGGATTTGTCTGCTCACCCTTTTACCATCAATTTTGGCCATCAGGATGTCCGAGTCACTAATCGCTATCTGGAAGCTGATCTCGGCAGTTTCATCTTTTCCGCCATTCACGAAGGTGGCCACGCACTCTACGAGTTAGGAATTTCTGACACCATCGGCAATTCTTTCCTGGCCGCCGGCACTTCGCTTGGAATCCATGAGTCCCAATCCCGAATGTGGGAAAACCTCATCGGCCGTTCTCTACCATTTTGGAAATATTGGACACCATATCTTCAGGCTAAACTACCAAACCAGTTAGGAAGCACCACTCCGGAAGAAATCTATCAGGAAGTAAACGAGGTGCAACCCGGCTTCATTCGCGTCGAGGCCGACGAGATCACCTACAATTTGCACATCATTATTCGCTTGGAGATTGAAAAGGATCTTATTGAAAAGAAGATAAAAGTCGCTGACCTGCCGGAGGTCTGGAACACAAAGTCTCAAGCCTCACTCGGCATCACTCCGCCAACCAACTCTCTCGGTGTTCTTCAGGACATCCACTGGTCCCAAGGATCCATTGGCTACTTTCCAACCTATACTTTGGGCAACCTCTACGCCGCTCAGTTTTGGCACAAACTCCAAACGGACATACCAAAAGTCTATGACCACATTGAAAGCGGAAACTTTTACCCAATTCTTGATTGGCTGCGGGAAAATATTCATTGGCATGGGTCAATATATAGACCAGAGGAGCTAGTGAAGAAAGTGACCGGAGAAGATTTAAATCCTAAATATTTTATTGAGTATTTAAAGAGAAAGTATAGATAAATCATCAACGTTTAGTGATTCGAAATCCATCATCTCCAAAACGGCTTAAGATCACGGGAATGATTGCCTTGCTTACTCTTGCTATCGTCGGCTGGGTTGTGTTATTCGTCCAAAATCCAACAATTCTCCTAAAAGCCAGATTTCGCTATATCCAGGCGACAAAAATCGCCAAAATTGATCTTTCAAATGGGCCTTGTCTTGGCGAAATTGCTAACAGCTGGGTGCTGGACATTGCTCACCTACCGCGCCAAGAGATAGACAACCTTCCCGAGAATCAGTGTTCCGACTATCAAACCGGTAGGGCTCTTCATTTTGTTGAGATGACGCCGCGAGGCGAGGTGATCGTCGTTCGGTAGGCAGATGCGTGAATGAGGTTTAGCTTCTCCCCGACGAATTTCGCGCCCCAAAATGCCCCAAAGGCATAGAAAATCCCGGCAATCGCGTCAATCGCCCAGTGCTCTCCGAGATAAACAATGCTGACATAGGTAAGTAGGGAGTAAGCCAAAGTGAGAAGAATGAGGAGTTTGTTTTTAACAAGAAGCGCGGCAAGAAACATAAGCGTCGGAATCTCCGCGTGCACCGAGGGCATCGCTGCCACCTCATTACCTCGAAAATACTGATAGAGGGTGGGTAGGGCACCGGGAACAGTCAAATAAGCCGTTGTCTGATAGAGCACTCGTTGAATGGGGTCGATGAGACCTCTTTCTGCTGCCATCCAGGGCGGCATGGCCGGGAAGAACGTCATCGTGATAAAGGTGGCGTACAGTCCGATAAAAAAAGCCAGGATTATAAATTTAAACACTTGGTGGTAGCGCATCCACAACCAGAACAGAAAGATCAGAGGGACAATCCAGAAAGCCATATATGTCAGGGAGAAAAGGAAATCAAATATAGAGAAGTGGCCGGGACTCAAGAACCGCTGTTGCAGAACCACTGTTGGAATTGAACCAAAGAGAAATTTTTCCAGAGCAATGAGATCAGTCGAATGCACTGGAAATTTCAAAATGGCCGGGAGCGCCCCGTGGAAAAATTCATAGCTTAAAAAAATTAAGATGATCGGCGCCCAATCAGAGATAAATTTCTTTCCCCGCCCAAAAATCACTGCCGCCACCAGGGCAAAAATGAAAAATTGGTCCGGCGAGAACCAGATATTGTGGCGCAGCATCAAGGCCGAGATGCCAACCAGATAAACGATGCTGCCGCCGGTGATAAACCGGTCGTGCCGTCTGTTGATTTCCTCATTCATTGCGGATGGTATATGATTTGTAAAGTGATTTTATCTCTTTTCCAAAAAATTAATATGCGCCCCCGAAACTTGAATCTTTTTCTCGTCGGATTTTTTTTCCTTCTCGTTTTCTTTTTCTTTTCTCTTCTCGAAGCTAAAGGCGTCTTCCAAGCTCTGGATCTTGGTCTGACCTCATTTCTCCAACGGTTTGTTCCTCGGTTTTTCGACGTCCCGCTGTCTTTTTTTACCCTTTTAGGCGGCATCGAAATAACAACACTTTTCCTGGGCTTTTTATTCTACTACATCCGCCGTCGCGACAAAATTTCCCTTTTCTCCTTAGGACTGTTCGGTCTCATGATGCTATTGGAAATGGCTGAGAAATTTCTGATATATCATCCTGGTCCCCCAAAAATTTTCTTCCGTTACGCTCTTCCTTTCACTGTGCCCGAGTACATCGCCAGCCGCTATAGTTTTCCTTCTGGCCACGTCGCTCGAACCACTTTTCTTGCCGTCGTCTCTTCATTTCTCATCCTGAGGCACCTAGAGAACAAAACCCTTCAAAAAATTATCCTCACCGTCATCGTAATTTTCTCTTTGCTCATGATGGTCTCGCGAGTCTACCTTGGGGCCCATTGGAGCAGTGATGTTTTTGGGGGGAGTCTCATCGGAACTGGAATGGCCTTTTTGGCTATGGTATACTACTAATTATGACTAACGACGTCAAAATATTTATCGGCGTAATCACCGCCACTTTCGTCCTCATTGCCGGGGCCGTCTTTCTCGTGGGCCGAACTGACCGCACCAGTTCCAACGCCACCGGGAAGACCCTTGCTTCTCAGGTCGTTTCGCCGGACATTCTGGAGCGCCCCGATTCCTGGAAAATTGGCTCAGAAAGCGCTAAAGTCACCGTGACGGAATTCGGCGACTATCAGTGCCCCGCCTGTAAGGCAACCGAAGCCACGACCCAAGCTCTGAGAACCAAATACGAAGGCAAAATCCGTTTTGTCTGGCGCCATTTTCCTCTCACCCAACTCCACGAATTTGCCTTTGATTCTGCTCTTGCCGTCGAAGCCGCTGGCAAGCAGGGAAAGTTTTGGGACTATCACCAAAAACTCTTTGAAATTTCCCCGGATCTGCAAAAAGACAAACTGGAGAATCTGGCCAAGGACCTGGGTCTTGACCTAGACAGATTTAACAAAGATAAAAATTCCGATGAGACGCGACAAAGAATCTTAACTGACCAGGCCGACGGCAATAAAGCTGGCGTCAGCGGGACACCAACCTACTACATAAATGGGGTCAAGTTAGAACTTGACCGCCTGCCAACTCTCTCCGATTTCTCCGCCAAAATCGATCCTCTGTTAAAGTGAGTCCGACTGACCTAAGCATCGCAAATATTTAAATGGACGACCTAAAACTCAAAGCTCAGAGAATTCTGGCCAAAATGCCTCTTGACACGAAGCATCAGGAAGCCCGGGAATTGGAAGCCGAGGCGGGGAAGCCGGAGTTTTGGTTGGATAATCAGACAGCCACGGCAAAAATGAAACGCCTGGCTGCCCTTCAGGAAGAAATTAAAAAACTCGATCAACTTGAAGAGTGGTTGTTTGATCTTGAAGCGGGGAATGTCTACCAAACTCCGGAAGTCATCAAAAATTTAATCGCGGAGCTTGAATCAAAACTCTATCTGTCCAGCCCATATGACCCAGCTTCGGCCATTATTTCGATCCACTCCGGCCAGGGTGGAGTAGAGGCCATGGACTGGGCCGAGATGCTCTACCGAATGTATTCTAAGTTTATCGCCGGTAAGGGCTGGAAACTGGAAGAAATTGACTACGAGCCTGGCACTGAAGCCGGAATTAAAACTGTTACCTTTCAAGTTGACGGCGACTATGCTTACGGCCTCTTAAAGTATGAAGCTGGTGTTCACCGCCTGGTTCGCCAGTCACCTTTTAATGCCGACCATCTTCGCCAGACTTCATTCGCCCTCGTGGAGGTGTTGCCTGTTGTTGAAAGCAAAACAGAAAGTTCCCCGCTAAAAGAGGAGGATTTAGAATGGGATTTTTTCAGAAGCGGTGGCCACGGAGGGCAAAATGTTAATAAGGTATCTTCGGCCGTCCGGCTCACTCACCGGCCAACGGGCCTAGTCATCACCTCGCAAAAAGAAAGGGATCAGAGCCGCAATCGGGAAATTGCCCTGAAAATCCTTCAGGCTAAACTCCTGGCCCTGGAAGAAGACAAAAAAAGAGCCGAAGAAGTGCGCCTAAAAGGTCAACATCTGACCCCAGGCTGGGGGAACCAAATTCGCTCCTACGTTCTCCACCCCTACCATCTCGTCAAAGACCTGCGGACCGACCACGAAGAGACCAATTCTGACAGCGTTCTTGAGGGACATCTTGACTCTTTCATCCAAAGTGAGTTACACTTCTTTGCAAATGGAAGAGATTAAAACCGATGCCGGAGGCAGTCCTGGAGATGGTTCTGTAATTAAACCGTTGGTCGGAGACACTCCCCATCTTCAATTGGGAGCTAAAACGCTCGTCATTCTCGCCGTCCTTATTATCCTGGGAACAACAACCGGCTATGCAATTTATGCCATGAAAACCTCCGGGACGGCCCGGATAGCCGGTCGCGATTTACAAATCATCAAAAATTCCTCTGAAGAGGGCGTCAAGGATGCTTCCACTTTTCGGGACACCGCCACCGGTCTCCTCAAAGAAAATGACGGCAAAATCACCGATGAGGGCTCACACATTCTCGTTCGCGGTGACGCCTCGCAGAATGTCTACTTAACCTCGTCGATCATCGACCTGTCAAAATATGTTGACAAAAAGGTCCAGGTTTGGGGTGAGACCTATCAAGGTCGAACGGCAGGCTGGCTAATGGACATTGGACGGGTCAAAGTCCTTTGATGATCAAATTTAATGGTGTCACCAAAAAATTTCCCGACGGAACGGTCGCAGTCAACAACGTCACCTTCGAAATTCCCGACGGCGAATTTGCGTTTTTTGTTGGGCCCTCCGGAGCAGGAAAAACGACCCTCCTTCGCCTGATTCTTCACGATCTAGGTTCCAGTGGTGGTCAGATCACCATTGACGAGCACGACCTTTCCAAGATCTCTGGCGACAAGGTCACCGAGCTTCGTCGGAAAATCGGCTTCGTCTTTCAAGATCTGAAATTGCTTTCCGATCGTAGCGTCGCCGAAAATGTGGCCCTGTCCCTCTGGGTTCTTGGCAAAAACGCCAAAGAAATCACTGACGAAGTTCACCAAAAACTCCTTCTCGTCGGCCTGGAAAACCAGGCAAATTTTTTCCCGTCTCAGCTTTCGGGCGGGGAGTTGCAGCGAGTTGCTATCGCTCGGGCTCTGGCCGGCGATCCGAAATATCTTCTGGCCGACGAGCCCACCGGAAATGTCGATGATGCTAACACCTGGAAAATAATGAAAATTCTCGATAAAGTGAATAAAACCGGGACGACGGTGATCATGGCCACCCACAACAGCGAGATCGTGGACACCATGAATAAACGGGTCATCAGGATCGAAGACGGCCACATCATTTCTGACAAGAAAGGGAAATATCGATAACAAAGTGAAAAGGGAGAAGGGAGAAAGGAGAATTAAATCTCACTTCTCAAATCTCAATTCTCACTTCAGAAGATGAGTCACCAATTAACAGTTACCTGGCAGCACATGAGGCGGTCGCCCTATCAAGCGGCAGCCGCCATCATGATCATGACCTTCACCCTCTATATGGCTCTCTTTTTTAGCCTGCTTTCCCTAGCCGGGCACGCAGTGATCGGCTACCTAGAAGCTAGACCGCCAGTGATCGCTTTTTTTAAAGACACTGTCCAAAACGAGGATCAAGTAAAGCCAATCATTGATGAATTGACAGCAACCAACAGGCAGTTTAATGCCAAGTTTGTCTCCAAAGAAGAAGCTTTAAAAATCTACCGTGACAAAAACCAGAGTGACCCTCTCCTCCTCGAACTTGTCACCGCGAATATTCTACCTTCCAGCCTGGAAATTTCCGCCAAAAGTCTTTCTGACCTGCCAGTTTTCTACGACATTTTAAAGAAGGCACCAGACATTGAGGAAATATCCTACCAACAAGACATCATTAAAACTCTCACCACCGCGTTTGATCGAGTTCGACGCGAAGGACTAATCATGGTCAGTTTTCTTATCCTCACCTCTCTGCTAACAATCATCACGGTAATTGGTATGAAAATTTCCCTCAGGAAAGATGAGATTATAGTCCAGAGACTAGTTGGTGCTTCGAAATGGTTCATTCGTTCACCTTTCCTTCTCGAAGGGTTCTTCTATGGCGTTTTTGGTGCCCTGCTAGCTTGGTCAGTCATATGTTTAAGGATTTTTTTGGAGACACCAAACTTGTTACCCTACCTAGGCGGCACAGGGCTATTACCAGTTTCTCCAATCTTTGTGCTTCAACTTTTAGCGATATCAGCTATTGCCGGTGGTGCTGTAGGAATGCTTGGCAGCTTTCTGGCAGTCTGGCGATATCTTAAAGATTGAAGATGTCCAATGTGGAAATTTCTAAGTCTCATAAGTCTCATAATTCTCATAAGCCTCATACCGGCACCCGCTGTTCGTGCCGAAACCCTTGATGATCTTCAAAAGCAAATAAATGATCTTCAGGGAAAAATTGCTGGTTCCCAGACACAGCAAAAATCCCTATCTACCGAGATCTCCAAAATAAACGATAACATCACTCTCACGAAACTTCGGATTAAATCCACCGAAGAGAAGCTGGGACGATTAACAGGTGACATCGAAAAAGTCACAGGGAAAATTCAGGTCCTGGAAGAAGCTCTCACTAAAACTTCAGAGATTCTGGCTAACCGTATTGTCCAAACGTATGTCGCCGGAAGATCTGACCCAGTCCTCTACCTTTTCTCAGCCAGCGACTTCAACGAATTCCTTCAGCGCTTCGAATATCTACGCATTGTCCAGAAGCACGACAAAACCCTCATGTTCCAAATGGCGGCCACGCGAAAAAACTACGGCGACCAAAAAGATCTTCTCGAAGAAAAGAAAAAAGAAGAAGAAATCTTATCCGCCCAGCTAAACAACTATCAGGCAGTCCTTGATCAGCAAGACAGACAAAAAAGGGCACTTCTTGAGGTGACAAAAAATGATGAAAAGCGTTATCAACAACTCCTCGCCCAGGCGCAAGCTCAACTGGCAGCCTTCCGAAGTTTCATCGTTAGTCAAGGGGGTGCAAGCTTACTGTCTAATCAAACAAGTTGTGATAATTGGGGCTGCTATTATAGCCAGAGAGATTCTCAGTGGGGGTTGCTACCAATCGGATTATCATCAGATTCTATGGCCGAATATGGTTGTTTAGTTACTTCAGCAGCAATGGTTTTGTCACACTACGGACATCGGGTTACTCCTGCCAATGTTGCTCAAACCTATGAAGCCTTTTTCGAGGAAACTGCCTATATGCTCTTGGCACCATGGACAATAGACGGAGTAACCTTCGAACGCACCAGCGTGGGTGGAGGTACAAGCAAGATTGATTCAGAATTAGCCGAAGGCCATCCTGTTATTGTTGGAGTTGCTATTAATGGAATTCCTAATTCACACTTTGTTGTCATTAAAGAAAAGCAAGGGGATAATTACATCATGAATGATCCATACGTTGAAAATGGTCATGATATTCCCTTTGCGTCAAAATACTCTCTTGGGAGTATCTCGGCGGTTAACACTATTAGGGTCCACTAAGAAAATGGCACTTTACTTGCACTTGCAGTAAATGGAAATACTTTACACAAAAAATGCTCAGGAAAAATTTGCAACTCTGAAGCAATTTGGCTGGAGAATCACAAAAACACAGGTTAAAAAAACAATTGGAAAACCAAAATGGATTGGTAAATCAAGATTTGGTCAAAAAACGGCAATGTCTCTGGTCGATAACATGCACATTTTGCGAGTGATTTTCAATCTAGAAGATGATAAAATCAAAATAATAACTTTCCACATTGCCAGGAGGGGAAAATATGAAAGTGCGCTATGACAAAAGCGAAGACATTCTCACAATCCAGCTTGGACACAAGAAGATCGACGACGCTTATGAAACGGACAATATGATTGTTCATGTAACCAAAAGTCGGGAACCGGTACTGCTGGAAATTTTTGATGCAACGAAGTTCCTCATGGACATCAAGAAAACTCTTCCCCCAAAAACAAAGAGCCTTCTCTCCTCACAACGCTCGGTTTAGATTATTCATTGACGGTGCCTGGGGAATAATCCATACTGGTGTTAATGCTGGCAGTAAAATTTTGTTTTGTAGCCATACTGCTAATCATTTTTTCAGCGAACTTAACAACCGTTTTTGCCTCTGACAGTCTTCTGACCAATGCCGATTTTGAGTCTTGGGATGGAGAAGTCCCATCCGATTGGACCAAAAACGTCGGAACACTAGCCACATCCGCGTCGGATGATGCTCAATCAGGCGCAAACTCTGCTCTCTTGCAAAGTTCGTCGACATCGACAAAATATCTTTGTCAGGTAATTCCCGCCACACCTAACACTTCCTATCACTTTTCCGGCTGGACGAAGGTGCTCAGTGGAAGCCCCAACGCCTATTTTCGGGCTGTCGAGCGAACCGATTCAAAGTGCACGGCAACTGCGGGGACAATTAAAAACAATGATTCCAGCCACGTTCTTAGCCCTTCTTGGAAGCAAATTAGTCTTGATTTCATAACGAGCGACCAGACGAAGTTTCTGGAAACACGAATTAATCTTGACCCGCCAGCAGACGGATCAACGACCTCGCTTCTTTGGGACGACCTGTCACTGACAGTCAATACTGGCCAGTCACCATCACCGGACCCGTCGCCTAGCCCCGATCAAAACTCCGAGGAGGTGTCAAGTAAGCCGACCATTGATTTTTCTCCCCCGTCAAATTTGCCCGTTGCCACGACACTGTCCATTCCAATTCAAGCAAGTCACCTTCCTGACGCTCCCTACTATGTTAAAATTCGCCTCGGCCCTGATCCCTCCCACCTGACCCGCGGCCAGACCTATCAAAACGGTTGGCTCGATGACAATGATGCCTGGCAAAAGTTTCCCCAGGTGACTGTTGTCGACGGCTCTTGGCAAGGGAGCCTTAACGCCCGCCTCCAAAGCGGCGAAAAGGAGGGATCATATAAAATTAAAGTCCGTTTTAAAAAGGTCGACTCCGACACATTCTATGAGTCCGACGTTAAAGAAGTGTCGTTTAAACCTGAAGAGGTCGCTGTCCTATCTTCCGATCCTGAACCAACTTCAAACTCTTTATCCTCTTTGTCTCCAAAGAGCAACCCACCGGTTGCTGATAACTCTTCTAGTAACAATACCGAAGCCACGGATTTCGATCTCAACTCGATTCTTGGTCTTAGCACCCAGTCAGCTTCTTCCCCATCGGCAGCCGTTGATCACCAAAACGAGCGTCCGACTCTCAATTTACAACTAACTAAAAAAATCCCCGGGGTCGGCCCCGAAACCCTACTTCTTTTTTTAGGGTTTCTATTAATTGTCGTGAGCGGGGCCATTGTCATTAAAAAAACTCTCCAAAACGGGTAAGCCAGATTCTGTTTACCTCGCCGTAGCTTTAGCGAAGGCGGGTTTTAACCTGCTATCGGTTCACCTTGGCAAGGACGCAACAATCTATCTAATGCGGTACAACTTCGGTCGTGGCGGAAGCTGGCCGTTGACCATTCGGTACCTTGCAGCGGGGGGAATTGCTTCGTTGCACCCTCCTGATAGCTTTGGGCTACCAGAAGACTCGTCTCTGTAGCTTCACCGTTACAGTATTTCTACTGTCCTCCGAGAATTAACCCGGACACCCTGCTTCCGGCTGTCTGGACTTTCCTCCCCACTTCGCTAAAGCTTCGCGGGGCAAGCCCCAGCCTTAAGAAGTAGAGTAGTTGCTCCGTCTTGGAGAGCACCCACTATTATACCAAAAAATGCTATGATCTTACTAATCATGCTCGCCAAAGTTTTCTCCGGCGCCGTCCTCGGCCTTGAGAGCGTTCCTATCACCATTGAGGTCGACATTGCTTCCCGCGCGCTGCCGCACTTTCAAATTGTCGGCTTGGCCGATAAAGCCGTCGAGGAGTCAAAAGAGCGGGTCCGGTCAGCCATTCAAAACTCCAGTCTCGATTTCCCGATTCATAAAATAACCGTGAACTTGGCGCCGGCCGATCTTCCCAAAGAAGGAGCTCTCTATGACCTGCCGATTGCTTTGGGGCTTCTTCTGGGGAACGAATCCTTGAAAGTGGCCATCAGCGACTGTCTGTTTTTGGGCGAGCTGTCACTCGACGGGGGACTCCGAAGCACGCCGGGCGTCCTCCCGATCGCCCTCATGGCCAAAGATCAAGGATTTAAGCACATCTTTATTCCCCAGGTCAACGCAAAAGAAGCCGCCATTATTTCCGGAATTGCCATCTATGCTGTCCCCTCGCTCAAAGATCTAGTTGATCATTTTTTGGGTGTCAAAAAGCTTGTCCCCATTCCCGAAGAAAAATTGGACTTTGATTTTGACACTGACTATGAATCGGATTTTTCGGACATTAAAGGTCAGGAATCAGCCAAACGTGCCTTGGAGATTGCCGCCGCTGGTAGCCACAATGTCCTTCTCAAAGGCAGCCCCGGGTCAGGCAAAACCCTTCTGGCGCGGACTTTCCCCTCAATTCTTCCAAAATTGACGGAAGATGAGGCGATCGAGATCACAAAAATCTACAGCGTGAGCAATCTTCTTTCTCTTAAAGACCCGGTCATCAAAAAACGCCCTTTCCGCAGCCCCCACCACACCACCTCCCACATCGGGCTAATAGGCGGCGGCACCCGTCCCAAACCCGGAGAAATCTCTCTGGCACACCGGGGCGTTCTTTTCCTGGATGAAATTCCCGAGTTTCCCCGCCACGCCTTGGAAGCCCTGCGCCAGCCTCTCGAAGACGGTTTTGTCACTGTGTCCCGGGCTTCCGGGACGAGTCACTTTCCGTCAAAATTTACGCTCATTGCTGCCTGCAACCCCTGCCCCTGCGGTTACACCTTAAGTAACTCTCGAAAGTGCCTTTGTTCACCCCATCAGATTTCTCAGTATCAAAAACGGCTGTCCGGCCCATTCCTTGACAGAATTGATTTGCACGTTTTCTGTTCGGATATCCCCGCAAATAAATTGTCTGACTATGCGCTAGGGGAAAACTCCAAGGCAATTAGACAAAGAGTCCAAAAAGCCCGGGACACACAAATAGTCAGGTTTAATGGGGCGAAAATCACAGCCAACAGCGAGATGTCAAACCGAGAGGTCAAAAAATATTGTCTGTTGGATGAAAAGTCACACCAATTATTGACTCAGGCCGTGTCCACGCTCGGCCTTTCCGGCAGAGGTTATTATCGTCTATTAAAAGTCTCCCGGACGATTGCCGACCTGGCAGAAAGCGAAAACATCCAAGTGAACCACGTGGCTGAAGCACTGCAATATCGCCAAAAAGACAATTAATGACCAGTCGCTTGACAAACCGACTCTTAATGACTCAAAATAAACAAGTAATGAAGAAAGTCCTTTTTGCCCTGTGTTTTTTGTTCTTAGTCACCACCTTGTCCGTTTCCGCTTTTGCTCGGGAAGAAAATGCCAACCGTGGTCCAACCACCTCCCTTAATGCCAAAAATAAAAACACCGAGGCAAAGGACCTCCGCGAGGACCTCAAAGCTTCTGCCAGCGCCACTCGGCAGCAGTTCAAAGAAAGGCTTCAGACAATTAAAAACGACGCCAAACGCCAAATTATAGAAAAACTCACCGAAAAAATGAACCGGGTGAACAGCCGCCGCGTTGATCACTGGCGGAAAATTCTTGCTCGACTCACCGACATTCTTGACCGCATTAAGGCTACTGACAAGCACTCTTCGGAACTCGACGCCGCTGTCTCTCAAGCTGAAGTAAAACTAGCCTCGGCTTCGGCCGCCGTCGAGGCCCAATCAACGAGAGAATACACTGTCAACATCGCTTCGGAAAGTGCTCTCAAAATAAACGCTGGCAAAGCGATCTCCGCCGAACAACACGACTTCCAAAGTGTTCTCAAACAAATAAACGACGCCAAACAGTCAGTTCACAAAGCTTTAATGCTGCTTAAACGAACTTTCGGTGGCCCGCTTCGCAACGAGGCGAGCCCGCTTCGCAACGAGGCGAGCCCGCTTCCGAAAGTCGCTAGCGGCTCAGCGACCGAACCGACTGAAGCCACCGGAAGTAGCAATCTCTAAAAAATGAATACTCAAAAAGGAAACACCTTGCTCATCATCCTCATTATTGCCCTGATTCTTGTTGTCATTGGCGCGGGGACTGCCTATTGGTATTTCCTCGGAAGAAGTCTTGAGACCTCGTCCTTAACCCAACCAGTCCCCCAGATTGAAAGTCCAAGCCAGCCAAACTCCTCGGAAGTGGCTCCGGGGTCGCAACCAATTCCCGATTCGGCCACAGTGGACAAACTGACCGAGGAGCTAAACCAGATCAAAGTGGATGACTCGGCGGAAAATTTCACCTCATCGGATACCGTCGGTCTCTAGAACGTCTGTCCCTTTCATTTTTCCCCGTCCTTTGTTAAACTCAAAGTCATATAATCTGCCCCGAAGCATTAAACTTCATGGCCAGACGAAAAAAATCATCAGCAAATAATCGGTCCCTGAGAAGCAAATCAACCTCGCCAAAAATTAATCTGACTCAAAGCCAAAACGAGAGTGTGATTACTGAACCAGCCGAAGTTCCGGCCGCCCGCAATCCAAGAAAACCAGTCCACCCTCTCCTGATGCTGGCTCCGATAGTGATTGCCCTTGTCATCCTCATTGCCTGGGCGAACACCTCTTCAGGACGAAATACGCAACTGGGTAAATTCGTGAACAACAAAACGAGTTTCCTCATCGCCGCCAGCGTCAACGGCCAGCCAATCTGGCGCCACGACCTGGACAAAGTTTTAGTCAGCCGCTATGGTTCCACCACCCTTGACGAACTGATTAACGAGCATCTGATCAAAACCGAAGCCGCAAAGAGAGGGATCACCGCTTCCTCCCAAGACGTCACCGCCAAAATTACCGATCTGTCTAAGAGCCTGCCTCAAGGTTTGTCCCTTGATGACGCTCTGGCTCAACAAGGCATGACCCGTGCCGACTTGGAACGACAGGTTGAATTGCAGCTCATTGTCGAGAAGATGACCGCCGACGTCACTGTTACTGATAAAGATATCGCCGACTATATTGCCGCTAACAAAGACACTTTACCCGCCACTGACGAAGCCTCACTCACAGCCGAGGTCAAAGACACACTCATCCGTCAAAAGCGCAGCGACGAATTCAAAAGGATTTTTGACGACCTCAAGAAAAACG
This sequence comes from uncultured Gammaproteobacteria bacterium, assembly GCA_964609775.1. GTDB lineage: Bacteria > Patescibacteriota > Microgenomatia > JAMCZE01 > JAMCZE01 > CAZNUP01. Next base: position 18,096 of record CAZSSJ010000008.1, read on the forward strand.
CCAAAGTGACAAAATATCTGTAACCTCTTCGCCCTTTCCCCTAAAAAAGAAGACTTCTTTTTCAAGAAATCTTCTTTTTAAATTTTAAGTGTGACCAGCCGCCAGCTCCTAGCCGTTTACCCTGAGCGGAAGCCGAAGGGCTAGCCCCTTCGACTAGGCTTTTCCTAACACCCTGGCGACAGTTGTTCCACAATCCGGGCATTTGCCAACATAAGCTCTTCGTCCATTCTTCCAAGTTACAATCTTACCGTCTTTAATCGTTACTTTCTTCCGATCCTTAACACAGTATCCTTGATAATCCATTCTTTTCACCACCTCTCCTAGAAAGAGTCCCGCCGTGGCGGGATACACTTTCTTGGACCCGTCCGAAGCGAGTGCTCGGCTGCGTGCACGCAGTACACGAGACGAACATGAGCGTAGGCGGGTATGTACACCGTACGTCTCTACTTCAAGAAGTACCATAGCACACCTTGAGCACAGAATGCAAGCGTGGCGAGCACGAAAATTCTTTTGAGATCAGAAAGAACGTATGAATAGTCTAAAGTGCCCAACCCCGTTTGCTTAGAGTTTAGTTCTGGGGCAGTCTCTGATGCGGAAAATGTGTATTGGGTATTTTCTCGGGCGCTGACAGGCGTGTCAGTGATCCTCTGGAGCCCAGGCCTTTCTCTTCTTTTCTCCGCTGCCAGTTTCTGCCGGCGGGTTTTTCTGCTCATATGCCAGACGAAATTAACATATTGACTAAGTTAAGTAAAGACCTGTATGATGAATGTGGATAAGAAAATTACCCGGGGTTTGAAATGCCAAAAGACAAGATTGCCATCGTTGTCTCTGGTCTTCTCATATACCTGCTCTCTGCAGGTATTTCTTATGCCGCTTTCTCCTATTTCCGTCCCAGTGCCGACAGCAGTCAGAACAGCCCAAGTTCCACCGGTCAGGGCGATCAAACCACCGATGGCAAATTTAAACTTCCGGTTAATAAATACGCTGGTTTGCCTAAAACTGAGGCTTGTCCTCTCAACGGAGCCCTTAGGAGTAAACCGGAACGGGAAAATTGGGAAAAACGACGCCCCATTGGTGTCATGGTGGAGAATTCGACCGCCGGGAGGCCACAATCTGGCATTTCTTTTGCCGACGTTGTCTACGAGGCTGTTGCCGAAGGCGGCATTACCCGCTTTCTTCTGGTCTATCTCTGTCAAGATTCCGAATACATTGGTCCAGTCCGCTCCGCCCGAACCTACTACTTAGACTGGATCTCAGAATATGGCAACTCTCCGCTCTATGTCCACATCGGCGGAGCCAACACGGCCGGGCCGGCCAACTCCCTGGGGCAAATTTCTCGTTACGGCTGGCAGAGCTATAATGACATTGACGGGATTGCGGTTGGCCTGCCGGTTTTCGTTCTTGATGTTGACCGGGTGGCCAAAGACAGTGCGACCGAACATTCCAAATACACCTCGACCCAGCGGGTTTGGGATTTCGCCGCCAGCAAAAGAGGTCTCACGGGCGTCGAGAAAGATGACAAAACCGGCAAGGAACTTCCCTGGGATGAAGATTTTGTTAAATGGACTTTCAAGGATGATGCTTCCCTGGAAAGCCGCCCCGGGAAGTTTTCGGCCGAGTTCAACTTCTCGAGCGTTCAGGCAGGATATCTCAGTGACTACGCTGTCTTATGGCAGTATGACCACGACAGTAATTCTTATTTAAGATTTAACGGCAGCAAAGAATTTAAAGACATCAATAACAATCAGCAAATTCTGGCTAAAAACGTCGTCATCATGTTTCAGACATTTTCCATTGCTGATGATGGCTATGACGAGGATGGTCACGGCTCCCACGCTCTCTACGGCACAATCGGCGCTGGAAAGGCAAAATTCCTAATCGACGGCAAGATGATTGACGGCACCTGGTCCAAACGTTCCCGAACTGCCCGAACTGTTTTTCGCGACGCGTCTGGTAACGAAGTCAAATTCAATCGCGGCCAGACCTGGATTGAGATCCTACCCATCGGCCAACAAATCACCTTGCAATAAAGCAAATTCGTGATACTATTCAACTAAACCTGCCCTAGTTGATGCGCTATGCTCGAAGATTTGATCATCTCTCGGGTCAGGGTTAAACTTCTTCAAATCTTTCTCACTGACCCTGGACAAATCATCCACGTCCGTGAACTTGTCCGTCGCACCAAGGAAGAAATCAACGCCGTTCGCCGCGAGCTGGCCCACATGGAGCGCGCTGGCATGGTTTCTAAGGAACAACGGGCCAACCGACTCTACTATTCCTTTCGCAAAGACTACCCTCTCTATTTTGATTTGCTCGAATTGATCACCAAAACAACCGGACTTGGCGGAGCAATTTTGAAAAACCGCAATAAACTTGGCAAAGTGAAGTTTGCCATGCTTTCTGGGAAATTTGCCCGCAACATTCCCGGGACGGCCGAAAAAGTCGACCTTCTGATTATCGGCAACGTGGTCATTCCTGAAGTGGCTGCTTTGGTTCGAGAAGAGGAATTGCGGCGCAATCGGGAAATCTTTTTCACCCCGATGACCGAAGAAGAATACGCTTTTCGCAAGAAAAAAAAGGATCCCTTCATCCTGGACATTCTTGAGAGCGCCCGGCTCATGATAATTGGCGATGAGGAAGAATTAATTTCCGGGTACTAATGTCAAAAGTCATTCAGTCCGGCCACAGTCTGGCCGTCACCATCCCGAGAGAGTTTGTCCAGATGGTTGGCATTAAAAAGGGGGACAACGTTAAAATAGAAAAAAGACCAAATCGAGGAGCGCTCATCTTGAGATTTAAAGGAGCCCAACAATTGGTCATCGCGCAGAACGTTCTTCGCTCTCCGCGAAAGAAAAACCGTCCCCAAACATAGTTCATCAAAAAAGTCCCAGTCATGTCCAACCGGTTTCTCATCGGCATTATTTTTCTTCTGACGGTGGCAGCAGTCTTTGTCGACCTGCCAAGTCATCTGCCGCGGTTGAATTTTCAACTGGGGAGCATCAAGGTTGATCGCCAGTTGGAAAGACCAGCTCTCAACCTTGGTAATGCTTTCGTTCGGGATCTGGAAATAAAGGAAGGTCTCGACCTGGCCGGAGGCACCCACTTAACGCTTCAGGTGGATATGTCTAAAATCAGTCCCGCCGATCGCAGTCAGGCCCTCGAGGCTCTTCAGGGAATCATCCGAAGACGGGTCGACCTCTACGGTGTTTCCGAACCCGTCGTCCAAACGGCTAAGGTGGGGCAGGACTATCGCCTCATCGTCGAACTTGCTGGGGTAACCAACCTCAACGAGGCCATTGGTCTCATCGGGAAAACTGCCCAGCTCACTTTTCGGGAGTCTGTTGACGCTTCCGAAGCCGCTAAAGTCTCCACCGAATCGGCTCTGCTATACGGTCCTTTTCAAAAAGAAACCAATCTCACTGGCAAAGACCTCAAAATCGCCAAACCTGGATTCGACCAAAACACCGGTGAACCAATCGTTGAACTCACTTTCAATAGTGAAGGCACCGAAAAGTGGGCCGATATCACGACCCGAAACGTTGGCAAACCCATCGCCATTCTTCTCGACGACCAGCCAGTCATGAATCCCCCGACGGTTCGGGAACCAATCACCGGCGGTCAAACAGTCATCTCCGGCGGCCTCACCACGGCGCAGACAAAAGAAATCGCTACTCTTCTCACTTCCGGCGCCCTGCCCGCACCGGTGCACATCGTTGAGCAGCGCACCATCGGCGCCACTCTTGGCCAGCAGTCAATTGACAAAAGCTTGCTGGCCGGGGCGATTGGCCTCACTATCGTCGCCGTTTTCATGCTAGCTAACTACGGAAAACTCGGCCTGTTTGCTGATCTTGCTCTCATTATCTATACCCTTCTTGTTTTTGCCCTCTTTAAATTGATTCCTATCACCCTCACTCTGGCCGGGATTGCCGGCTTCATTCTTTCAATTGGCATGGCTGTCGACGCCAACATTCTCATTTTTGAACGGATGAAAGAAGAACTGCGGTGGGGGAGAAACCGTCTGGCGGCCATTGAAGCCGGCTTCAACCGGGCTTTTCCTTCAATCCGCGATTCCAACGCCAGCACTCTCATCACCTGTGCCATTCTCTATTGGTTCGGCACCGGCCCGGTTCGCGGTTTTGCCCTGACTCTGGCCGTTGGCGTTCTCGTCTCGTTGTTCACCGCGATCACGGTAACCCGGACATTTCTAAGGACATTTGAATCAAATAAGTCCAATTAGTCGAATTTGACCAAGATGTTTAACATAATGCGCTTCAAATATCTCTTTTTTGCAATTTCCTTGCTGGTGATTATTCCCGGCATTATTTCCCTTGCTCTTTTTGGTCTTCGCCCCTCAATTGATTTCACCGGCGGTACCCTTCTGGAACTGCAAGGTCCGGCCCTCAAAAATCAAACTGACATCGAAAAAATTAAGGAAACCATTCAGCACGGCCAGGTGGAAGTTGCCTCCATTCAGCCCACCGGCAGCGGTACCTATTTGTTCCGCACCAAAGCGATAACCCCGAGTCAAAAAGACAAAATTCTTGCGGACATCAACAAGCAGCTTCCCGGCACCAAAGACATTCGTTTTGAAACTGTCGGACCAACTGTTGGTAAAGAGCTAACCATCAAAGCCGTACAATCAGTCGCTTTAGCCAGTGTTGCCATTGTTCTCTACATCGCTTATGCTTTTCGTCAAGTCCCCAAACCCTATTCGCCCTGGAAGTTCGGCATTGCCGCGGTTGTCGCTCTTCTGCACGACGTGCTCGTTGTGGTGGGCATATTTTCCATTCTTGGCCACCTTTTTGCCGTCGAAATCGATGCCCTTTTTGTCACCGCTCTTTTGACCATCATCGGCTTCAGCGTTCATGACACCATTGTTGTCTTTGACCGCATTCGGGAAAATCTCCAAAAATACAGCGGCAAGCAAAACTTTGAACAGATCGTCAACGAATCCTTACTAGAAACACTAGGGAGGTCGCTAACCACATCCCTAACTGTACTTTTCACCTTGTTGGCTCTCATCCTCTTCGGCGGGCAGTCTATTCGCTGGTTCGTCGTCGCCCTCTTCGTCGGCGTCTTTTCTGGCACCTATTCCTCCATCTTCAACGCCGCCCCACTTTTGGTATTATGGGAGAAGAAATAATCGACTTGATTTGATATCATTTAATAATGAAATCGAAAAGACAGCCTGAGGACGCCCTTACAGAAGCGGCCATTAGAACAGCCGAACAGGGTCTTGATAGAGCTAATAGAACAGCGCTGGTAGGAGAAGCCGAAATTTTTAGTAAGTTTATACAGCAAAGTCGTAGAGAACTTGGGAGAAAAAAGGGGGAAATTCCTAAAACTCTTACTCCTAAGAAAAAACGGACTCCAGTCTCTTAATTTCCGAAAGTAGATGTTCTCTTTCGTTCTTATGTGGTTCTTCCATAATCTCTTCAAAAAGCTTTTCCAAAATTTCTCCCACCTTTGGCCCCGGGCTGATGCCCAAAACTTCCATGACATCTCGGCCATTCACTTTCAAATCCTTGACTGAGGGAATGTGTTTTTGAACCTCAATAATTCTTTGTTTAAAATCCTCATGCCTCCAGGAAGTTGACTTAACGCCCGAACCAAGACGGTCAGCAGTGCGCAGGTCGAGCATGTCAGTCGTATTCTCTGGCCCGACTCTTCGAATAAACCGCCGCACTGCCGAGTCAGAAAGAAACTCGGAGACGGAGAACATGG